>DATDCH010000071.1:0-22824 GCA_036524455.1 Kofleriaceae bacterium | reverse complement strand
GTCGTCGCGTGGTTCGGCGGCGTGACGGGTGTCGAGCGAGTCGGCGGCGTGCGGGTCATCTATCAGCCGCCGGCTGGGTTGACGTCGTTCCACAACACGGCGGCCGCGGGCGCGGACGTGCGTCGCTGTCGTGCAAGCGATCCGCCTCCGTGCATCGCAGGCGCGTTCGTCCTCGACTTCTTCCAGGTCGACAAGAGGCGCATTCCTGATCTCGTGGACGTGCTTGCGAACGGCGGCCTTGCAGTCCACGAGGTGCTCGAGACCGGATTCGCGCGCGAGCTCGAACCGTTCGCGTTGCCCGGTGTCGAGCTCGATACCGATGAATGGCAAACGGACAACGGCGAGCGCCACGAAGATACGTTCTTGCGCTCGCCGTCGCGCGGCGACCTGGAGAGGACGATCGCCGCAGCGGCGACACGCGGCGTGAAGGTACCGGCCGGTTCCGAGATCCAGTTCGAGCAGGTCACGGAACGCTCGCGGAACGTCGTCGAAACGTATTGGCGTACCTACGTGTTGGCGTCCGAGATCGTGCTCGACGGATTCGACGTCCGTTCCGCACGACAGACATACGACCAATATACGAATCGTCCCGCCGTGGTCGTCGACCTCACCGGAGCGCCGTGCACGGCCGACGTTGCGGACGAAGTTGGGCTCGGCGATGCGCCACCCCTCTTGTCACCATTGCAGCCGCCCGTCGGGCTCGAGCTTCCCGACTGCTACCGCCGCAATGACACCACAAACGGCGCCGCGAAATTCTGCGAGGTCAGCCGACGCGTCGTCGGCCACAAGGTCGCAACGGTGTTAGGTGGGCGGATCCGATCGGCGCCGATAATCAATGGCCCGATCTGTCAAGGCCACCTCTGGATCTCGATGGGAGGGAATGAGCCGGCGGATATAGAACAGGAAGCGGAGGTCCTCGCGAGTGCCCTCGAGGGTGGCGCTGTGGCGCGCGGCGGCTCGGTCGTCGGGACGCGATGGTTTCCGGCCGCCGACGTACGTGTTCAAGAGTGGCTGGGGCGCGCGCTGTTCGGCGTCCTCGCAGGTCTTGGCTTTGGCCTTCTGTGCTGGCTCGTCGTGCGCACGAACCGGCCGATGTGGCGCGCGAGGCCGCCGCGCGTGGCGGGCGAGTTTCCGTTCGGTCGCCTGTTCGTCACGCTCGCCGGACCGACTGCGCTGCTGATCGGCAGCAACATCGCGTTGCCCGATATCAACGACATCGAGATGGCGAACGTCGTGATGCGCGGGCAGTCCGCGAGCGACGGCACCGTCATTGGCTTGAGCGTGACACCGATCCTCGTCGCGTTTGCGATCGTCGAGCTCGTCGCGTTGATCGTGCCTCGGTGGCGCTGGCGCCGACACGATCCAGCAGGTCGCGTTCGGCTACGCCAGGTAACGGCGCTGCTCGCGGTCTTGTTGGCGCTTGCCCAAGGTTACGTGGCGGCGCAGCACATGGAGCTCCTGGTTCGCACCGGCGCGGAGGTGGTCATCAATCCAGGCCTCCGCTTCGAGCTACTCACCATGGTGACACTCGCCGCGGGCACGATGCTGCTCGCGCTGCTCGCCGGGATCATCAGCGTGCACGGGCTCGCCAATGGATACGCGGTCCTCATCGTCTCGGGTTGGCTGCTGGAGATCGGCCGGCCCCTCCTCGTCGAAGCGAATGCACTGCCTGCGTGGCTCGATCGGACACGCTTCATCGGGATCGCCGTGCTGGCGGTGATGATGCTGTTCACGTGGTGCGTGCTGCGCTGGCGACTGCGCACGAACGAGCGCGAGTCTTCGTTGCGCATGCCGTCGTCGGGCCTGATGGCGCTAAACGATTCCGGCGGTCCCGCGGCGATCGTCGCAGCGCTATCGACGCTCGGCCTCGCCGGCTCGCTACCGGTGTGGATCGATTCGACACGCGGATCGCTGTGGCTGTCTGTCGCATGCGTGATCCCGTTCGCCGTCATCTGGTCGTGGATCCTCGCGCGCCCGTCGCTGCTCGAGCGCACGTCGATGCAGTCCGGAGGCGCGCCGCCGTCGCGCTCGACCTGGTGGCGCGCGACGCTGGTCTCCACGGCTCTGCTCGCAACACTCACCGCGCTCGGTTGGATCGCGTACGTGACCGACATCTGGAACGCCCACCTGCGATCACTCCCGTACACGATCGAGTACCAGCACGCTTCGCGGCTCGCTGATCCGTTGATGGCGATGATCGCGACTGCACTTCTGCTCGACATGATCGACGGCGCGCGTGCGCATCGCGAACGGCTCGTACCGATCGCGATGCTGCATCAGATCCAACGCATCGGTGTCGTCGAGCGCGTGCTCGGTGCCGCCGGCGTTCGCTTTCACATTCAGGCTGCGAACGTGCGCACGCTCCTCGCGTTCTTCGGGCCGTGGGCCCCGGCGATCGTGATGGTTCCGGAAGCGTCAGCCACCGATGCACACGAGAAGCTCGATGGCGCTCTGCGCGAGCCGCGTGCGCGATTGCCGCGCGCCACGCAGATCCGCGAGTCGTAAAACGCGGATCCTCGATCGACGTTGTCAGAACGGCGACTGCATGATCTTTTCGAGCTGCAGCTGCGTCGATTCGCTCGTCTCGTCGAACTCCGCATCCGCGCCAGCCATCGACCGCTGCTGCCAACAAGACATCGACTCGCAGCCAAACGGAATCGCCCAGTACATCGCGTTCAGCTCGACGCTCACCGGAACATCGTCGGTCATCCATTGGAACGTCGTTGTCGTCGTCGTGCACGGCAGCGACTGACGGATGTCAGGTCCATGGATGTAGAGCTCGAGCGAGGTACACGCTTCAGCGTTGACGTTCTCGAGTGTCCACATCACGGTGTGGTCGACGGGCGCGGGATCCTCGGCGGCACAGGCAGACATGCCGATGACAGTGATGAGGGACATTAGGCTTGTTCGCATAGGCCTGCCGTCCGACAGCAATCCCGATGCCACCGCGCGTCCGTGGATTACCAGCTACTTCACGGGATGCGTGATGGTCACACGACGTCGGAAGTGCCGAATGTTCGACAGGTGCGCCTTCCGCGCGTCGAGCAGACCTTAACGCCCTACTGCGATTTTGCCGATCACATTCGCGACCACCCAACTCTACCAGCCATGCACAGTGATCACGCCCGTCATCAGCCCGCCGGCACCGTCTGCACGACGGCAACGGCGACGCTCGGGTCTCGCGTTCTGCGTCTACCCTCGACCGCGAGCGAAGCTCCGATGCGTTGGGTGATCTTGTCGGTTGTCGTTGCGTGCACGAGCAAGTCTGCACCGCGCGATGTTGCGGTGACGCAACGGCCGCAGGAGCAACCGAGCCTCGTTGGTTACGAGCCGGATGGCCGCGGCTTGCGCATGCCGCGTGTGTTCATGCCGACGCGCTACACCGCGACGTTGTGGATCGATCCTGCGAAGCCGACGTTTCGCGGCGAGCTGACGATCGTGGGCGATCTCGAGCGCGATTCGAATGCGATCTGGCTCCACGCTCGAGACTTGGAGATCACGAAGTGGTCGGTCTCGAGCTACGCGGGCAGCGCGCCACAGACGTTGCAGAACCACGGTGATCGCATCGAGTTGCGCGGCGGCTTTCGCGGCGGTCCCACGACGATCCAGCTCGCGTACGAAGGCAAGGTCGACGCGAAGGGCATCTACGGCGTGTTTCGCCAAGAACACTTGGACACGGCGTACGTGCACTCGCAATTCGAGCCGCTTCACGCGCGCCGTGCGTTTCCATGTATCGACGAGCCCGATCGTAAGACGCCGTGGCAGCTGACGATCGAATCGCCGGCCGGCAACATCGCGGTGTCGAACACCGAGGCGATCGAAACGAAGCCGCTGCCCGACGGCAGCACGCGCACCACGTTTGCCGAGACCAAGCCGCTGCCGTCGTACTTGGTCGCGTTCGGCGTCGGCCCCTTCGACATCGTCGACCTGGGCAAATCGAAGGCAGGCGTGCCACTGCGCATCGTCACGCCGCGCGGCACGCACCCCCAGACGAAGGTGATGGCCGATGCGCTGCCCAAGCTCGTCGACTTCTTCGTGGAATTTTTCGGCGTTCCGTATCCGTACAGCAAGCTCGACATGGTCGTCCTGATGTCGGGCGGACGCGCCATGGAGAACGCCGGACTCATCTCCGTCGACGGCTTGAACATGGCACTCGGCGATAGCCCGTCGTGGCAGCGCCTGCGCGATGCAGTGACCCTCGTCAGTCACGAGATCGCGCATCAGTGGCTCGGCGATCTCGTGACCCCGACGTGGTGGGACGATACGTGGCTCAAGGAGGCGTTCGCGACGTGGATCGAGAACAAGGCCACGACCGCGTTCGAGCCGAGCTGGCAGGAAGCCGACAGCGCAAGCTATCGAAGGTACGCGTTCTGGGCCGACGTCCAGGCGTCTGCGCATTCGGTCCGCCAACCGATCACCAGCCAGAACCAGATCGAGGGCGCATACGACATCATCACCTACGTCAAAGGATCGGCGGTGCTCGACATGTACGAGCACTACGTCGGCCCCGAGACGTTTCGGCGCGGCCTCACGGCGTACTTGAACGCGCACGCGCACGGCAACGCGACGTTCGACGACTTCGTGAAGGCGATCGAGAAGCAGACCCAAAAGCCGCTCGCCAGCTCGATGAAGACGTTCCTCGAGCAACCCGGCTTGCCGGTGCTCTCGGGCCGCATCACCTGCGACGGCAAACCGCGCATCGCGATCACGCAGCGTCGTTACCTGAAGCCCGGAGCGGCGCCGGCGACGACGACCGTACCGTGGCAGGTGCCGATGTGCATCGTGTTCGAGCAGGCGGGCAAGCGCGCCGAGACGTGCGCGATGCTCGATGGCAACGAGCTCGCGCTGCCATCGTGCCCGGGGTGGGCAATGTTGAACGCGAACAGTGCCGGCTACTACTACGTCGCGCTGGACAAAGCCGGGGCGATCGCGTTGCGCGATCGCGCGTGGCCGCACCTCACTGCGGCTGAGCGACGCGCCGTGTTCGAGGACGTACGCGCACAGGTTTCGCAGGGCAAGCTGCCGGTGAGCTTGCTCGTCTCGTTCGTTCCGAAGCTCGTTGCAGCAGGTGATCGGTTCAGCATCGAGCTGGCGTGGAGTGCGACCGCCGCGTTGAACAACGCCGTGACGCCCGACCTCGCACCGAAGCTCGCGGCATGGACGCGCAAGCAGTTCGGTCCCCTCGCGAAGCAACGCGGCTTCCTCCCGTCGAAGGGCGAAGGCTTCGATGCCGAGGCCACGCGCGGCATGCTCGTGCGTATCGCGGCGAACGCCGACGACCCGAAGATCGTCAAGCAGGCGATCGACCTCGCGAAGCGCTATCGCGAGCTGCCCGAGAGCGCGCGCGACCTCGTATTACCGATCGCAGCACGCGTGGATCAGACGGTCGCCGACCGGGTCCGTGCCGACATGCTCGTCGAGGCCGATCAAGCGGCCAAGGTCGCGCTCCTCAGCGCGCTCGCGCAGATCGAAGATCCGAAGCGCGCCGAGGCCACGTTCCCGGTCATCTTCGATCCGAAGCTAACGCCGAGGGATCTATTCAACGGCTTCATCTTCGCGCCGCAGCGCCCGGCATCGCGGCGACAGCTCGATCGATGGATGCGCGCGAACATCGCGGCCATCCTGGCGCGGCTTCCGACCGGCGACTCGCTCGCGGGTTACTTGACCTACGGGATCTGGACCTGCGAGGCCGCCGAGCGCGATGCCGCCGTGCAGTTCTTGCAGACGCACTTCAGCAACGTCGCGGGCGGGCCGAAGCTCATGCGCGAGCGGATCGAGCAGATCGATCAGTGTATCGCGGAGCGTGCGGTGATCCTGCCGTCGATCCGCGAGTGGCTGCGGACGGCGCGATAACCCGGCTCGCGACGAACGGCCTCGCCCACCTCGACACGACATCGACGTCGGGCTGTGGTCGGCAAAAGGTCTGTGTCGGCAGTTCTTCGAGGACCTGCTCGCCCTGTTGGCGTAGTACGATTTCGATAAGCATCCGCGCGTCGGTGCAGGGGAGAGGACTCATGAAGCGCTGTCTTGTTTGTCGTTCTAGCAGCACTTGGAATCCGGCTCCACCGGTGAGCCCGGTCCTCCTGGACCCCAAGGTGTGATGGGTGAGATGGGGACCATGGGAAATCCTGGCTCGGGCCACAACACACTCGTCGTAACGACGGTCGAGCCGATCGGAGGTAACTGCGGCGCGGGCGGCATGAAGTTCGAAGCGGGTGTCGATACCGACGACAACGGTGTCCTATCGTCGAGCGAGATCGATTCGGCACAAACACGCTACGTGTCCGTCTTCGGCGCAGCCGTATGAGCGCATCCCGGTCGCCGGCGATACGCTCGCGGTGAAGATGCTCGTGCTACCCGGCTCGAAGTTGTAACGAGCCGACGTAGCCACAGATCATAGAGGCCGGGCGCAACGTACGCCGACGTTGTCGAACCGAGTCGTGGGCACATCGAAGTCGCGCTCGCCGGTGCGCAGCCAACTCAGTGGATCGCTGTACGATCCGCCGCGCAATACACGATCGGTTCCAGGACCGAGGTTCGCGCAGTCGTTGCACGGGTTGATGTATCCCGCATTCCAGTCGAGCACACGTTCGAACGTGTTGCCGGCGAGATCCGCGTGGCCCCATCTGCCGTTGCCTGCGGACTTACTGCCGACGGGAACAAGGTCGCTCATCGAGCACCCGCTGACGCCATCTCCCATGCACTTCTGCGGAGCGCCGACGTCATAGCTCGCATACGTCGAATCATCGATCGTGAGCGAGGATGCCGGGCTCGACCACGGGAACGCACGCTGCTCGCCGCCTCCACTCGCAACAAAATTCCACTCCGCTTCGGTGGGCAAGTAACCGCCATCCCAGATGCAGAACGCAAATGCCTCGTACCAGCTGAGGCAGTTCATCGGCCGGTTCTCGTTCGCACCCGGAGCGTCGGTATAGGTCTCGAATTGGGCCGTGCAATGGATCCCCGCGATCAGCGCGGTGGTGTCGGCGGCGAGGCTCACGTTCCAGCTCGCGTCCCAGCCGCTTCCCGGCAGGTTCGGATGCGCGCCGCTCCCCGCGACAGGAGGGTTGCTCTGCGTGCCCATGCCGGCGGTGACGAATTGTCGGAATCTCGCCACCGTGACCTCGTACATGTCGAGGCGAAACGCGCTGACACTCGCCGGATTCGCCATGCTCGGAAACGCGGCGTCGCTCGCTGTGTCGTAGCTGCGATAGAACGTGCCGCCGGGTACGGCCGCGCTGTCGCAGCACGATCCGTTTCCACTGGGTCCGCAATTCTCCGGCAGGCCACTACAGCTCACCGCCTGCACAGCAGCGTCGCTGGCGCTCGTCGCATCGGAGCTCGAACCATCATCGACTCGGGAATCGTCGACTTCGTTCGAGCCACCTGACGGAGCGAAGCCCAAGCGGCCGCACCCAACGATACTCAGGGTCACCACCACACCGATGAGAAAGCCCACGATAGAAGACTATACGCGCTGCCGAACGTGAATGAACGGTGACGCAGGGACCACATGTCGAGAAGTGGCCGACCTGTCGCGAACGGCGTAGCCGGCGTCCGAACCTCGGGCGCCGCGGAGCGGAACGTCGCGACGACGCGTGCAGCGAGCCGGCGCGGGATTTTCACTGCGCGCGCGTGTGCTGCGCTTAGTTCGGCGACGGAGACACGATCGCGCCAGCCAACGTCGCGCCGCCGTACACGCGGATGACGCCTGCGCCGCCGCCGCCGCCACCACCGCCCCCCATGTTCGAAGTGCCGGGGCTGCCCTCCGTCACGAGCCCGGGGTATCCGACGCCACCCCGACCCGCACCGATAGCACCTTGGCCGCCTTGGCCGCCCTCCGAGGCGATCATTGACTCGGATCCGGCTTGGCCCGCCTGCGTCTCGCTTCCACCACCAGCTCCTCCTCCGCCGTTCGCGAAGATCCGGCTGCCCTGCGCCGCGATCGATGACGTTTGGAACACGATCATTCCGCCGGAGCCCGCACCGCTGCCACCGCTGCCGACATCCGTTGCGCCTGCGGCCGCGCCGCTTGCATTGATCACGGACGCGGAGCCGAGGTGGATCATCGTCGACGCGAGCAGCGCGATCGCACCACCACCCGAGCCGCGAAGTAATGTTCCTCCGGGCAGGATCGCTCCGGAGCCGCCACCACCGCCACCGGGACAACCGCCCCGAAAGCTCACGACCAGCTGCGCAGGGCTCGCCTTCGCACCGCTCTCGACTTCGCCTTGTTGATCGCCGCCATTTCCTCCCATCGTGCCAAAGCTGCCGCCGTGCCCGCCGCCGCTCTGGATCGCCGTCTCGCCAGCAATGCAGTCGGTCGCATCGGCGCCGGGACCGGTGGCGGCGGGACGGCCGCCATCGCCGGCATGACTTGCGACATCGATGGTGCCGTCGACGACGATCGTATGCGCGACCATCACGAGCGGGCGCGAGCCCGTCGCGGCGAGCGTGCCGGATGCTCCGATCGTGATCGTGTCAGCGGCGATCACGCAGAGCGCCGGGCTATTCGTGTCTGCACATGAGAGCAACCCGTTGTCGCTCGCGTCCGTATCGAACATCGTCGAGAGCTGGATCGTCTTGCTACCGGTGAGCGGCTCGGCGAGGCAGAAGGCGATCGCGACCTCCGGGACGCTCCAGCACAAACCCGCATCGAGCACCTTCGTGTCGCCGGCGCCGCCGTCCGCGAGCGAGGGGTCGTCGAGTCCGAACATCTGCTTGCAAGCACACGTGCAAAGGAGCAACACCAAGCAGCGCATCGAGTAGGACTAGTTTCGCCCGGCAAGGCCGTCGATGGGGACAGAAACACCTAGATCGACAGAAGCGCGTCGAGTGCAACACGGTGCGACGCGTGCGTGCACCTGTCGCCGTCGGTGGCGGCGATGGACGGGCCCATGACCGGGTTATCATCGCATCGTGCGCTCGGAGATCGCATGGCTCGTCGTGTGCGGCGCTGGGTGTGGCCGTGCGCACTTCGAGGAACAACGTTTTCCCGCGGCGTGCCCGAGCGATCCGCGGCTCACCGCCTGCTACACGTTCGCCGGCGATGCACGCGATCACTCCGGCTACTCCAACGACGCGACGGTCAGCAACGTCAGGTTTGTCTCCGATTTCGATGGCCAGGCCGTCGAGACCACGGACACGAGCCGGCTCGATATCGTCACGCCGGTGCTGCCCCGCGAGATCTACTCCATCGATGCGTGGATTCGACCGGGGCGATTCGATATCGAGCAGATCATCTTCGACTACGACCAGCATTGGGCGCTGTACCTCGATTCCAGGGGGCGCGTCGGATGCAGGATCAACGCGTCGCAAACTCCGGTCAGCTTTCAGGTGGCAACGATCGGCGAATGGCTTCATGTCGCATGCGTCTACGATGGCTCGGTTCTGCAGGTCTTCGTCGCGGGCCAGGCGGAGGGCTCCGACCCACAAAGCCCGCCGCCGCCGGAAATCGGTGCGGCCGCGATCGCGGGCAATGCGCCGGTGGGGCAGGCCGGTCCGGCCCCATTCGTCGGACGGCTCGATCGGTTGCGGATCTGGAATGCGGCGCTCACGGAGAGCGAGACTTGCGCCGCGGCTGACGACTGCTCGCTACCGCGACGAAACAGCTCGCCTTGAGGAAGCCAACACACCGCAACGCTGGGGGGTTCTCTGCAGCTGCCACCCGGATTTGAACCGGGAATGGCGATTTTGCAGACCACCATTGCTGCGTTACCCTGATAGCGGGATGCGTTGCGTCACCTGCGGCACCGAGAACACGCCGGATTCACGGTTCTGCGGTGGCTGTGGTGCGCGTCAACCCGCGAGCGGCGAGCAACGGCTCGCGCCGACCGCGAAGATCGACGATAACGCGCCGTATCCGCAGTCGAGCGCAGCGCCGACTGGCGCCAGACCCGCGGCGAAAGGTCCGGTGTCGTATGCGCCGCCGTCGATCCCGCCACAATCGGTCGTGTCGACGCCACCTCCCGGCTCGGTCGCGCGCGCACCGTCGCAGCCGTCGCCGTATGCCGCGGGTGGTCCGCAGACGCCGGTGAGCAAACCACCGTCGCAGGCACCACGCCCGGCGCCGAAGCCGTACGTGTCGAGCGCGTCGGGATCGATCGCGGTACCGCCGCGCCGACCGATGGGTTTGATCGTGCTCGTGCTGCTGATCGATATCGGGCTTGCGGCCGGAGGCGGCGTGCTGCTCAGCAAGGGGCTCGCCGACAAGGAAGTGAAAAAGGCAGAGCCGCCGCCGGTCGAGAAGAAGAGCGAGCTGCCCGCGCCGGCAGAAGCACCCACGCAAGCAGCCGCGGTCGAGCCCGCTGCGCGCGTCGAGCCAGTTGCGCCCGCGCCCGCGGGTGCCGCCGCACGCGAAGCGCCGAAGGACAGTGCGAAGCAACGCGAGCCGTCGGGAGCGAAGTCGCTCGTGACGACCGCCAAGCCAACGGACAAATCGAGCGACAAGTCAGGCGACAAAGCGGCGACGAAGCCGAACGACAAGCCCGCCGACAAGCTCGCGACGAAGCCGGCCGACAAAGCGGCGACGAAGCCGACCGACAAGCCCGCCGACAAGCTCGGCACGAAGCCGGGCGACACGCCCGCCGACAAACTCGGCACGAAGCCAACCGACAAGCCGGCCGACAAGCTAGCCGACAAGCCGACCGACAAACCGGTCACCAAGCCCGACGCCGAGCCCAAACGCGTAGATTCGGTGCCGACGTCGCCACAAGATCCGTATCCCGACACAGCGAAGGAGATCGATGCCGAGGCAGCGAAGTCCAAAGCTGCGCTCGCGAAGTGCGCGGCCGACAATCCCGCGCAGGGCGCGATCCAGATCGCGTTTCAGGTCCGCTTCGACGGCCACGTGGTCAACGCGGCTGCCGTCGAGAACACGACGGGCGACGGCGAGCTCGCTCGCTGCCTCGTCACCGTGATTTCGACGTGGAGAGTGTCCGCGCACAATGGCGCGGCGATCAACTTGGTGAGACCGTTCAACTACCAGTGATGTCATGACCACCGAATCGCAACGGACAGTGCATTCCGGTTCGCATGCTGCGCTCGTCGGTGTCGAGGTGCTGGTGCTCGACGGGGACGAGCGCGTCCACGCCGGCATCACGCAGCTGTTGGCGGAAGCGAAGCTGCACGTGACCACGGTGGCCGAGGCCGAGCGCGCGCTCGCATTGATCGACCGCCAGTTCTTTTCGGTCGCGCTCGTCGACATCGACACGCCATCGCCAGGCGCCGGTATCGCGACAATCAGCGAGATCAAGCGCAGGTCGCCGACGACGATGATCGTCGCGCTGACGCCGCGCCGCTCGTACGAGGATGCGGTCGAGGCGGTGCGCGCGGGTGCAGTCGACCTGATCCTCAAGGCGCCCGAATCGGTCGCGTACTTGAAAGAGCGGGTGCTCGCCGCGGCCGGGCGATCGGTCGGCAAGCGCGAAGTCGATAGCGTGCTCGCCGAGGTGCGCAAAGTGTACGACGAGTTCCTCGAGCGCTTCATGGACGCCGAGCGCCGTGCGATCGACGCCGACGACAAGATCGCGGGCCGCGATCACTCGCGCATGGTCAACGTCGACGAGCTGCGCGTGCTCGTCGTCGATGAGGTCGAAGACTTCGTGCAGACGATGGAGCAAGCGAAGGCGAAGGGGTTCGGGTTCGTGCACGCGTCGTCGGGCGGCGAGGCGCTCGATCGGATCAGCATGGCCGAGTTCCACTACGCGATGATCGCGGAAGACGTCAGCGACTTACCGGCGAAGACAATCGCGAAGACGATCCGCAGCCAGCGTCCCGATACAGTGGTGCTGACGTTCCTCGGCCCATCGGACAACGGCCACGTCAACCTGATCGATGCGACCGGTAGCCGCGCGATCCTGAAGCCGTTCAACGATCCGAAACAGCTCATCGGCCGGCTCGACGAGCTCGCCGACGCCTGGCGTGCAAAGAGCAAGGAGCGCCGCTACACGCAGGCGTTCCGCGAGAAGCACTACGACTTCCTACGCAAGTACGTCGAGCTGAAGACGAAGATCGATCGCGCGCTCGGCGGCAGTTAGCGTACGGCTACGACGGCCGGCGTCGGGGTTGACCATCCTCCGGCGGCGCCGTGGTCATCTGGTTCGCTTCCATCATCGCGCTGCGAATCTGCTCCGTCAGATTGCCGACCGTCGACGGTGAATGCGACACGAACACCGCGTTCGAACGCGCGGATGCGCCGATTTCTTTCAGCACGTCGAAGTACTGCGTGATCAGCACGATGCTCATGATGTCCTGCGCCGTGGTGCCGGGCACCGTGCGCCGGAAGTCGTGAACGGAGTCGCGCAGGCCCGCGATGATCGCAGCGCGCTGATCGGCGATGCCTTTGCCCTGCAGCGCCTTGCTCTGGGCATCGCCTTCAGCGTGCTTCACCTTGAGGATGCGATCCGCCTCGCCCTTCTCGGTCGCCGCCACCCGCATGCGTTGCGCGTGGTTGATCTCGTTCATCGCTTCCTTCACGCGCGCGTCGGGCTCGATGTCGGTGACGAGCGCCTTGAGGATGCCGTAGCCGAAGCCCTCCATGACGTGCGAGAGCTCGACCTTGACGACCTCGGCGATGTCGTCCTTCTTCGCGAAGACATCGTCGAGCGTGATCTTCGGAACCTGTGCACGCACCACGTCGAATACGTACGAGGTGATCTGCCGGCGCGCGTCCTCGAGCCGGTAGAACGCGTCGTAGACTTTGTCGGGCAGCACGAAGTACTGCACCGAGACGGTGAGGTGCACGAACACGTTGTCCTCGCTCTTGGTCTCGACGCGGACGTCGAGCTGTTGCACGCGTAGATTCACGCGACCCGCGATGCGATCGATGATCGGAATCTTCGCGTGGATCCCCGGCCCGCTCTCGCGGATAAACTTACCGAGCCGTTGGATGATCGCGACGGTTCGCTGCTGCACGGTATACAGGCTGAGGGCAAGCAGCACGATCGCGAGAACCACGACGGCCGCGACATAGATCAGAAAATAGCTCGGCATGACGGTCCTCCCGCAGTCGAAAGCCATGCATCCCCCACACCAGCAAGCCGGCGCTGCGAGGTCTGCGTAGCTCGCGATCCCGCGCGGGTCGAACAGATCCGCAACCTTCAGCGGAGTACGGTACGCGGATGCAGATCGCGATTATCGGCAGCGGCAACATCGGTGGCGGGCTTGCCCGTGCGTGGCGGCGGGCAAACCACGCGGTGACGTTCGGAGCGCGCGACCCCGCCGACAAGGAGCTCGCGACGCTCTGCGACCAGATCGGCGCGAAAGCGTCGTCGATCGCCGAGAGCGTCAAAGGCGCGGAGGTTGTCGTGCTCGCGATGCCATACGCCGCCCTCGATAGCGTGCTCGCGGCCACGGGTGATCTCGCGGGTGTCACCGTCATCGACGCGACGAACGCCGTCAAGCGCGGGCCCGACGGCATGACGCTCGAGCACGGCCACACCACGTCGTCGGGTGAGCAGGTGCAGGCGCGGCTCCCGAAGGCGCACGTCGTACGCTCGTTCAACGCGCAGGGCGCCGAGAATCTCGCGAACCCGAGTTACGGCGGGGTTGCAGCCTCGAACTTCTATTGCGGCGACAACGCGGACGCCAAGCGCCAGGTGGGCCAGCTCGTCGCCGACGTCGGATTTGAACCGATCGATGCCGGGCCGCTCGCAAGCGCGCGTCTGCTCGAGCCGCTGATGCTGTTGTGGATGACGTGCTCCCGCACGGTCGGCACGCGCGACATCGCGTTCAAGCTGTTGCGCCGCTAATCCAAGCACCGCGTCAGACCCCGTCGATATACTGTCGCTTGTGGACCCGCGCACCGTCGTCATCGTCAATCCGAAGTCGCAAGGCGGGCGGCTCGGCAAGCGGTGGGCCGAGCTCGCCGAGACGATCGGTCGAGCGTTCCCATTCGACGAAGCGGTGACGCAGGGGCCCGGCGATGCCACCCGGCTCGCCCGCGAGGCGCTGAAGGCGGGCGCGGAGCGCATCGTCGCGATCGGCGGCGACGGCACGATCAACGAGGTCGTCAATGGCTTCTTCAGCGACACCGGCGCGCCGCTCGCGCCGAACGCGAGCTTCGCGTTGATCCCGTTCGGCACCGGCGGCGATTTCCGCCGCACGATGAACATCCCGGTCGAGGTCGCCGACGCCGCCGCGGTGATCAAGGCCAATCACAAGCGGCACATCGACGTCGGCAAGCTCGAGCTCACCACGCACGCTGGCACCAAGCAGCTGCGTATGTTCGCGAACATCGCGTCGTTCGGCGTGTCGGGCGTCGTCGATCGCTTGGTCAACGAGAGCGGCAAGAAGTTCGGCCGGCTGTCGTTTGCGGTGGCGACCGCGCGCGCGACGTGGTCGTACAAGAACCAGCGTGTGCAGCTGATCTTCGACGGCAACGTCAACGATCGCGTCGAAGCGACGATCAACACGGTCGCGGTCGCGAACGGGCGTTACTTCGGCGGCAAGATGAAGATCGCGCCGCACGCGGAGGTCGACGACGGCCTGTTCGACGTGGTGTCGATGGGCGATTTGGGATTCGGCGATCTATTGAAGAGCGGGCGGCGGCTCTACGAGGGCACCCACCTGTCGATGGACAAGGTGACGTCGCGGCGCGCGCGGATCGTGGAGGCCGAGCCCGTCGATCCGAACGCGGTCGTCGAGCTCGATGTCGATGGCGAGTCACCCGGCCGGTTGCCTGCGCGGTTCGAGATCGTGCCGGCTGCGCTGTGGATGGTCGTGCCGTCGAGCAACGGAGCGTGAAGTGGCGCTGCGCGCGGTTCATGGCAACCGCGTCGAGGCCTTGCTCGACGCGCTACTCGACGCATTGCCGGCGGCAGATCCGTTCGCGCCATCGCAGGTCGTCGTCGGTAGCCACCTCGTCTCGCGGTGGCTGACGCGCGAGATCGCGCTGCGGCGTGGCATCGCGGCCGGCCTCGAGCTGGTCACGTTCGATGCCTTCCTCGAAGCGACGTGGGCCGGCGACGACCATGCGCGCGCCGCGCAGCTCACCGCGCTCGATCGCAGCCAACTCGCCGCGGCGATCGCCTCGGTGCTCGCCGATGATCGGATCGTTGGCAAGCTCCCGGCGGTAGCGGCGTATCTGGCGGCAGCGCCGGCGCCTGGTGATCGCGCAGGTCCGCGCCGCGTGCAGCTCGCCGAGCACGTCGCGACGCTCGCGTGGAACTACGCGCTGTCTCGCCCCGACTGGATGCCGGCGCTTGTCGAAGGCCGCGTGCCGAGCGAGCTTGCGAATGAAGAGGCCGCTGGACCGGCCGGCGCGGCCGCTGACACCGCGCGCTGGCAAGCGGTGCTGATCGGTGAGGCGATGCAGCGCGCGGGGTGCGACGGCAAGCGCTGCATCCCGGTCCCGACACTGCCGTGGGCGCGGCGCAGGCTGGGGTTGCCGCCGCCGCGCATCGAGCGCGCGCTCGCGATGTTCGGCGTGTCGTTTCTATCGCGCGCGCAGCTCGAGGCGCTGACCGATCTGGCGTCTGCGAATGACGTCACGGTCTATCTATTAGATCCGTGCGCGGAGCTGTGGGACGACGTGTCGGGACGCGCACGCGCGGAGGCGGCGATCGATCCGCTGCCGCTCACGCTGTGGGGACGTGCAGTGCGCGACACGCTCGGGGCACTCGTCGAGCGCACCGGCGGCGATCTGCAAGCAGCATTCATCGAGAGCGAGCCCCGCGATGCGAGAGAGCAGCTGATGCACGATGTGCTGCATCGGCGGGCGCCAAGCGCGACGAGCGCGAATCCGAGTACGAGCTTGGGTGTACGCGTACTCGCGTGTCCCGATCCGCGGCGCGAGATCGAGATCGTGGCAGCCGAAATCCGGGCGCAGCTCGACGCCGATCCGAGCCTGTACGCACGCGACGTCGGCGTGTGGATCGCGAGCAACGACGAGCGTTACCTCGCGCAAGCACCCGCCGCATTCGAAGCAGTCGGCGTGCCGTGGCATCTGATCGATGCGCCGCTCGACGATCGCGGCCGCATCGGCGAAGCGATGCTCGCGCTGCTCGAGCTGCCGACGAGCGCGATGACGCGCCCCGAGTTGCTGCGCGTGATGACACATCCGGCAGTGCTCGCCGGCCACCCGCACGTCAACGCCGAGGACTGGGTCAAGTGGACCGAGAAGCTCGGCATCGTGCACGGCGCCGATGCGCAGGCGCACCAAGACACGTACCTCGAGGATCATCCGGGCCGGTTTCACTGGGACCAAGGCGTGCGCAGGCTCGCGCTCGGCGCGTTCATGATCGGCGGCGCGCTGGGCAGCGAACGCGGGCCGGTGCGGATCGCGAACCTCGACGTCGCGCCCGAGGAAGTGCGCCCAGAACAGCACGCGAGCGCGGCCACGTTCGCGTTGCTCGTGCGCTCGCTGTGCGCAGACAGCGCGTGGCTCGCCACGCACGAAGCAACGCTGACCGAGTGGGCGAATCTGTTCGTCGGCCTTGTCGACGCGTACCTCGGCCGGCCCACCGACGAGGCCGCGCGCGATGTCGAACGCGTGCGCGCGATGCTCGCCGGTATCGCGCATATCGATCTCGACGGCCGCCGCGTCGGGTTTCGCGAGGCGCGCGAGCACGCAGTGCAGCGGCTGGCGAGTGCGCGCAGCAACCGCGGCGAGCCGCTCGCAGCCGGTGTGATGGTCGCGCCGCTCGCCGCGATGCGTGCGCTGCCGTTCCGGGTCACGTTTGTCGTCGGTCTCGACGAGGGTTCGTTCCCGGCCGGCGATCAGCCAAGCCCGCTCGACGTGCGCCGCGAGTCGCGCGCCGGCGATGTGTCGCCCCGCGACCGCGATCGCCACGCGTTCCTCGAGGTGCTGCTCGGTGCGCGCGACGCACTGTACCTGTCGTACGTCGCGGTCGAAGCGAAGAGTGGCCAGGCTCTCGGGCCGTCGTCGGCGATCCTCGAGCTCGCCGATGCGCTCGCACCATATCTCGGTGCGCCGTCGAGCAAGCACGCGCTCGATCAGATCACCACGCGGTTCCCGCTGCATCGCTTCAACGCCGATGCGGCGCTGCCGCCGGCGATCGTGCGCGAGCGCTGGGCGCTGCGCGTGCGCGATGCATTGCGCGCTCACCTGCGCGCGAACGGCCATCCGGTTCCCGACGAAGACGGCATGCTTGCCCTGCTAGAGCACGATCGGCTCGCGGAGCTACGCGGCGCGCTCGGCATCGTGGCGGCGCCGGTCACGCTGCCGCCGGCACCGCCGGTGCGGCCGCTATCGATCGCGAACCTGCGCGCGTTCCTCGAGGCGCCGGTGCAGGCGTGGGCGCAAGCGGTGCTCGGCCTCGACGAGCTTCCCGACGACGCCGTGATCGAGCACAGCGACGAGCCGTTCGTCGTCGATCGGCCGCTGCGTGCGGTGTTACTGCGCGAAGTGCTCGCCGCGCAGCTTCGCGATCCGAGCGCCGACGCCGGCGAGCGTTACCAAGCGGTGGTGCGCGACCTCGAGCTGCGCGGGCAGTTTCCGGTCGGCGTATTCGGTTCTGCAGCACGTGCAAACGATCTGCGCGTGCTCGCCGAGTGGCGCGACAAGCTCGCCGAGCTCGGGATGTTGCCGCGGCATCAACTGCATGTGGTCGGTAGCGCGCCTGCCGCGGGCGCGCCGCTCGCGACGCGGCTCGGTTTCGGCCGATCGTCGTCACCGATCGCGGAGCTGATGCCGGCGCTCGAGATTCCGCTCGGCGCCGGGCGAACCGTGCGGCTCGTCGGGCAGACCGAGATCTTGCTGCGCACCGGCGATCGCCACACGTCGGTGATCCCGCTGCTCGGCAAGGCCGACAGGCGCTCGCGCTATCACCTGCGCGGCGCACTCGATCACCTCGTGCTTGCCGCCGCCGGTCTCGCGAATCATGGCCACGTCCACGTGCTGCTCGACCCCGAAGGCACCACACGCAAGGTCGAGCACGCGCCGTGGAGCCGCGACGAGGCGCAGCACTACCTCGCGTCGCTGATCGGCGAGCTGCTCGACCAGCCGCACGGCTACCTGCTGCCGTTCTCCCACCTGGTCGACGGCCTGAACGGGAAGAAGCCGAGCCGACAGTACGGCGACACCACGCCGGTGCTCGGCTACGGACCGATCACACGGCTCGATGGGCTCGCGGCACCGCCACAACCCGGCGAGATCGCCGAGCGCCGGCTCGCGCCACTCGTCGAGCGGATGACCGGCGACCACAGCCTCGGCGGTGACTCGTGAGCCCGAGAGACGTCTCGTCGTCGCAGGCGTTTTCGTGTCGACGATCGCTGCCGGGGTCCTCGTGGTGGGGGTCTTCGTGGCAGACCCGTATATACGGCGTATATACGGATCCACGACCGGTGACGCCTGCGCCATTGTGGGGGCGCCGGCAGCTGCTCGTAGATCGGCCGCACCGGTTGGTAGTCGGGCGCCGGCGGCCGCGGGTACTGCCGAGTACCTCCATGAGCGTGATCGACAACGCAATGCTCGGCAATCCGGCCCGCCGGAACGGTCGCCGTTTATACGGCGTATATACGGCCGCTGCCGAAACACCCCACTCGTCGAGGATCTCGTCGGCGACCTCAGCCTTGTCGACGACGAGCGGAGGTATGTCGTGAGCGGCGTCGTGCGCGTCGCGCGTCCCGAGTCGCTGCCGCCGGCGAGCGATCGCTACGTCGTCGTCGAGGCGTCGGCCGGTACCGGCAAGACCTATTTCCTCGAACATCGCGTTGTCGATCTCATTGTCGGCGGCGCGGAGCTGTCGCAGATCCTGCTTGTCACGTTCACCGACAAGGCGGTGGCCGAGCTGCGGATGCGCATCCGCGATCTGCTCGATCGCACGGCACGCGCCGAGGTCAGCGCCGCGACCGCTTCGTACTGGGAGCTCGACGACGCGGCGCGAGCGCGGCTTCGCGCTGCGGTCACGGCGTTCGATCATGCGCCGATCTTCACGATCCACGGGTTCTGCCATCGCGTGCTGATCGAAGACGCGTTCGCGGCCAAGCGGTTGTTCCAGCAGACGCAAGTCGCCGACGAGGTCGCTTTCGACACTGCTTTCTCGGCGCTGTTGCGCGAGCGGTTCGCGCGCACGCTGCCGGATTCCGAGCTGCTCGCCGCGTACCTCGAGTGGGGTGGCACCGTCGACACGGTCTACGCGCTTCGGGAGCTGCTGCTCAGGTGCGCGCGCGCGGATGCACGGGTGCCGCGCCGGTTCGATCCGTTGCGCGCACAGACCGCCGCCACTGCCCTCCGCGAAGCGTTCGGCACGCACGAGCAGTGCGAACGCCTGTTACACACCGTCAACTGGAAGGGGCAACAGCGCAACGCACCGGGCTGGCTCGACACCGTGTGCAGCGCGCTCGCCCGCACGGCCGGAGAGCCGGCCCGCATCCTCGGCGCATGCGACTACATGCGCGAGGACGCGAAGAAGCTGCTCAAGTACGTGGGCGGTTCGCCGGCGCATGCCTCCGCGGCTGCGGCGCTGCAGAGCGCCATCCGCATGATGCCGCTCGACGAAGCGGTCGCCGCCGAGCTCTTGCCGCACGTGATCGATCGGATCGGCGTCGACAAGGCCGAGTACGGACGATTCGACTACGACGACATGCTCGAGCTCGTGCGCGAGGCGCTCGACGGCCCGCGCGGCGGCGAGCTCGCACATCGCCTGCGCACGCGCACGCCGTGGGTGATGATCGACGAGTTCCAGGACACCGATCCGGTGCAGTGGCAGATCTTCCGCTCGGTGTGGATGCACGACGAAGCGCGCGGGCTCACGATCGTCGGCGATCCGAAGCAGGCGATCTACGGCTTCCGCGGCGCCGACGTCGCGACCTACCAAGCTGCGCGCGACGAGCTATTGCGCGTCGGCGCGACGCAGGTCCACCTCGACATCAACCGGCGCTCGACGAAACCACTCGTCGGTGGGGTCAACGAGATCCTGATCGGGCAGCTCGCGATGCCGCTGCTCGACAAGTCGATCCAGTACGACCATCCGGTCAAGGCGTCGGGCGACGTCAGCTGCGAGGGCACGCGGCCACCGATCACCGCGTTCCACCTGCAGGGTGCCGGCCGCGACGACAATCGCATCGCGCTCGCGCGTGCGATCGGTGCCGAGATCGAGAAGCTGCGCGACGCACCACCCGTTTGGCAGAGCCGCGGTAAGCAGCCGGCGTTCTCGCTCGGCCACTGCATGGTGCTGACGCGCAGCAACAAGGAGAGCGTGACGATCGCTGCCACGCTGCGCGCGCGTGGCCTCGCCTGCGCACTCGTAGAAAGCGACCGCCTGTTCGAGACACGCGAAGCCGCCGAGCTCGCTGCGGTGCTCGACGCGATCGCCACGCCGCGCGATCGCAGCGCTCGCATGCGCGCACTGCGCACGCGATTCTTCGACGTGCCGTGGGCGGAGCTGATGCGCGTCGTCGATGCGCCCGATCACCACCCGCTGATCGCGCGGTTGTTCGACTGGGCCGCGCTCGCCGGCCGGCGCGAGTACGAGTCGCTGTTCCGCCGGCTCGTCGAAGATTCGCACTTCGCGGAGCGCACACTCGTGCTCGGCGGCGGTGAGCGCGCGATTGTCAACACCTGGCACTTGATCGAGCTGCTGCTCGAGGAAGTCGCGCGTTCGCGCTGCAACCTTACCGAGCTGGTCACGCGACTGCGCCGGTGGATCGACGAGCACGAGGAGCTCACCGACGATCGCGACGTCCAGCGCGCCGAGACCGACGCCGACGCGATCCGCATCCTCACCATTCACAAGGCGAAGGGCCTCGAGGCGCCGTACGTGTTCGTGTTCGGCGCGGCGAGCGCGGCGCCGAAATCCAAGGTGCAGGCGTTGCGCGACGCTGCCGGTCGCACGCTCGTGGTCGCGGCGCACGACGAAGCGATCAAGCAGCAACTCGCCAGCGAGACAGAGGCAGAGAACCAGCGGCTCGCGTACGTCGCGCTCACGCGCGCGCAAATCCGGCTCTACCTCCCGGTCTACGGCGAGAAGGCGCTCGACGCTACGTCGACGTACCACTGCATCCAGCGCTGCTTCGCGCCGCTCGTCACGCGCAAACACGAGCTCGTCGAGATCGTGCCGGTCGCGGTCGGCGTCGAGGCCGATCCGCCCGCACCGGCCGACGCGCTTGGCGATTTCGACGTCCCTGCCCCACCGCCGGTCGTCGCGCTCGCGCCGCTCGATGCCGCACGTGCCGGGCTCGCGATGCTGTCGTACACGCGCCTCGCGCGCGATCTTGCCGCGGTCAAGATCGAGCCTGCGGAGCTACCACTCGCGATCGATCCGGCCGAGTTCGCGATCGACACGCGCCCCGCGGAAGCAGCCGCGCCGCTGATCGAGCTACCGCCCGACGAGCTGCCGCCCGGTGCGGACTCGGGCCTGCTGCTCCACGACCTGTTCGAGAACGCCGATCTCGCGGGCGTCCGCGCCGCACCGGATCCGGTCGCGTGGACCGCCGACCGCAGCGTCGCCACGATGATCGCCGATCACGCGCGCGAGCGCGGCGTCGCCGATACGTATTGGGCGCACGCCGCGCGCGTCGTGCACGGCACGTTGCGCGCACCGCTCGCGCTCGCCGACGGCCGCGAGCTGCCGCCACTCGTCGACGCCGCGCAGCTCGCCCGCGAGGTCGAGTTCGCGTACCCGATTCCCGGAGCCGTGCCGGCGCGCGGCCTCGTCAAAGGCTTCATCGACGCGCTCGTCGTCTACGACAACGAGCTCTGGGTGCTCGACTACAAGAGCGACCTACTCGGCGGCAACGACCTCGCGGCATCCGCACGCGAGCGCGTGCACGAGCACTACAACGTGCAAGCACGGCTCTACGCGCTCGCCGCCGACAAGCTGCGCGGCGATAAGCAGCTCGCCGGCCTCTTGTTCGCGTTCGTGCGTCATAACATCGTGGTGCCGCTCCGCGTCGACGCCGACACGCTCGCCACCTGGTCGCACTGGCTCGCCACGCTCGAGGTGAAGCGATGAACTCGCGCCGGCCGCTCACATCGGAGGCAGCGCGATGAGCAACTTGCGCCCGAGCGGCGCGCTGCGCGCCCGCGTCACCGGCGAGCCCGACACGATGTTTCGCCGGCTCGACATCGGAGCGCGGCGCTGCGACCTCGGCGACGAAGGCCTCTATCTCGCCGAAGAGATCGTCGCCGCCGACCGCTGGCTTGGTGGCTCGGATCCAGAAGCGCTCGGCATCCTCGTGCTCGCGCTGATGATCGCGCAGCGTCAAGGCTCGAGCCGGCTGCCGCTCGATCCCACCGCGAAGGGTCGGCTGCGCCAGCTCGTCGCCGACATCCTGCGCGTCGCGAAGCTCGACACCGATCCGTCGCGCATCATGAAGCGCATCACCGCGCTCACCGCGAACCCAACGTTCAACTCGGTGATCGGCCGGCGCGACGCGCGCTTGCCGCTGATCGTCGACGACGACTGCCTCTACACCGAGCGCTCGCGCTGGCTCGAGCAACGCGTCGCGGCTCGGCTTGCCGCGCGGCTCACCGCCACTCGTCCGCTCGACCCAGCAGTGCTCGTCGATCTCACCGCCCGGCCGGGCGCGCGCGCGTTGTCGGCCGAGCAGCTGCGTGCGGTCGAGCTCGCGCTGTCGGGATCGCTCACGGTCGTCACCGGCGGTCCGGGCACCGGCAAGACGCTCGTCGCCGCTACGATCGTGCGTGGCTTAGCGCGGCTCGGCATCCCACCGATCCAGATCGCGCTTGCCGCGCAGACCGGCAAGGCTGCCAACCGGCTCACCGAAGTGATCGCACAGCAGCTGCAAGCGGTCGCGGCGCCGACCGACGCCGATCGCGCACTGCTCGCGTCGCCGCCCGCCGCCCAAACGCTGCATCGTCTCCTCGGCTATCGCGGCGATGGCTTCTCGCATCACGCG
>DATDCH010000070.1:0-13960 GCA_036524455.1 Kofleriaceae bacterium | reverse complement strand
GCCGAGCTCGCCAAACAGCTCGTCGTAGCGGACGAGCGCGGCAAACTCGGCGCCGTAGTTCACACCCGGCAGCGCACCGATGCCCGACAGTCCGGTCAGCCGGATGCCGCCGCCGAGACGTCGCGTCGTCGCGAGCGGGCTCGGCTTGCGTTCGACGCGCGTGGCGACGACCGGCGGCGAAGACACCACCGCGCTCGGCGGAAGGATCTCGGCCTGCGGCTCGGCGTTATCGCGTGCGAACACCTCTGCGACCTCATCGGTCGGCGGTGGTTCTGATTCTGCGCCCGGTTGCGCGCTGGCGATCGTGATGGGGGCAACGAGCAGCGCGCTCGCCAGCATCAGCTTTGGGGACATGGCCATGGTTTCCGCTCCCTCCGTTTCATCCTAGCTGCGCCGGGCGGGAGTCGCTCGGCGATTCGGCGACTGC
This sequence comes from Kofleriaceae bacterium, assembly GCA_036524455.1. Classification (GTDB taxonomy): domain Bacteria; phylum Myxococcota_A; class Polyangia; order Haliangiales; family Haliangiaceae; genus JABFXX01. The sequence continues at coordinate 13,533 of DATDCH010000070.1, read as the reverse complement.
TTGCGTGGCAAAAGTCGCACCGACAGATCGACGACGCATCGAACGCGCCCGGGTTGCGCAATCGGTGCAACGCGGTGCTGGGCGGGGTCGAGATCATGCGCGGGTTGTTTGTGTCGCTGCGGCCGCGATCCATCATGACCGGCTCGCGGAAGCATGCCTGCTCAGCTCGGCGGAGGCGAGACGGTCGCGCCGGTCAGTATCGGGCCGTAGACCCGGATGATTCCCGCACCCCGGCTCCGCCACCGCCGCCGGCTGCAAGCGTTTGCCCGCTAACCCCATCGCGAGCGGCAGGGCCGGATGGATAGCCATCGCCGCCATCGCCCGCGTCACTGCCGGCGCCCTGGCCGCCGAGTCCGCCCTCGACCGCGCTCGACGGATCGCCGCCCGGCTGGCCGTTCTGGAGATCGCTGCCCGCGCCACCACCTCCGCCGCCGTTCGCGTAGATCTGGCTGTCGGTCTCGTTGCGCATATACTCGCGAATCGATGTCGTGGAAGTCGATCGCGCGCGAGCCGCTGATCCACTTCGTCGCGATCGGCGCCGTGCTGTTCGCGATCGACGCGTGGCGCTCGCAGGACACTGTCGAGCCGCCCGTTGTGCCCGCGAGCACGACAAGCGCGCCCTCAGCGACCCAACCGGCGACGAAATCGATCGTGATCGATCCTGACGTGCGCAAACAGATCGCCGCGGCTGCGCAGCGCCGGCTCGGCCGCGACGCTTCGGCCGCCGAGCTCGCCACCGAGACCGAGCGGTGGATCGACGAGGAAGTGCTCTACCGCGAGGCGCTCGCGCGCGGGCTCGAGCGCGACGACCCGGTGATCCACGAGCGCATCGCATCGCGCATGAGCTACGTGCTGAGCCAGAGCGTGATCGTGCCCGAACCGAGCGAGGCCGAGCTGCGCGCGTGGTTCGAGCGCCACCGCGACAAGTGGTCGGTCGCCGAGCACGTCGACTTCACGCACGTGTTCGTCGCGGGCAGCGATGTCGTGGCCGAAGCACGCGCGAAGGAGCTCGCGAACGCGCTCATCGCCGGTACCGCACCGGAACGGCTCGGCGATCGATTCTCGGGCGGCCACCGCTATCGCGGCCGCAAGCTCACCGATCTGGCCGAGGCGTTCGGCGCCGAGTTCGTCGACGGCTTGGCCACCCAAGACCCGCGCGCGTGGGTGCGACGCCGCTCGCGCCATGGCATCCACCTCGTGCGCGTCGATCGTGTCGATGCTGCCAAGGGCGCCGACTTCGCAGCGGCTCGGCTCGACGTCCGCAAGGATTGGATCGACGCGCGTCGGGCCGAGGAAACACTTGCCGCGATGCGGCGGCTACGCGCCGCCTGGACGATCGAGCAGCGATGACCCGCGCCACCGTACTCGCGCTCGCGATCGTGCTCGGCACGGCCGGCGCGGCGATCGCTCACGACTTGCGACCGGGCGTGCTCACGCTCACCGAGCTCGCACCCGGCGAGTACGCGCTGCGCTTCGTGCCACCGATCGACTCGCGCGGCGATACGACGCAGGTCCGCATCGTATTGCCGGCGAGCTGTACGCGCACCGCCGATCGCGTGCGCTGCGCCGGACCGATCGCGGGCGAGCTCGGTATCGACGGCTTGCGCGGTCCGCTCAAGGCGCTCGTCGTGCTCGTGCGCGATGGCGAGCGCACGGAGTGGATTCTCGACGCCGATACGCCGCGTGTGAAGATCGACGCACCGGCCGGCCTGCTCACGTGGATCGGCCTCGGCGTCTCGCACATCCTCGCCGGCCTCGATCACCTCGCGTTCGTGATCGGCCTGTTGCTCGTGCTCGACCTCGCGGTCAATCGCCGGCTCCTGCTCACGATCACCGCGTTCACGATCGCGCACTCACTCACGCTCGCGCTTGCGGTGCTCGGCATCGTCAGCGTGCGCGCCGCTCCGGTCGAGGCGTGCATCGCGCTCAGCGTGCTGCTGGTCGCGCGCGAGGCACTGCATCGCGAACCGACCGCCATTCGGCGCTGGCCGTGGCTCGCCGCCGGCGGGTTCGGCCTCATTCATGGCTTGGGCTTCGCGTCCGCGCTCAGCGAGCTCGGCTTGCCGAGTACGTCGCTGGCCCGCAGCCTGCTCGCATTCAACGTCGGCGTCGAGCTCGGTCAGCTCGCGGTCGTCGTCGCGATCGTCGCGGCTGTCGCGATCGCCCGCCGGCTAATCGGCGAGCGTTGGATCATCGGGAGCCACGTCCACCGGGCCGCTTGTTACGTGCTTGGTGCGGCTGCGGCGTGGTGGCTGATCGAGCGCGTCGTTGAGCTCGCGTGCGGCGCGCGCTGATGCCATCGTCGTGAATCGAGACAGCGGCGTCGTCACGCGGTGGCCGCAGCTCGACACCACCGCGTACCACTCGTACGTCTTGCCGACCTCGAGCCCGTCGACCGGCATCGCAACTGCGTCGGGCTCGGCGTTCGTGACCGTGAGCTCGCGGAACGGGCCGCCGGCACCACGCAGGTCGACATCGAGCATGAACTCGCTGTTCGCGTCGATCTCGAACTTGTCCAGCGTCGGCGAGTAGGTGCGCACGCTGACCGTCTGGCTCGCCGGCGAGAATTCCCAGATCCGCATGTAGCCGCCGCCGCCGAGGTCGCGGCCCTGGAAGTCGGCGAGCATCGAGTTGATCACGTTGCCTTGGTAGCTGTCGACGCGGCGGCTCTCCGCGGAGATGTGGCCACCGGTCATCAGCTGCACGTTCGGCAGATCGCGAAGTGCATCGTAGATCATCCGGCTCTGCGCGCTGAAGTTCGCGCCCGCGGTGAGCAGGTAGTGCGTGTTGAGGATGCCAAACGCCTTCGGATGCATCTTGAAGATCGAGCGCGCCCACGCAATGTGTGCCGGGTCCGGATCGAGCTCGTACATCAAGCTGACGACAACGAAGTCGAGCCCGCCCGCCGAGAACGTGACCCAGCTGTTGTCGTTGCGCGCGCCGTAGTGGCCACCGTAGTACGCGCGGCCCTCGAATCGAGCGACGCCGAAATACTGGTTGAACTTGTCGGTGTTGATGACCGTGTTGTCACCGACGAGCTTGTTGTCGTGGTTGCCGACGCCAACGCCCCACGGCATGCCGTCGGGAAGACCCGGCTCCGGTTTCTCGAGCCGCGCGAGCGCCGCGCTGGCCACGTTCCACTGATAGATCTGCGGCTCGTTGTTGATCACGTCGCCGTTGTGAATGACGCCGACGATGTTGTAGCGCGCGCGATTGTCGCGCACCCACTGCGTCTGATCGTGGAAGTACTTCTCGAGGTTGCGGCCTTCGATCGTGTAGATCTGCGTGTCGGGCAGCACGACGATGGTGAAGTCATCGGCCTCGCTCAGCTCGCGCACGTGATACGTGACGTCGACGGGCGCGCGACTCGACAGCTCGAGCGACAGGTCGAGCGTGACATCGGGACCACTCGCCGCGCCATCGACCGGGCTGACCGCGGCGACCACGGGACCTCGACCCTGATCGAGCGTCACGTCCTCTGCGATCAGCGTGCAGCCGAGCAGCGTCGCCGGTGCCATCCCGACGCTATCCGTCGCGATCGAAGGATCCGCGCCACCGGCATCGAACGACCAGCGTGCGACGAGGCCCTCGCCCATCGCGATCGTGCGGTACATGCCGTCGGCGATCTCGTCCTCGGCACGCGCGCGGTTCCATACGCGCAGCTCGTCGAGCGCACCGTGCAGGAAGCCGTGCGGCACGCCATCAGATGCGACGGCGGTCGCGATCGCGAACGGGTGCACGCTGTCCGCGCGCGGCGTCGCATTTGCCGTCGCCTGGCCGTCGAGCACACCGTCTACATAGAGCCGCCATGTCGTGCCGTCGTACGTCGCCGCGACGTGGTGCCACTCGCCGCGCGGGATCGCGGTCTTGCCGGTCACGGGATGGTTCGCGCCCGCCGCCATGTCTTCGAAGTCGGCGCCGAGCACGTCGCCCCAAAACCCGAAGCCGTAGTTGCAATCGATGTTCGAGCCGTCCCCTTCGCCGAGACCCTTGCCGGCGATCGGCACCAGCCGGAGGCCGCCGGCACCCGTCGTGTACGTCGTGCCGTCGCCATCGCGACGCACCCACGCCTCGATCGTGAACGTCGCAAGCCCGAGCGCGGAATCGACCGCGGTCTTCGCGTAGTCATCGACGCCGTCGAACGCGATCGCACCGCCCGCACCGTCTTCGGGGCACGCAAGCGGTGCCTCGTCGTCGCCACCGCCACCAGATCCCGCATCGCTGCACGCCGTCGTCAGGAGCAAGCCAAAGCACAGCCAACGTACCGCCAACATGCCGCGCCACCCAGCAAGCACCGTACCGGTTGTGCTCGACGCAAAGCCGCGCAGTTAGCGGCACGAACGACACCGCCAAGCCCGGGGCTCATCGGCGAGGTTGCTCACGATCGTTTGCAGCTGTAGCGCCCGGCGCCACGGCGCAGATTCGAGCCCAGCACCGAACGCACGTATGCTCGACGCTCGTGCGTGCCGCCGTCCCTGCAGCGCTGACCGCTATCGCGACGTTCTTGCTGTGCGTGCTCGCACCGCTCCGCGAGCTGAGCGGCGATAGCACGCCGGGCCGGCTCGGCGGCACCGTGCTGCGGTGTGCCGGCGACTTCGACCTCGCCCACATCGACTGGATTCGCGCGGAGACTGATCAGGACCGCGTGTTCTATTACATGCAGCGCGATCAGGCCGGCGCCCACTCGTCGGTGTTCGGCCCGGCGCCCGCAGTGCTCGTCGCGATCGCGCTCCTCGATTTCGGCGAAGGCGACACGATCGCCGATACGACGCTGCGCACGCGCGAGCGGATCGCGGCGGCGCTGCTGCTCGCGCTCGCGACCGCGTTGCTCGTGATCGCTGCACGTGCCCGACGTAGCGGACGAGACGCCGTGATCGCCGGCGCGGCGTGTGCGCTGTCGTTCGCCGGCGCCGCTTCGCTCGGCCAGGGCATGTGGCAGGCAACCACCGCCCTGCCCGCGCTGACCGGCGCGCTCGCGACGCTCGCCTGGCGCGACCGGCATCCGCGGCTCGCGATCGCGACACCCGCGCTGCTGCTGCTGGCGGTGATGCTGCGGCCGACCATCGCACCGCTCGCGCTCGGGCTCGGCATCACGTGGGCGCTCGAGGTCCGCGACAAGCGCACCTGGATCATCGCCGCGAGCGCCGCCCTCCTGGTCGTGTCGCCGCTGATCGTCTGGAACGCGATCCACTTGTGGTCGCCGTTGCCGATCGGCCAGTGGAAAGCCAACGCGCGCGACACCGAGCACGTGTTCACCGTCACCGGCGCTGCGACCGGCATCGCCGGCTTACTCGTCAGTCCTGCGCGCGGCCTGGTGTGGTTCGCACCGCTCGCGGTCGCCGGCATTGTCATCGCGCTGCGCAACCGCGCGTATCGTGCGATCGCGATCGGTTTGTTGGTCCAGCTCGTCGCGATGGCGGCGTTCTTCAAGTGGCACGGCGGCCAAGCGTTCGGCCCGCGCCTGCTTGCCGAAGCGACCTGGGTCGCGATCTGGCTCGCGCTCGGCACCGAGCTCGCGTTGCGCCGCGCGATCGCGATACCAGCTGGCGCCATCACCGTCGCGATCGGTCTTATCGGGCTGCTGCGGTTCTCGCCCGCGCAGTGGGAGATGCGCCGGCGTCCGGAGGCGCATCCGTCGGGGTTCTGGGCGATCGCCGACTCGCCGATTCCCGCCGCGCTGACCGCCGCCGACGTACCCGACGCGTTCACCGCGGCGCCCGCGCTCAGCTGCGAACGCGGCGAGCTACGCTCGACTCGCTAACGGCGATGCCGGCGCGCGAGGTTGCTCGACGTCACGAGCTCGTACTGAGTGAGCTCGACCTCGCCGACGACGAGCGGATTCAGCGCCGCGACGAACGCCTGCCTGCCGGCCGCGTTGCGATGGCGGTCGTCGGCCGCCGGCGTATCCGCGACGATGATCGAGAGGTAGTGGTTCGGCGCTCTCGGATCGCGATACGTCGTCCACGCCGAATCGTCGAGCTCCTTGCGCACGTACATCGCGAACTCGTGCATCGCACGCTCGGCTTGCTCGCGCGCTTCGGGACGAACTTGGAATCGCGCCACGGTGTACACGGGCATGCCGCGACGCTAGCGCCGCTCAGGCGGCTGCGCCAGCACCACGCGCCGGCTGCGAGACTGTGAACTGCGGCAGCACCCGCCACCGGTCCATCATCTGCGCCGCTTCCACCGGAGTGAAGCCGTCGCGACTCGTCCAGTGCCACACCTCGAAGCGGATGTGGTTCGGCTCGCGACCGGCGTAACCGATCACGTCGCCCGTGCGCACGCGCCGGCGCCGACGCCGACGCCCGAGTGTCGACGCAACGAACATCTGTTCGAGATGGGCGTAGTGCGTCGACCACACGCCGTGATCGATCGTCACCGCGTAACCGCTGGTGACGCGCGCCGCGAAGCTAATCGTGCCGCCGCGCGCCGCGAAGACGGGCACGAACAGCTCGTTGAACGTGATGCGCCCGTAGCCGACGTCGACGCCGAGGCGGTCGTCGTGCGCGTGCGCGATGATGCGCGGCGATTCGCCGGCGAGTCGAGGCAGCGGCCAGAACCAGTGCGTGTCGTCGGCGGGTTTCGCGTCGTCACGGAGTACGTAACGAGCGGGAAGATTCGGATCGAGAGGAAGTGACATGGATGTCCTAAGCCGATGCGGCGACCGCCGTGGCGCAGAATCGCGCGAGCAGCGCGTTCCAGACTTCAGGCGGCGGCAGCGGCATCGATTGCGAATGAAGGAAGACACACATCGCCGGAAGCGCGCGCCAGAACGTCCGGTTGTCTTGGTATTCGGCGTCAGGTGCGTGGCGAGCGAGCGCGTCGATACTGCCGCGCCAACGTCGCCCGAGCCCGTGCCCGCCGAAGCGAAACGGTTGAATGCGCACGTACAGATCGAGCGTTGCGACAATCGCGCTCACGTCCGCCGCCGTCGTGCGCGGCCAGCGGATCACGTCTTCGTCGCCGTCGGGAATCTCGATCACGTCGCGGCCATCCATCGCGTGTTCTTGCAACGCGAAGAACGCACGTAGCCATGAAGTGATGGGAAACGACGTTGCCATGATGCCTCGTCGCGAACGGGATCAAGCTGCGACGCGATACTCGAGTTGCGACAGCACCGGCACGAACGAAGGCGCGCGGTGCGTGAGTGGACCGAAGTCGCGCTCGATCGCAGCAAGCAGCAGCGCGAACGTGAACAGCAGGTCATCGATGCGCAGGTGTGCGGGCCGACCGGCGTTGCGAGCGCGCATGAACTTGCGCACACGCTCGACGGCCGCAACCTCGTCGGGAAAGTCGCGCGCGGTGAACGCGGCGACATCGAGTACCCACTCCGACGCATCGGTGAACGCTCGAAACAATACGGACCAATCAAGTGGCTCTGCGCTCACGAAACCGCCTCGGTATTGCCTCCGAGCAGCACGCGAATGTGCTGCACGGCTTGCGGCGTGGTCAGGTCCACCAGCTGGCTGAACCACACGTACAGCTCGGCCGGGCTGAACGCCAACGCGACCTCGCACATCTGCGCCGCTTCGATGGGCGTGAGCGCGCTGTGAATCGCGAGAAAGTGTCGGATGTGAGCGGGCTGGATTTCGATCGGCTCTAGTTCGTTTTGCATACTGGTTAAGGGCGACCAGCGAGCCGTTTTGGATCGCGAACGATCAAAAAAACGCACCGAGCCGTGACGCAGATCGCTCCGGAATCCACAGCAGCGACAACACCGTGCCGTGCTGCGGCGACGCGATCGAATGCTCGACGATATCGACCTCGATCGACGTGTCGAGCCACGCATCGGCGGGCACCGGCTGCGCGCAGTCGTCGAGGTCACCGTTGACGAAGAAGTCCCACGCCACCGAGTGCGGATCGATCCGTTTGCCGCGCGGAATCTCGCGCGCGAATGTCGCACTCGCTGCCGTCCACATCACTTCGCGGCGCGCCGAGAACACGGCGGCACACCGCTCCGACGACAGCTCCGCAAACTGGATCGCGCTCGCCAAGATCGACACGTTGTAGTCGCTCGCGATCCGCCGCGGAATCTCCATGCTCACCGGTGACACCTCGCACCAGCGCTGCAGCAAATGGCTCGGCATCAGCAGCTCGCCGGCGAACGCGTTTGCCTCGAGCTCGTAGTTGCGCGCGTCACTCGCCCCGGCGCGGGGGCGCACCCCGCTGCACAGCTCGGATGGCGGCCGCGACGGGTGACCGAGCACGAAGTGGCCGAGCTCGTGCGCGATCGAAAACCGGATCGCGCACGTGTCGGTCACCCGCTCTGCCACATTGATGTGGACGCGGTTGCCGACCCGCACGAGCTGGGCGATCGCGCCTTCGAGCGGCCCGACCGTGATTGTCGCGCCGAGATGCGCGGCAAACACTTCGATATTGATGTGCTCGGCTGCAGTGACGCCGAAGCGCCGCGACAGCGCGCGGGCAGCCTGCCGCGCCCTGCGGATCCATAGATCGCGCATGTGGTCGACCCCCGTGTCGTTAGTCGCGCGGTGATGTATCGAGCAGATCGAGCAGCTGGCGCAGATCGTTGTCACTCAGCCCCTGGAGGTCGCGATGCGCGTATTGCACCGCACCGCTCATCGCCTGCGTGATCGAGGTGAGCTGTGCGATCAGCTCGTCGCGCTCGAGCGCGAGCCACTTCCTCCGCACCGGCTTGGCCTTCTCGATCGGCGCCGGCGGCGGCAGCAGGTTGCGCCGCAGCTCGGCGAGCCGTGCTTGCAGCTTGTCACCGAGCTCGCGCGACCAGCGATCGTCGGCTCGCGTGCTCGTACCGTGATCTGCCTCGGCAAGCGCCGCTTGATAGGACAGCTCGTCGAGAATGTCTTCGTGGTTGATCGTCATGGTGTCCTCATGCGTGACGGCGCGCTTCGAGGCGCACGTGGTTGGAGAGCTCTTCGACGATGCGCGCGAGCCGCAGCCGCGCCTTGCGCCACGTCTTCGCCGATAGCTGGCCGACGCTCATGATCTCGCGCGGCACGGTTGCACCCTGCTCGATCGCGTCGACGATGCGGTGGATCTCGACGTCGTCACCGGCGAGCTTGCGCAGCTGCGCGATCACCTCGGCGGAGAACGTCAGCGATTCGGGACTCGGTGAAGACGCAGCCGCTGCGAGCGACGTCTCGACCTCGCACATCACGCCCGCCGCATCCGGCGCGTCGAGCGATTGATGGCGAAACCGCAGCGCGCGGACCCGGTCGTTCTTGGTGCGAAACCGCACCACGCTGAACACGTGGGCCTCGAGCGTGCTTGCCAGCGGATCCCACGAGCACACGCCGAGCAGCGTATCGGTCAGTGCATCGTGGACCAGCTCGGCGACGTAGAGGTCGTCGCCACGACCCCCTGCGCGGACCACGAAGCGGGCACGGGACCGTGCAAACCGCTGCGCGCGCTTGCGCATCTCGTCCGTGTTTTGTCGATCGAAGGCTTCGATCCAGTCTTCACTGGGAGTGAAAGCAGTCCGGCACAGTTGCTGTGCCGTAGTCGTCGTTGTCATTGGTTGAGCTCCCTTGTGGACCCACTCTACAAGGGGGATCTGACATCCTGGCCGCGCGTTCAGTAACCACCGAGAACACCTCGTATTCGGCGATTGTTCGCGTTTCAGCGCGTTTCGTCCGCCCCGCGGACCGCGCGAAGTGCTCGTACGGTTCTGATTACTCGGTCACCGACGTGACGGTCATCTTGTCGCCGCGCGCCTTGATCGGGTGCGCCTTGAACGTCAGCCCCGACTTGCTCGCGGTGACCATGACAGGTGCATTCGTCGGTACGTTGAACATGAACGCCACGCCGTCCATGCTCGTCGACGTTGCGCCGCTCGCAGGTAGCCCGTTGCTGCCGGTGTACTTGTACGCGCCCGATGCCGGGTTCGATGACACCGTCGCGCCCATCACCGGGTTGCCGGCCGCGTCGCGCACTTGTAGTCCGACGAGTCCCATACCCGGCATCTGCATGCCGCCGGCAAGGCTGTTCAAGAAGTCCTTGTTGCTCGGCGTGATCATATTGATCGCCGCGTCGGTGAAGTTCTCCTCGAACGGCTCCGTCGGATACATGTACACGTCGACGTAGCCGGTCTTCTTCGCGAGGATGTAACCGTCGAGCGGACCGGTCGTCATGATCGTCATCGAGAACTCGCCGGCCTGATTCGACATCGCCGACTTGATCACTTTCGATTCGTCGCTGCTCGCATAGACCTCGAGCGTCACGCCCGACACCGCAGTCTCGCCTCCGAGACCACGCTCGTAGGTCCTGCCCGAGAGCGTGAACTGTCCCTCCACGACGGGCGGTGCATCCTCGAACTTCTTTGCGTCGGGCTCGCCCGCATCGATGCCGTTGTTTCCACCGGTGCTCGTATCGCAGGCCGCAGCAAGACAAACGATCACCAAGGCTCGATGAGCTTTCATGCGACACATGCTGCCCGAAATCGCAGCGCGCACCGACGACAAAACGGCTACACGCACTGACTTTTCCGTCGACGATGCAGCACACGCGAAGCGCAGCGGACTGCGCATCACACGCAGCGCAATGCACGCGGCGTGCGATCGCTAGTTCGAAATCTTCATCGAGAATTCACTGCTCGTGAACAGGCGCCCGTGCAGCTGGTCGTAGACCGTCGCTTGGCATCCGGCGGCCGTGAAATCGGTCCATTTCGGATCGCCGTTGCCATCACGCGCCATCGCGTTCGCCGGCAGCTGGAGGCAGCCGACGATCACCGCGAGCCCGGCTTGGTTGTCGGACTGCAGTGTGATCGTCGACTGGTCCGCGGGATCGCACAGCGCGAGACGCACGTTCCACGCCGGCAACATGTCGAGGATCTGCGTCTGCACGGTCGACGCCGTCGCGCCGGTCGCGGTGCGGATCGGCATCTCGGAGTCCTGCGTCGTCCACCGGCACATCTCGACGGTCGAGTGGCCGATCACGGGCGCGGTCATCTCGACCTCGAACCCGATCGTCTGTTGGTACAGCGGATCGAGCGGCGATGGTCCCATGCCGCTCATCATGCTGAGCGTGAAGCTCGTCGACGCGACGACGTTACCGCCCGAGTCTCCGCCGCAACCAATGAGCAGGAGCAAGCTAACGGCGATTCGCATGCCGCGATGATAGGCGATTCGAACCCCACGAGCTGTGACCGTCGCTTCGGTTCGCTGACGACATCACCAGCGTCATTTCTCCTCGATCACGACGATGTCGCCGAGATCAACGAGACCCGCGCCGGCGATCTGCCAGCCCTGCTTCGCGACCCGGTACCTGTGCTCCGAGTTGCGATCCTCGAGCACGATCTCTACTTCGCCGCGGGGTGCGCCTTCGATCGTGAAGCGACCATCCGCCCCAGACTCCCCGTCACGAGTCATTCTGAGCGACGGGTTCGGCCATAGCTGAATCTCGAGCCGGGCGAGCGGCCGGCCCGCGCCGTCGACGAGTCGACCGCTGACGGTCACGGTCCCCGCGAGCGCGAAGTCGACACCTTGCTTACGCTCGCCCTCGGCGATCGTGATCTCACCGCCGCCGTCGTCGCGCTCGGCATAGACGTGCAACTTGTAGCGCCCAGGCGGCAGCTCGTCGATCACGTAGGCGCCGCCGCTGTGCAAGAACACTTCCTCGCGATTCAACCCGCCGCCGGTGAGCTGCACTTCGAGATCGTTGGTCGGTTTGCCCTCGACGGTGACGCGGCCCGCAACGCTGCCCGTGCGTTGGATGCGCAGTGTGATGGTGGCGCCGAGCTTGACGCCCGTCGCGAGCGCTTCTCCTCCGCCTTTGCGAAACGCACGCACAGTATGGGTTCCCGGCGCGAGCTTCGTCAGCACGAAGTCACCGCCGACATCGGCGACGACACCCGCCAGCCACTGCGCCGCACCCCGTGCGATCAGCGCCGCCCGGTCACCCTGACCGGTTTCGGCGACCGACACCACGTACGCATCGGCGACGGGCTTGCCGTCCGGATCGACGACGCGGCCGGTGATCTTGCCGGTGTATGGCGCGATCACGAGCTTGACCTGCGAGGTCTGCCCGCCGCGGACCTGCGTGTCGACTTGATCGCTCGCCGGCGCATCGGAACCAAACACGGCACGGCGCTCGACGACATACGCGCCTGGATACAACCCGTTTGCCTCGAGCTCGCCCTTGTCGTTCGTGCGTGCCCAAGTCACCGACGCACCGCCGTCATTGCCGCGGTCGCGTAGCACGTCGAGATCGACGCCCGGCTGCGCCACACCAGCCACATCGGTGACGACGCCGCGAATCCGTCCCGGCGTATCGAGCACGAAGTCGCGCGTGGTCGTGCCGGTCGCGATCGTCACCGCGTAGCCCTCTTCGACCGACAGGCCTTCCGCGGTGAAGATGTCGATACGCGCCTTGCCGGGCCAGATGCCGGTGAACGCGTACCGGCCGTCGTCGTCGGTCCATACGTCGAGGGTGCCCGCCGCGGAGCTCGCGCTCACCTGCGCGCCTTCGATCGGCGTGCCTGCCTTCGTGGTCACCGTGCCCTGCAGCGTCGCGCCGGCGTCGACGCGCCACGTCTGGCCGAGGACATCGCGATCGATCACCCGAATCGTCGGGTACTGCGCTGCCGCCGCAAACCCGGTACACGTGATCGCGACCTCGTACGCGCCCGCCGCGAGGCCACCGACGCGCAGCGTGCCGTCGGGCTCGCGCTGCGCCGCGAGCTCTGCGCCGCGCCCGCGCAGCGTGAGCGCCGAGTCGCGGCACACCTTGCCATCGGGCTGCATGACCTTGCCGATCACGCGATACGCCGGATGGAGCTCGATCACGACGTCGGTCACGTGTTGCGACAAGCCGACGAGCACGGAGGTCGACTGGCCAAAGCCTGCCTCTGCGCGCGCGGTCAATGCGCAACGCTCGGCCCCGAGCCGAGAGATCCGAAATCGGCCGTCCTCACCGGTGACATCCGTCGCGACGTGGTCGTGCTCCGCAACCGCCTCGACCATCACGCCCGGCACGGGCTTGCGTGTGCTGGCATCGACGACGATGCCGCTGATCGACGATTCCGGCGTCAACACGATCTCGGATGTGCCCGGTGCGGTGCCGAGGTCCTCACCATCCGCGTAGCCATCCGCGGATGCGGACAGCTCGATGCGGCCCGGGCGCGCCCACAGCGTGAACCGGCCCTGCGCGTCGGTCTCGACGGCAGGATCGGCACCCTTGCGCACGAGTGCGTTCGCGATCGGACCACCGGTCACGTCGATGACCGTGCCGCTGACCTCAGCGCCCTTGTGCCGTAGTTGCAGATCGACGCCGGTCTTCGCTTCGCCATCGGCGAGCTCGAATTCCGGCACGTGCGTCGCGCGATACGGTCTCGCCATCGCTGCGACCGCGTAGTTCGCGGCGTACAGCTCACGCACGACATACGCGCCACGCGCATCGGTGACCGTGCAACGCGGCTCGCGGATCAGCTCGGCCTCGAGCGTTGGCGAATCCGCATCCGCACACACGCGCGCGCCCGCGATCGGAGCAAGCGTTTCATCGATCACCATACCGGCAATCGAAGCGGTCCTCGGCGGCAGTTTTAACGTGCGCCCC
>DATDCH010000069.1:0-6604 GCA_036524455.1 Kofleriaceae bacterium | reverse complement strand
CCAGTCCGAGCGCATCGCCGACCAGGCATCGTTCGGGTGCGCCTGCGTGTCGCGGAGATAGCGCGTCGGCGAATGCGTGCTGCTCTCCATCCAGACCCGAAGCGCGTACCCGTGAGTCGATCGCAGCCGTGGCAGTGGGTTCGTCAGCAGCTCGTGGAGCGCGGAGGCTGTCGTCCCACGGGCGACGTGGGAGGCGTGATCCGCGCTCGCGCAGTCGTCGTCCGCCGCATCGCAGATCGCGCCGCACGCGATCGCATCGGCGCGGCCGAGCACGCGTGCGATCGCGCCGAGATCAACCGTGAAGGCGGTGACACAGTAGCTCATGCCGCCTCCGGTGCGACGAGCACGCGAACGCGGTGGCGAATTCCGTCGCGCAAGCGCAGATCGAGCCACGCGGGCGGCTCGAGTGCGGGCACGCGGTCGAGACTGTCGCGGAAGTCCTCCCACATCCGGTACACGCCATCGTCGTCAAGACACTCGATGATCGTGGAGATCTCGCGGAGGGTCGGTGGTTGCTCGAAGCGCAGCTCGGCGCCCTTGGGGAGGATGGTGACGCCGTGGTCGTCGACGATGCGATACGGCGTGATTCGTCCGGTGACCATCCGCACCATGCGCTCCACGAACGCCGCCTCCATCGGGGGACGCGCGGCGGCGATGATCTCGGCCACCATCGATGCGGGGTCGACGGCGTGAACCTCGACGCGGGTAACCCGGCCGGCGCTCGTACAGGGGACGTCCCGGCCATCCGCGCGTGCGAGCAGTGTGCCCGCACACACCGCATCGCCCGCCGTGACGAGGACGTCGATCGGATCGCGTGCATCGATGGTGTGAACGTCGCGGCGGACTTTCGTGAACAGTGGTGTCCCGCGCCTCACAGGCCCGGCCGCGCAGGGTTCCTCGTCGTCGAGTGCGAGGTATGCTCGGACGTCACTCGGATTGTCGTCCGCAGGCCACACGAGCACGCCGCCGCAGGCGAGGGCGACCACCGTACCGTCGTACTCGGCGATCGCGTGCGACCGGGGCGTGATGGGAGGCGAGATCGTCGGAGTGAACACGCGGGAGCTCCCACGCGCGTCGAAGTACACGTGCCACGGCTCGTCGACCGGGAAGCTCGGCATCTGCAGGCGGGTCGACGCCGCACACCTCGCCAGCCAGCTCGGGACACGTTCGGCGATCTCGCCAACCAGCGCGGTCGCGTCGTACGCACGACCATCAACGATCATCCATCCGTCGGGCGTCACGAGCGGCACCTCGAACATCACGGTCGTCTCGAGGTGCGTCGTGCCGGCGAGCTGGACCCACTGCGCGATCGCGTAGGTCGCGCCGTACGTGACTCCGCGGCGCTGGCACAACACGGCACCGAGCGCATCCCCCGGCGCAGGTGGAGCGATCGGTGTGACGTTGCCCATGAGGAACGAGCCGAGCCCGTGCCACGGTGCCGCGAGCGTCTGGCCCCCGCCCTCGATGGGGAAGTGCTGCGGTACGAGCTGATCGAGAACATCGACCAGGGCTGCTCGATTCATCATGCCGCGGCTAACATGCCACGTGTCGGCTACTCACAGGTCGCGGCGGTGGCGAGCAACTCGGCGCACCCACCGCCGTCGGCAAATGCCGCGCACGCGTCGACACTCACGTCCTTGAAGCAGTCGAGCGTCTGCTGCACCGTGACCCCGCAGTCGCTCGGATACGAGCGCGAGATGCATGCCTGCGCGTTCTCGACCGTGAAGGACTTTCCAGTGTGCTCGCCGGTCTTGCACTCGAACTTGGTGCCGGCGGGGGCGCTGATCGAGGCGGTGATCAGCTCGCATGCCTCCCTCTCCTGCGCGGTGCTCAGCTCGGCCCAGCTGCAGGACAGGAGCGAACCGGTGCAATCGCCACCGTCGGAAGTGGCTTCGGACCCGCAACCGAGGGCGAGCGCTGCAAGGGACACAAACAACATGAGTCTCGTCATCGAAAATCTCCTTTTCGACTCGTAGACGGAGCGCAGTCAGCGGGCGTGCAGTGGTCGGACCATCACCGGGCGTCGTCGATCGCCGCGAGCGACGTCCACTTCGTCGACGTCGTCATCAGGCGCAGGATGCTGTCGAGCGTGCCGTCTCCGATCGCGAGCTTCTCCCGGAGCGCATCTCGCGTGGCGGCGACGAACGAGGCGCGCGCCGATGCGACCTTGCGCGTCGCGCTGGTTCGATGAACACCGTAGATCGTGGCGATCTGTTCGATGCCGAGGTGCTGATGGAGCTCGAGATCGAGAACAAAGCGATCGTGCGGCGCGAGGTTACGCCACGCGGTTTGCAGCGCCGCGCCGAGGTCGCCCGCGTAGCGTTCGCGCATGTGCGCGAGCTCGGGATCCGTGCCGACGCGATCGACGAGCGACTCGATCGCGTCATTCTCGATGTGACGCGTCGCACGATGCTGATCGATCGCGAGCCGCATCACGACCGTGCGAACGAACGCCGCGAGCGAGCCGCGCCCGCGATAGTTGGTGAGTGACGGCGGTTCGCCGACGAGCAATCGCACGCGCGCGAGCTGCGCGAGCTCGTCGGCGTCTCCACGGGCGTGTGCCACGGCGGGCACGATCACCTTCTCGTCGAGCTCGGCCAGCGCCTCGGTGAGCCCGGCGACGCAGGCCCACGCGAGGACGACGTCGTCGTGGTGTTCGCTGGCTTCGACCGGCGCGAGGCGTGCGCGATCGTACGTGGCGTTCGGCCACCGCTTGGTGAATTCAGCCGCGAGATCCACGTCGCTAGTATAGAGCGCCGATGAGCTGTCTGCCCGACGAACTGATCTCTGCATGGCTCGACGGCGAGCTCGCGGATCACGAACGCGCGGCTGCCATCGATCATGCCAGCGGCTGCGACCGCTGCCGCGAGCTCGTCGGTGCAGTCTTCGATGGAAAACGCGAACCGGTCATGATCGGGCGCTACGAGATCGTCGGCACGATCGGAGGGGGAGGGATGGGTGTCGTGCTGCGCGGCCGCGACCCGGTGCTGGACCGGAGCGTGGCGATCAAGCTCGCACGCACCGACGTCGTCGGCGAGATGCTTCGCGAAGCGCAGGCACTCGCACGCTTGAGCCACCCGAACGTCGTGGCGGTGCATGACTTCGGCGAATCGGGCGGCGAGGTGTTCGTCGCGATGGCGCTCGCAGAGGGCGTGCCGCTGTCGCGCTGGCTCGCGGAGGCGCACACGCGGGCGGAGCGGTTGCGCGTGCTCGACGGTGTGGCTGCGGGACTGGCGGCGATCCACGACGCAGGGCTCGTGCATCGAGATATCAAGCCCGACAACATCGTCGTCAGCGCGGCAGGTGAGGCGTCGATCGTGGACTTCGGACTCGCGCGGCCATCGGCACCGGGTGCCGTCGGAACGGGCGTCGCCGGTACGCGTGACTACATCGCACCGGAGGTGCTGGCCGGAGCACCGGCGTCCCCGGCGAGCGATCAATATGCGTGGTGGATCCTGGTCGGAGAACTGCTGAAGGGGCTGCCGCCGCATCCGCGGATCGATGCCGTGCGAGCGCGAGGGACCTCGAAGCGATTCTCGGACATGCGTGCGGCCGCAGCGGCGCTGCGTGCTGCATCCGCGCCGCGCTGGCGCTTACCGGTGGCGGTGGCGCTGGCGGCTTGCATCGTGGCCGCAACGGCAATCGTGTTCGCGGGGACACGCGACGATGCCGATCCATGCGCGTGGTCGCCGAGCTACGACCGCGCTGCGCTGGAGACGGGCTTGCGCGCGGCGGGCGTGGATGCCGCTCACGTGCTCGCCGTGATCGATCGTCGCGCAACGACGACTGCGAAGTTGCGTCGTGATGCGTGCCGGCTGGCACGTCGAGATGGCGCGAACGACCGAGCGACCGGGCAACACCGGCTCGCGTGTGTGGACCGCACGTGGGCCGAGGCCTCGTCGTATTTTCCCGCGTTGTCGGCGCGCGATCGCACGGGGGTCTGGACGGCGCTCGACGAGCTCGGGCTCGTGCTGAGCCCGGAACGCTGCGCGAAGTCCGCGCGTGCGACCGCGGCGGCTCCGCCGGTGGATCCTGACCCGGCGGTGTCGCGGCTACGGCGTGATCTGTTCGCGATCACGCGCGGCGACAGATTCGACACGGCGACGAGGCTCGCGAAGATCGACGCGCTGGAGCCCGCCATCTTGGCGACGAAGCATCTCCCACTGATCGCGCGATGGCACGTGACGCGTGCGACCGAGCTGTTCGGCCTCCGCAGGGTCCGCGAATCGACGGCCGCGCTCGAGCGGGGCGACCTCGCCGCTGAATCCTCCGGCGACGACGATCTACGGACCGAGATCGCAATCTTTCGCCTGGAGATTGCGCACGCATCGGGAAACCACGACACGGAAGTGCTCGAGGAGCGAGCCCGCGCGCTCGTCGACAAGCTGGACAATCCGATCCGCCATGCCCAGCTCGCCGCCGCGCGTGGCATTCTCCAGGCCGCCCGCGGGGATGTCACCCGAGCCATCGCGTCGCAGCGGGAGGCCCTCGCGTTCTACGGCGAGCTCTCGCTCGGTGCGAGCGATCACGAGCGCAAGGCGCTGCAAAACCTCGGCGTCACGCTCCAGATCGCGGGCGAGCTCGACGAGGCGTTCCGGATGTTCGACCGGGGACTCGCGATCGTGATGCGCCGCTGCGGGGAACACTCCGCGAACACGCTCGAGATGCGAGGTGCGCGCGCAACCAACCTTCTTGCCGCGCACCGCGCCGAGGAAGCCCGGCACGAGCTGGCACAGGTCCTCGACGGCCTGCTGAAGCTCAAAGGTCCTGGCGATGCCTCGGTCGGCATGGCGCGGCTGATGCTTTGCGAGGCCGAGATCGAGTCCAGGTCACCGACCGCGATCGACCGCTGCCGCGACGGACTCGCACACGCCGAGTCGGCGTTCCCTCCGGACCACCCGGAGCTCGTCGCGTACCTCTCGGCCTACGCGAACGCTCTCCGCACGAACGCGCGCCCGAAGGAATCCCTCTCGCTGTTCACCCGTGCGATCACGATCGCGGAGTCGCGCGGCACCATCTCCCATCGCGAGCACGAGTTCGCGCGTGGCTATCATGCGCTTGCGCTCCACGCGATCGACCCGAAGGATCCGCGAGCCGCCAGCGAGGCACGAGCGGCGATGACCGCCCTGAGAGCTGTGCCGCTGGCCGATCTCCTGCTCGACGAGCTGAGGACGGCGTTTCCTTCTCAGTTCCGATGAGGCGGTTCAGAGCGGTTCGCCGACGGTGAAGTAGAACGTCGCACCTTCGTCCAGCACGCCCTCGGCCCAGGCGCGACCGTGGTGGCGATGGATGATGCGCGCGACCATCGCGAGCCCGATGCCCGTACCCGGGAACTCGTCGTTTCGGTGGAGTCGACGGAACACGCCGAACAGCTGATCGGTGTAGCGCGGGTCGAATCCGGCACCGTTGTCGCGCACGTAGAACGCGCCATCGGCGTGATCGATCCGGATCCGAGCGTGCGCGTTCTTCGATGTGAACTTCCAAGCGTTGTCGATCAGCTTCTCCATCACGCTGGCCATCATGTGCGGGTCGGCGTCGACGTGGAGGTCCGACGCGATCTCGACGTCGACGGCACGCTCCGGTGACCGATCGCGGAGGTCGCTGATGACGGACCGCGCGATCGACGATAGATCGACGCGGCTGCGCACCAGGTCTGCCTGGCCGACGCGAGCGAGGGACAACAGCTCATCGATCAGGATGGCCATCCGGTCGGCGGCCTCGTTCATCCGCTGCAAGTGGACGCGCGATTCGGAACCGACCTTGTCGGCTGCATCCTCGAGCACGGCTTGGCTGTAGCCGAGGATGCTGCGCAACGGCGCGCGGAGATCGTGCGCGACCGAGTAGGCGAACGCCTCGAGCTCGCGGTTTGCGTGTTCGACGGTCTCCTTCGCGGCGTGAAGCTTGGCGTCGGCGCGCTTGCGCTCGGTGATGTCGTGCGAGATTCCGAGGAGGTGGCGCGGGACGCCGTTCTCGTCGAGGAGTGGGACCTTCTTCGTGTGTAGCCAGCGCGGGCCGCTGCTCGTCTGGATCGATTCTTCGGGGATCTCGACCAGCTGCTTGTTCGCGAGCGTCTCGCGATCCTTCTGCGTGAAGAAGTCAGCCTCCTGCTTCGGAAAGAAATCGTAGTCATTCTTGCCGAGCAAGGCGGCGCGCTCCACCCCGAGAAGGTCCTCGCCGGCGCGATTGAATCGCACGAACGACAGCTTGTCGGCCTCCTTGACGAAGACCATGTCCGGGATGTTCTCGATGATCGCGTCGAGGAACCTGGTGGTCTCGCGCAGTGTCTGGCCGCTCTCGAGCTTCTTGACGAGTCGCGCGTTGCTGATCGCCAGCGCGGCGTGACCGGCGAGGTCCTCGAGGATCTCGAGGTCGAGCTCGTCGAGCAGCGGCAGCGCGTCGCTGCGGCGGATCAGCGAGATCACGCCGACCAGCTGGCCGGCGGTGCGCATCGGCGTGACGACGACGCTGCGCGCGCCGATCGCGCGAAATGCCTCCGCGCCGATCGGGCTTCGTGCTGTCATCGCCGCGAAGTCAATTGTCTCCGCGTGCACCGAGCCGCGCTCGATCACCTGCTCGACGTAGGCCGTCGACGAGATCGGGAACG
>DATDCH010000068.1:0-15826 GCA_036524455.1 Kofleriaceae bacterium | reverse complement strand
ACCTCGATGGCCTCAACCTGTCACGTGCGTGGGGTCTACGCGGCATCGCGGCTGCGTTGTCGCCGCACGACCTGTTGACCGACGCGCTGGTGACCGCGGCCGACCTGCACGCGCGCGAAGGGCTCGCGCACGTCGCGACCGGCGACTACATGGGCGAGCACTGGCTCGCGTCGTTCGCGGTCTATCTCGAGGTGCCATGAGTCTGCTCGTCGCGCGCATGATCGAGGAGCGCTTTCATCGCGACGACGAGGATCGACCGATCCGCGAGGGCCGCACGCCGAGCGAGTATCTGCGCGAAGGCGACATCGAGTACCGCACATGCCCGTATGCCGGCTCGCGGTTCCAGCACAAGAACCCGATGAACGTGTCGGCGCTGCGGCAGATGGGCGCGCACTGGGACGAGGTCTGCGACGCGCTCGCGTTCTTGCGCACCGCGCACGACGCCGCGCTCCGCGTAACGCAGCCGCAATTGCTGGACGTGTGGCGCGTGAGTCAGCTCGGCTCGTCGCTGCCGTGGTTCTTCCTGTTCAGCGACGCGAAGATTCCAGCGTTCGCGTCAGCGCTGTCGAAGGCGACGCTCGGACAGAGCATCTGGGCGCACAAGGTGCTGATCAGGACGATCATCGAGCGCTGGACGCCGCCGCCGCTGACCGCCGAATCGGTCCTCGCGCTCGCCGAAGAGAACGACACGCTCGTCGGCGACACCGAGGTGTGCTCCGGCGGTGACAAGATGCTGCTCAAGTTCTTCGACGTGCTCGTGGGACCGCCGGCGCCGGGTCGCCTCTCCGCGCCACGCGACGACGTGATGCGGTTCGGTGCGCACTACGCGAACTTCAAGCTCTACGTGTGGCTGTACTTCCTCGCGCGACGGTTTCTCTATGCCGACGTCGTCGCGCAGCACGGCCCCAGCCCGGAGCTCGCGGAGCTGCTCGAGACCGGCGTCGAGCCGAGCGACTTCTTCATCGTCGAGCCAAACGATCCAGCGGCGGTGATTCCCGAGCAGCGGATGGGTTGGTTTCGATCGCTTGCCGATCTGATCGTGCCGTTCGCGCCCGGGCGCAGCGACCTGCCGCTGCGCGACTACGCGTTCGAGCTCGCGGCGGTGATGGGGCAGGGGCGCGGCCCCGTCGAGACATTCGCGCTGCTCGACGAGCTCTACGGCAAGGTGATCGCGCACGTCGAGGCGGGATTTCGCGGAGCCGCAGGCGATATCGATGTGCCGGCCGAGATTCGCGATCGCTTGGTCGGAGCGTCGCCGCGGGCCTTGTTCGCGACGCTGTCGGCGCGCTGACCGTGTACGCTCCGGCCATGCGCTTCGCTTGGCTCCTGGCGCTCGCTGCGTGCGGCGAAGATCTCGGTCCGCTCGATGTCGAGCTCGACACCGGCGTCGTGCGCGGCATCGACGACCACAATGGCGTGCATTCGTGGCTCGGCATTCCGTACGCCGCAGCCCCGATCGGCGACCTGCGCTGGAAGCCGCCGCGCCGGGCACCGAGCTGGGGCGGCACGCGCGACGCCGGTGCGTACGGGCACAAGTGCCCGCAGAACACCGTGCTCACGCCAGGCGGCGGGCTCGAAGACTGCTTGTTCCTCAACGTGTGGGCGCCGTCGCCCGCGCCGACGAACGCGCCGGTGATGGTGTGGATCCACGGCGGTGCGTTCATCTTTGGCAGCGGCGGCGACTCGTTCTACGCGGGCAGCGAGCTCGCGCGCAATCACGGCGTCGTCGCGGTCTCGATCAACTACCGGCTCGGCGGCCTCGGTTTCCTCGCCCATCCAGCGCTCGCCGCCGAAGACAGCGCGCATCCGACGTCCGGCAACTACGGCCTGCTCGACCAGGCTGCCGCACTCGAGTGGGTGCAACGCAACATCGCGGCATTCGGCGGTGACCCGACCCAGGTCACGCTGTTCGGCGAGTCCGCCGGCGGGTTCTCGACGTGCGCGCACTATGCAGGCGCGAACAACGAGCAGCTGTTCCAGCGCGCGATCATCCAGAGCGGTGCGTGCTCGTCACTGACGCTCGAACAAACGCGTGACGAGGCCGAAGCGCAGGGCATCGCGCTCGCCGACAAGCTGGGCTGCAGCGGGGCCGACGTGGTCGCGTGCATGCGCGCGAAGAGCGACTTCGAGATCCTCGATGCGTCCTCGCTTGCCCCGCTCAGCGAACAGCCGGCGGGTGGCGTCTTCTACGGCGACCGGCCGCTCAGCACGCTGCCGCACGTCGACGGCCACGTGCTGCCCGACTCGATCGAAACCGTCTTCGCCGCCGGCACATATCCCGCGCGCCCGCTGATCATCGGCACCAACCGCGACGAGGGCACGCTGTTCCACGCGAGCATCCTGGCGAACGCCGTGAAAGACGAGACCGAGTATCGCGCCGCACTCGCGCGCCGGTTCGGGGACACGAACGTCGATGCGATCGTCGCGCTCTATCCGGTCGCGTCGTACGCGTCGCCGAACGCCGCGCTTGCTGCGGTCTCCGGCGATGTGTTCTTCGTGTGCCCGGCCCGCCGCAACGCGCGTGCGATCGCAAAATCGTCGTCGGTGTATCGCTACACGTTCGAGCGCGAGCTCGAGCAGACGATCATTGGCGACCTCGGCGCGTTCCACTCATCCGAGATCCCGTTCGTGTTCGGCATCGACACGTTCCCGCTCGGCAAGCTCGGCGCGGGTGCGGTGCTGTCGGCCGAGATGCAGGCGTACTGGACCACGTTCGCGAAGACCGGCGATCCGAACGGCGCCGGCACGCCCTGGCCACGCTACGACGCGAGCGACACGATCGCGGTGCTCGACGTGCCGGTCTCGACGCGCTCGGCCGACAAGGCGACGCAATGCGATTTCTGGGACGCGCTCAAATAGGCTGATCCGTCGTACGCGTAGGCGTAGGCGTAGGCGATCACCCGATCATTTTTGCCAACATCGAAACGATCCGGTGCAGGCGCGCATGTCAGCGATGCCGAGCCCGACCGATCTGGCATCGAGGACCCTACGGAGGTGGCGAAGAAGCGCGAAGACCGACTCCCTCAGCGATGCCGATCGGGGCAGCGGTCCAGGTGCTCGTCTACGCCTACGCCGACGCCTACGAGTCGCGGTATTCGTCGCGCACCATCGTTAGCGCGCTCACGCCGACGATCTGCAGACCGGGGATGATCATCGCATGCCACAGCCCGATGCCGAGCACGTGGCGGATCTTCGGCGCACCGAAGAAACACACCGAGCCCCACACGGCCATGATCGCGATCAAGAACGACCACGCGGCGCGCGAGTGGTGCAGCGACTTCCACGTCAGCCACGGGATCAAGACGCCCATGGCGAGCATCGTCACGCCCATCACCGGCTGCATGTCGCTCGCGAGCGCTGCGATGCCGCCGACGATCGAGGCGACACCCATCGCGGCGGCGAGGCCATGCCCGATCAGGCGTGGCGCGAGCGCGGCCCCGTAGGACATCGCGGCGACGATCATCGACATCGTCAGGAACGCGACCCGCACCGTTGCGGTATCGGCGGCTTCGAGCGGCTTGTCCTTGAAGTAGAAGTGCGAGGCGACCCAGAACAGCGTGTTGAACGTGAACAGGGCACCGGCGATGATGCCGGCCATCTGCATCCGCTGCTTCAACGTGGTGGGCGCGACTTCGGCCATCTGTGGAGCTTACTTCTTCCGCTTGAACAGTGAGCCCCAGAAACCACGGGGCTTGTCTCCATTATTCCCCTCGATCCGAACGGAAGGCTCCTCTTCTTTGCTGACTTGTACGCTCGGCATCGTCGCCGTCGGAGTTTCCGACTGTTCGCCGGTCGGCGAGCGCGGTCGGTGGTACCCGGGGATACCAACGCCGGCGGCGAAGCTGAGGCCGGGCTCGGCCTCGAGCGCCATCTGCGTGTCCTCGAGCTCCTTCTGATACTCCTTGCGGAACAGCTGGCGGATGAATTGTCGCAGCTCCTTCGGATCGAAGCGATAGCCGGCGATCAGCGCGTCGAGATCGGCGGCGAGCTGCGTGGCCGACTGATAACGATCCGCGACGTCGCGCGCGAGCGCTTTGTGCACGATCGCGTCGAGCTCGGGCGTGACACGACGGTTGAAGTTCGACGGCGGCGGCACCTCGGCCTTGCGCACTTTCTCCATCAGCGCGAACTCGGTGTCGCCGCGGAACAGCTTCTCCGTGGTCAGCATCTCGTGAAGGATGATTCCGCACGAGAACACGTCGGTGCGCGCGTCGAGCGGCATGCCGCGGATCTGCTCGGGCGACATGTAACTGAACTTGCCCTTGAGGATGCCGATCTCGCTCGTGAACTTCATCAGCGCCTGCGCGATGCCGAAGTCGAGCAGCTTGACGTCGCCGTCGTAGCTCATGCGCACGTTCGATGGCGACACGTCGCGGTTGACGATGTTGAGCAAGCGGCCGTCGGGCCCCTGCAGCGTATGGGCGAAGTGCAGGCCTTCCGCGATCCGTGCCGCGATGTAGACCGCGTGCGGCACCGGGATGCGCTGCTGGGTCTCTTGGCAGCGGCGCAGCACCTGCGTCAGATCGCGGCCGCCGATGTACTCCATCGCGATGTAGTGGCGCCCGTCGTACTGGCCGATCTCGAGCGTCTCCACGATGCAGCGGTTCTTCAGCATCATCGCGAGCTTTCCTTCGCGATGGAACATGTCGATGAAGCGAGCCTCGCGTGCGAGCTGCGGCCGCATCACCTTGACCGCGAACAAGTGTTTGTCACCAGTTGCGATGCGCGCGCGATACACCTCGGCCATTCCGCCGCGGGCGATCAGGCCGAGTAGGTAATACTTACCGAACGGCACCGGATCATTCGGCGCACCCGGGGACAACTTCCCTTCCTGTGATGGCCGCTCGGAGACCACGGCGCCGGCACCTTACCACTGCACGACAAGCTTTTGGCCGGGCTCGATCTGTACCGATCGCTCTTCTGTCCTAACCCCGGAATCGTCCTTTAAGACCATCTTGAGCTTGTGTCCGTCGGTGGGAACTGGAACGCCGACCTCGGGTGACGTGATTCCGAGGTCGATCATCACGCCTGGCGATTTTGGATTTTCGAGCGCGATTCGCCCGTACGGGCGCTCGAGCTTGTTGACGATGATCGCCCAACGGAAGCTCATCGTCGCCGGCTTTCCCGGCTCGACCGTCGTGTACTCGAACTGCGCCATTTCGTACTTCGGGTGGAAGCACAGTCCTTTGTACGTGCCCGGCGCGACGAGCAGCCCTTTGTCGGGCAGCTTGCCGCTGATGCGCTGGCGATTCACCCACAGCTCGCCGCACGGCAGGCTCGACGACACGAGCAGCGTGCCGAGTACGTCCTTTTCGCGCGCGAGCTCGCTGCGCACGACATCGGCATTTGCGCCGAACGGGCGCTGCACGAGGTAGCGACGGTAGAACTCGCGTTTGCGATCGGTCTCGCCGAGCTTGTCGTAGGTCGAGCCGAGCTCGCGCAAGAAGCCCGGCAGATCGGGCGCGAGCGCGTAGCCCATGTGGAAGTAGACGAGCGCGTCTGCGTACTGCTTGGCCTTGAATGCCGCGCGGCCGAGCTTGAACGCCTGGTTCGCGTCCTTCGTCATCTCGGTCAGCGCGAGCTTCTCGGCGAACGGATCGGGCGAGCTGGTCAAGCGGGTCGCTTCGGCGAGCGCGTCGGTCTTCGCCTTACCGTCGGGCGCCGCGTTGCCATATGCCGCCCACGCCTCGGCTGCCTCGTCGTTTTGGCCGGCGAGGGTCCACAGCACGGCGACTTGCTTGGCCTCCGGGCTGGCTGGGCCGCGCGCGACCGCGAGGGCTTGGTAGAGCGGGAGCGCTTTCGCCCACTGGCGGTCCTTCGCCGTTTTTTCGGCGGCCTTGACCAGGAACTGAGACAGGTCCTTGCGCGATTTCTTGGTCTTGACGGTCTGGTGGAGCTCGCCTTCGTCGGCCTTCTTCGTCGGTTCGTCCGGCTTCTTGCCGGCTTCTTCCGGCCGCTTGGCAGTTTCTTCGGGTTTCTTTGCGGCCTCGTCGGCGGTGGCCAACGAAGCGAAGCACATCAGCGCGACGAGGGTCGTCGCAGGGAGCCACCTCACGAAATAAGCGTAACCGGTCGCGATCCACGACACGAGTCGTTGACGAAAGAACGTGCTCCGAGATTCTCCGTTGTGTGGTGCTTCCCACTCGCACCTTGGATGCGGGCGCCCGACCTCCAAAGTAGCGCCGCTGACGGGGATTACGGGAGCCGCCAAATCCCGTGTATCAACGAATGTTTACAACGCGCAGCCGCGTGGTAGCTTGAACTGGATTGCACGCCGTCATCCTCGAACGCAACAAGCTCGTGGGGCGCAAGGTGGCGCGG
This sequence comes from Kofleriaceae bacterium, assembly GCA_036524455.1. Classification (GTDB taxonomy): domain Bacteria; phylum Myxococcota_A; class Polyangia; order Haliangiales; family Haliangiaceae; genus JABFXX01. The sequence continues at coordinate 9,505 of DATDCH010000068.1, read as the reverse complement.
CTGTTCCTTTCCGTTGGGGCAACCGCGGTGGTGGTCGAAGAGCCGAAGCAAGTCGCATCGGTGATCGCCGATGCCGACGTGCTGTGCGCGGACGCGTTCGATGGTGATTTCGTCGCCGAAGCAGTACGCAGCAGCGCGAGGTTGCATGGCGTGTTGTGGACGGCAGAGCCGCTGCGCCGGTCGCTCAAGTTTCTCGTCGAGACCACGCGCATCAACGACGTGCTCGGCCGCCGCGACTTCGACTCGGCGCCGCGCTCGTGGGAAATCTTGATGGTCGCGCGTCGCCTCGCCGGCAACGGCAGCACCGCGCCGCCGCTCGCCGGCTATCTCGACTGGGGCTACGCGTCACTCGATCTCGACGTGCGCTCGACGGCGGATCGCGATGCGGCGACGGCGAAGATCCAAACGTTTGTCGGAACGCTGCAGCTTCCGAAGCGCGTCGCCGAAATGTTCGGCGAGCTAGCGCACGAGCTCCTGATGAACGCGATGTACGATGCGCCAGTCGATGCGCAGGGAAACCCGAAGTACGCGGGCGATCGCAAGGCGGACATCAAGCTCGCCGACAACGAGCGGCCGATCGTACGCGTCGCGACCGATGGCACGTGTCTCGCGCTGCAAGTTCGCGATCCGTTCGGCCGGCTCGAGCGACGTCACGTCTTCGACGGGCTCGCGCGCGGGCTCGCCGGCGGAGAAATGGATCAGTCACACGGCGGGGCGGGGCTGGGCATGATGGTTTGCCACAACTCGTCCTCGGCAATGTTCTTCGATGTCGCGCGTGGGCGGTCGACGGAAGTCACCGCACTGTTCGACCTCGACATGAACTTGCGCGAGCTCCGCACGCAGGCCAAGAGCCTGCACTTCTGGAGCACATGATGGAAGCCGCACGTAAATCGCAACCGATGCTCGCCTCGAGCGGGCGAACCCCGTCTCCGTCGGCTCCACCGTCACCGACCGACGCTCCAGCACCGGCGAAGCTCACGATCGAGAAGTTCGCCGACGGCGGCATCGCGTGCCTCAAGTTCAACGGCACGATCGACGAGTCGTTCGAGGGTAAGAAGATCGCACGTTCGATCCAAGCCGAGACGCTCGTGCTCGATCTCGGCGGCGTCAAGAAGATCTCGTCGTTCGGTATTCGCGAGTGGGTCGACTTCGCGACTGCAGCGGTCAAGCAGGTCAAGCAGATGATCTTGATCGAGTGCGCGCCGAAGGTCGTCGACCAGCTCAACATGGTCGCGAACTTCGCGGGCGGCGGCCGCGTGTTCAGCTTCTACGCGCCGTTCCGCTGCGACTACTGCGATTCCGAGCAACGCGCACTGCTCGAGGTCAGCAAAGACTTCGAAGCGATCAAGGCGATGAAGCTCGGCGATCGCCCGTGCCCGTCGTGCAAAGAGAGCATGTACTTCGACGAGGACGGCTCGACGTACTTCTCGTACGTGCTGCAGCAAGGCCAGTGGGAGCTCGACCACGACATCATCGCGTTCCTCGCCACGAAGCTCGACTACCGCGTCGGCACGATCGATCAGAAACTCCACGTCGACAAGATCATCGACGGCCGCGTCACGTACCTACGGCTCTCCGGCGATCTCAACAACTCGTTCCCGCGCGAGAAGCTCGCCGAGGGTCTCGAAGGCACCGTCATCATCGACGTCACGCTCGTGCCGCGTGTCGAGCCCGCGGGCGCCGCCGAGTGGCGCGGCTTCTCGCAAATGGTCGCGCCGCTGGTGGAGCAGCTCTACATCGTCGGTGTGCAGCCGGCGTTTCTCGAGAAGCTCTGCGACAAGGAAGGGCTTGGCGTCAAGGGCGTCGTGCTCGACGCGTCGCTGCCGTACGTGTGCAACTCGTGCGGCCAAGGACATCAGCAATCGATCAACGTGGCCGAGCACCACGACGTGCTCAAGTTCGCAACCGCTCCCGAGCTGCGTTGCCCGTCGTGCAAAGCGGCGATGACGTGCACGGCGAGCGAGCAGGCGATGACGATCCTGCCCGGGCTGCCGAAGCCGAACATCGTCAAAGACCTCGAGCGCCAGATCGGCATGCTCAAGGCGCGCAAGCTCGAGAAGAAGCACAGCACGAGCGCTTCCGCGGCGCCGGCACCGCGTCGCTCCGCGGCCGTGCCGGTGTTGCTCGCGCTGCTCCTCGTCGTCGTCGCTGCGGGCGGCGCCGTGTTCTACATGAAGTCGGCCAAGGAGCAGGAGCCCGGCCCCTACGGCGTTGGCCCGATCGTCGAGCGCAGCGCGCCCATCCAGCCGTCGTGGATCAAGCCCAACGTCGCGCCGGGTGTCGCCTACTGCGCGGAAGACGGTGGCGCGCTGACCTGCGTCGGCGTCTCGACGGTCTCGCCAAGCCAGGAAGACGCCGAAGATGAAGCCGGCGACGCGGCGATCGAGTCGATCGCGTTCGAGCTCGGCAAGCGCATCACCGACAAGCAGTGGCTCGCCACCATTCCCCCGATCTACACGGCCGCGCGCGATGCCAAGCTCGCCGCGCTCAACCGCGATCCGCAATCCACGCAAGCGCGCCGCGACGTGCGCGATGGCCGCCGTGCCGTTGCCCACTCGCTCCGCGGCGTCACCCCGACCGCAGCCCGCTATTGGGAAGCGTTCGACGCACGCGATGGCCGTCGCTACGTCGCATTCATTCAGGTCAAGCTCGCCGCCGCCGACTCGGCCAAGCTGCTCGAGAGCTACACGGCTCGCCACACGGCACTCGGCGCTACCACCGTGACGTTCTTCCCCGAGCTCGCATGGCGGTTCCCGAAGATCACGCGCGGCGCTGTCGTGATGGCGCTCGAGCCAGGAGCGATCCAGGAGCTCGGTGTCGCCGAGCACTCGGTCGTGCTCGCAGTCGACGGACGCGATACGCCCGACGGCGGCACGTTCGCGAAGATCGTCGTCGAGGAGCGCATGTTACTCGCCGAACGCGGTGGCTCGCTGCGCCTGCTCGTGCAGGCGGATTCGGGCGAGCCGCGCGAGTTCTCACAGTCGATCGCGGGTCGCGTGATCGAGGTGCCGGTCGATCGTGGCGGCCGTGGTGGTCGCGGTGATCGCGGTGGCCGAGGTGGCCCGGGCGTCAACGTGTGGGATCGCTTCGGCGGTAACCGCGGTAGCGGCCGCGACGATCCCACGCAGTAGAGCGGCTGGGGGATTGCCCCTCGATCGCGAGTCCGCCGGGACGCAGCGGAGGCAACGCCGGGTTATCGCGCCGCGTGTATCCGGCACGGCGCTTGGAGTGACAGTCCGCATGACTCGCAACCGGCAACTCGAATTGATCAGCGACCACATGCTCGATCGCATTCACGGCGGCGCTTCGGCCTGGCTCGCCGAGGACATCATCGCTGCGCGCGGCGAGTGCTCGGCGAACGCGGCGCAGGCGCAAGCGAAGTACGACGCGGCGATGAAGCATTTCTCCGACGGCTCGGCCATGAGCGGAGGTCTCAGCGCGACCGGCGCTCGCGACGCGTACACGGCGCTGCGTGCGGCTCAGACCGCGACGATGTCGTGCGGCAACGCCGCAGGCGTCAAGCTGCGCTGAGCGCCGGTTCGCGGCGCCTCTGCGTTCGCGTTATCCTGCTGCGTGGTGCGGTGGCTCGCGATCCTCGCGCTGGTTGGCTGTCGGTTCGGCTTCGACAGCGACGGCGCGCCCGATGCGTCGGACGGTAGGAATGACCTGCCGCATATCGACGCGACCGGCTGGTCGGTGAGCGTGTTCGCCGATCTGTCGAGCACGCTGACGTACGTCCCGGTCGACTTCGTCGACGGCACCGAGATGTACGACAACATGCCGATCGGCTTGTTCGTGCTGCGGCCGCCGTATCAGGAAGTGCTCGGCGTGATCGCGGGCCGCGAGGTCTACGAGGTTGGCGCGACAACGATCGTCGCGCACGACTTCGGTAATCACGCGCCGGATGATCCCCAGCTGCCCGATCAGATCATCGACGGACTATGGTCGCCACGATTCGCCGGTGGCAATCCCACCGTGCTGTTGACGTCGTCGTCTGCTGGGGCGGGCGATGGGCTGTTCGCCATCTCGACCCAGTGGATCTCGAGCCGGGCGGCGACGACGAACAATACGCGGGCTGTGACGTGGGATGACAGCGGCGCGTTCGACGCACGCGGCACGCCGGAGGCGTATCTCGGGGCCAACTCCGGCGTGTTCCGCAATTCCGATCAGGTCCAAGTGATCGGTGGCGATACCGTGGCGGTGAAGGCGATCGGCGATCAACTGTTGATCGTGCGCCGGATCGCGGTCGACGCCGACGAGCGCATCATTCTCGTCAGCTCGATGTCGGCAGGCATGTATCCGCAGGTGCAGCTCGCGCAATACGCGGTCGCACGGCTTGGCGATGGTGCGCCGCCTGCGCCCGCGATCGCGTGGGCCGTCGCCGACGGCAACCAGCTGCTCGCCGTCAACGCCAGCGGAGCACCGACGGTGGTGGCATCGTCGTCGGATCCCGACTTCAAGTGGCGCGACGCCGCGACTCCACCGGCGGGCCACGCGCTCGCGAGCCACCCGAACATCGTGTACGTGCTCGAGACCAACCGCGTGCTCGATATCGATCGCGTCCTGGTGTTCACGTCGCCGTGATTCGCGCGACGCTCCTCGTGGCCGTCTTCGCGCGCGTCGCGCAGGCCGACGAGTTTGCGACCAGTCCCGTGCGCGCAGGCTACGAGGCGGCGCAGCACCGCTTGCTCGACTCCGACCTGCGCACGGCGTGGGAGGAGAGCGGGTTTCGGTGGGACGCGACCTACGCCGGCGAGATCTTCGTCGCGCCTCAGCTCACCGATCGGTTCGTCGCGGCGGGTCTGTTCACCGCGGAGCTCGAGCTCGACTTCGCGAAGCTGGTGCACGCGAGCATGGGCGCGGCGCACGTTCAAGGACTCGCGATCCACGGCGACGGGCTCACCGAAGAGCTGATGGACGTCCACGGCGTCAGCGGCAACGTGGCGCCGCCCGACGTGCGGCTCTACGAGGCGTGGTACGAACAGCCGATCAGCGCGTTCACGCTGCGCGGCGGCTTGCTCGCGGCCGATCAAGAATTCGTGCTCGCCGATCGCAGCACGACGCTGCTCGGCGCGACGTTCGGCATCACGAGCCAGTTCTCGGCAAACGTCATCGGCCCGGTGTATCCGGTGGCGACGCCAGGGCTGTCGGGCCGGCTCGAGCTCGCACCCGTCGTCGTGCGCGCCGCGATCTATGACGGCACGCAGGTCAATGACCACGGCATCCCGACGCAACTCGGCCCGGAGCGCCTCGTCATCGGCGAGGTCCAACTATTCGAGACGTTCAAGCTCGGCGCCTGGCATCACACCGATCGGGGGTACGCGTATTACGCGATCGCGGACACGCACATCAGTGATCTGATCGGTGCGTTCACCCGCGCGGGTATCAGCCCTGACCAACCGGTCGACGTCTATGTCGACGGGGGCGTTCGCATCGGTCCCGGCCCGCTGCGGCCCGATGACTTCATTAGTGTAGGCATGGCCTACGCGCGCACCGAGCTAGGGGCACAGATCACGATCGAAGCGAGCTACGAAGCGCAAGTCCGCTGGCTCACATTGCAGCCCGACGTCCAGCTCGTGATGTTGCGCGACCGCACGATCGGTGTGATCGCGACACGTGCAACGGTCGTGTTTTAGCTTGGCGGTCACGACGGTGATACCGTTAGTGAAGATGAGGCTCGCCGCGCTCGCCCTGTTGTTCGTGTCTCACGTCGCGAGCGCTCAGCCCGCTGACCTCACGAAAGAGTTCCAGGCCGGCGTCGACGCGTTCCGTCTCGGCAAATACGATGTCGCGCGCGGACATCTCGAGAAGGCGCGCGCCCTCGATCCGAAGCTGCCTGGCCCGCATCGCTTCCTCGCCGCGGTCGCGCAAGCGCAGAGCCGGTGGGACGACTGCATCGAAAGTGCGCACAAGGCGCTCGAGATCAATCCGTCGTCGTCGGAAGCGGCCGACACGCGCAAGCTGTACGAGAGCTGCCGCGTCTCGGCAGGACGCAGCCCGGCGCGCCAGGAGCTCGGCGACAGCGCTGCGATCGCGGTCACGACGAACGTCGCCGGCGCGACGGTGAAGATCAACGGCCTGACGTACGGCGGCACGCCGCTCGCGCCGCGCCCGATCAGCGCCGGCTCGCTCGACGTCGAGATCGAGAAAGCGGGTTGGAAGCCGAGCAAGAGGACGGTCAACGCGATTGCCGGCATCGTCACAGACGTCAACGTCGACCTCGAGGCCGATCCGAACGCGAAAGGCGGAGGCGATCTCCAGGTCGGCCCGACGGCAAAGATCAAGGTCGGCTATCTCGTCGTGCCGCCCGGCAGCACGATCAAGATCGATGATGCCGCGCCGCCGCAGATGGTCGGCGACCGGTTCGAGCTCCCTGCCGGAACGCACATGCTCGAGCTGCAGCAGGACGGCAAGGATCCGTGGCGGCGCCGCGTGCGGATCTCCGGAGGACAAAAGACCGTCGTTGCGCCGACATTCGTCGATACCGCAGAGCGCACGAGCGTCGAGCGCCGCGGCTTCTACATCTTGGGCGCGGGCGGCGTCGTGGTCGCCGGCGGTTTCGTCGCCGCGCTGCTCTCGCGCGATGCCGGATTCGAAGCGCGTGACATCGTGCGGATCGAACGTTCGCGCGATCCATCGCGCCCGCTTTCCGAAACCGCGGATCTCGCGCCGGTGCGCACGCGCGAGGACCTGCAGGACGCTCGCGATCGCCACGCGCGGTGGGCCCTGATCTCGACCGGGCTCTACGCCGCCGGCCTCATCACTGCCGGCGTCGGCGCCTACTTCTTATATAAGGGCGCGCGCCAGCGTCGCGACGTGGCCCCGCCGTTCGCCGTCGTCCCCGTGCAAGGTGGCGGCGTGATCGCGAAGGAGCTCGCATGGTGAGATGGCTCGTGGTGATCGCGCTCGCGTCGGCCGGGGTCGGCGCGTGCACGCTGCTCGACGAAGATCCGCCCGATGACTCGTGCGTGACCGATACCGACTGCTTCCGCGCGCAAGGCGAGCGCTGTAATCAGGAGACGAAGCGTTGCGAGGTCCGCGTGATGGACGCTGGAGTCGATACGCTATGAAACGCGCACTCGCCTTGTTGCTCGTGAGCGGCACTGCATACGCCGGCGGTACCGTGCGACCGAACGGCATCTCGGCGCGCGGCGTCAGCCTCGGCGGCGCATGGGTTGCGTGGGCCGACGATGCCACTGCGATCTACTTCAACCCCGCCGCGCTCGACGCGATGGAGCCGCAGGTCATGCTCGGCGCCGAGTTCGTCCTCGGCCCGCGCAAGTACACGCCGGTCGCTGCCGACGGTACAAGAGGCGAGCCGCAAACGACGACGATCGCGTCGCCGGTCCCGACGCTCGGCGTGGTCGGCCGGTTCAGCTACAACGATCAGCCATCGCGGTTCACGCTGGGATTGGGCGTGTGGAACACGTTCGGCGGGCGCGTCAGCTATCCGAAGACCGGGATGCCGGCGCTCGATGCCACGCAGGATCTGTGCATCGAGATCAACGGCGCGGCCGCGCTCCACATCAGCGACCGGTTCGCGATCGGCGGCGCGGTTCGCCTCGGCCTCGGTTTCTTTCATGTCGAATCGACGATGAATCCGTTCGACGCAGATCTTTCGTCCAGCGGCGTCGGTGTCGCCATGACGTGGGGCGCGCTGATTCGACCGACCGATCGGTTACGTGTCGGCCTGAACTGGCGTTCACCAATGCGTGTCACGACGACCGGCCGCGGCACCGTCACGACGTCGACCGGCACCGATCGACCCGAAATCCGCCACGATCAGAACTGGCCGCAAATGGTGCAGCTCGGTCTTGCCTACAACGCGACCGAGAGGCTTCGCATCGCGACCCAAGTCGATTGGGCTCAGTGGTCCCAGATCGACACGATCGAGGTACTGTTCCCCGACGGCACGCTCCCCAACCAGATCTACCCCGAGTACTGGGAGGACAACTGGACGGTGCGGCTCGGCGGTGAGTACGCCTTCTCACGAAAACTACAGCTGCGCGCTGGTACTTATTACGACACGCCAGCCGTGCCCGATCGCACGCTGGAACGACAGTATTCGGACTCGCAGAAGGTTGGCGTGTCGCTCGGCGGCAGCCTCCATGCCGGCGGCTGGCGCTTCGACATCGCTTCTGACGCCATCATTCCGCGGCTGCGTACCGTCGAAAACAACGCCGACGACGTGATGGGCGTTGGCGCACTGGTGAATAAGGCGCCAGGTGACTACATCGGCTCGCTCATCACCTTCGAGCTAGCGGCGACCCGGCAATTCTAAGAGACCGGGCAATTCTAGACTTTGCCTCGATCCACTGGCTAACATTGCGCCGGGGGACGTGCGCACCATCGCCATAGCCATATTCGCGCTCGCTGGTTGTATCGACGAGTTCGCGGGGTCTGAAATCCAGATCGACTTCGCGCCAGCCGTGCCCGTGCAAGCGTCGCCGTATAGCGCTGCACTAGCCAACGAGCTTCCTAACAACATCCACTTCACGCTGTACGCGTTCGACGAAACCACCGACATGGCGGGCAACGTCGTCGGCCGTTTGTTCGCGCTGCAGCAGTTCGAGATCCATCGCATCGTCGATCTCGAGTCGCCGTGCTTCATCGACGTCGGCGAGCACGTACCAATCGAAGGTCTCCACGTGTCGATGTACGCCGAGGAGATCATGCGCAAGAACGGCATCACGGATCTATCGATGCCCGGCAATGCGAGCGAGGAAGCGCAGATCGATGTCGCGACCGCGATCCAGCGCCAGCGCATCGTCGCGCTGATGGCCGGCGAGATGGGTCCGAAGGTGATCAGCTCGGTGTCGGCCGGCGGTTACGGCACGGTCGCGGCCGACTGCAGCGACACCAGCGGCATTCCACCACATGACTGTGTCGAGGACGCCGCCAACCAGCGACGCCTGGACAAGTGCCGTCAGGAATGGAACCGCGACTCTGGGTACTTCGAAGGCACCGATCGCGTGCTGACCTCGCCGCTCAACGGCGTCACGTTCGGCATGGTCGAGGGCGTCAACCCGGTGAACATGGCGCCGATCGGCGGTTCGGCGTTCTTCGTCGACGAGTCGCTCGAGGACTTCGACGGCTACGCGATCTACTGGCAGTTTGACGACGCGAACAACGACGGCATGCCCGACTATCCGGCGAGCGTGCCGGTCAGCGAGCGCACCCCGCTCGGCCAGCTATTCTTGTTCGGCCGGCCGCGGTCGGTGACGCGCGGCGTGATCCACGTGTCCATGGTGAACCAGGCAACGCCGGCGATTACCGCGGAGCTCGCGGTGTTCTCGGACGTCGACCAGGACACCGTTCATTTCTAGGAGTGCCCCATGCGAAACCAGATCATTCTGCTCAGCCTGTCCGCAGCCCTGACCACGTCGGGTTGCAAGCAGATCGAATGCGCAGACGGCACGATCGAACGCGACGGCAGGTGCGAACCCGCCGACATGACAACCGCCGGCATCTGCGGACCGTTTACCGAGCTGCAAGGCGATCGCTG
>DATDCH010000067.1:0-3804 GCA_036524455.1 Kofleriaceae bacterium | reverse complement strand
GTCGAGCTCGCCATTGACGGCTCGCATCGGATCGTACGCGCTGATCCAGGGCGTGTTCACTCGCATCGACGTCAGGATCTGACGCCACGACTGCGAGCCACCGGTGACGCCGGCGACGTACGCTGCCGTCGCCTGGCCCATGCCGTGCCAGTACGCGGGCAAGCCGTTGACGACGACGTCGAGCTTCGACGTACCGCCCGGATGCATGCGCAGGAAGTCCTCGTCGTAGTAATTGAACGACAAGCACGAGTTCACGAGCATCGTTTGATAGCGGTGCGGGAAGTTGCCGCCGTTGTATTCCCACGGCTCGAGCGGGCCGTGGCCGAAGTGGCTATGGCCGGTGTACGAGAACACGTCGGCGTGCCAGAACGCTTCGAGGTAGCGCCAGCGCGCGCGTTGCCGGATCTCCGAGCTGCCGTCTTCCCAGCCGTACCAGGTGCGAACCTCGACGGTCATCGTGCGCTGCACGCCGTCCTTCGTCACCGTGATCGGCGCGCTCCATACGATCCAGCGCTCCGCGAAGTTGCGGATCACCTGGCGTAGCAGGTCGGCGCGCTTGGCCGGGTCGCTGCCGACCGCGGTCGGCCAGCCGCTGCCGTCGACGATCCAGCGCTCGACGCTGTCCCACGTGATGTTTGGCAGCTTCTGGCCGTCGATGTAGAAGTCGAGCAGCCACGCCGTCGGTTCCGTCGAGGTCACGCGCAGCGCCGGCATCCGCTTGCGCAGCTCGCGTTGAAACCGCATGTACTCGATGAGGCCGAGGTCGCTCGCCTTGCTCATGTCGCTGTCGACGCCGAAGAATGAATAGACGACGAGCTTCGTGCGCGACTGATTACCGGCGTAGCCCCACAGTTGATCGTGCTCGGGCCACGTCTCGGGTGCGGCAGCGACCGGCACCAGCGTCGCGCGCGTGGTGAGAAACCGGCGGTCCGCATCGTTCGCGGTGATCTGCGTTTCGTTGTTGGTCAGCAGCGGGCGCGCGTGATCGATCGCGCGGCGCTCCGCCTCGATCGCAGCTTTGCAGGCCGCGATATTCGGCTGGTAGTGGTACCAGAGCGAGTCGGCCGCGGTTGCTTGATCGTCGGAGCACCTCGGGATCAGCTCGCCTGCGCGCGCGATGTAATCGCCGAACAGCAGCGTCAGCTCCACCGTGTTCGTGGTGCAGCGGCCGGTCTCGCACAGCGCCTGGTCGTGATAGTGGTAGCGCACGCGCTCGACGTCGTGCGATGCGGTGCCATCGGGCCGCATCACGGTGAAGCGAGTGCGGGTCAGCGTCGGGTTCGCGAGGTTGCGGATCGCATCGCGGTCGGCGACGCCGATGCCTTGCTCGCGAAGTGCACCGAGTGCGCTCTTGAGCTGACGATGGATCTGGCCCTTCGCGACGTCGTCGGAGGCACCCGGCGCGACGTCGACGAAGCCGTCCCAGTCGATGACGAATTCGGTGCCGCCGACCGACGTCAGGTCGTCGTTCGTGGCGCCCGATCCGGCAAAGTCGATACAGCCAACAAGCACGAGCGGAAGTAAGCGAAGCGAAGCGAGATGCACGGCCGCGCCATAGGCAAGGCCTGCACCAGCTCCGGCTACCGGAGTTCTCGGTGGTTATCTCGCAGTGAACCGGCCGCGTCGCGGTTTGCAACGCTGCCGATGGCAACGCGAGCAGCCGTCAGACGTTGCCCCTGGCTGCGCAAGCAGATTAGTCGAGGCCGACGGTCTTCGCGTGCTCGGTGAAGTCGGGGAGCTCGCTCTTGGCACCGTCGAGCCCGAAGTCGAGTAGCTCGGTCTTGAACACGATCTCGTCGTCGGCGTCATTCGCGATCGCCTTGATCATGCCGCCGAGCGGGACGTCCGCGTGGTACCAGATCATCACGCCGTGCGGCTCCTCGGCGAGCCAGACGCGCCCGGGCATGCGCACGACGCCCGCAAACTGACCCGCGTGCACCTCGATCTCGTTACGGTCGGAGATGTCGCCCGATCGCCACGCGAAGATGGCGAAACCCTGCAGCACGCGCACGACCGCGTCCTTCTCGTCTTCCCGACGCCGGTTGTTGAAGTCGAACGCGGTGGTGCGCAGACCCCGCCGTGACATGTACGCGCCGAGCAAGTCGGTCTGGCGGTCGAGCTCCTTCCGCGGATCGGGCATGTCGCGTAAGCACACCTTCATCACGGTGCGGTCCTCGTACGGTCCAAGCACCACGGTGGTCTCGAGCCAGTAGCCGCAGCGGCCCTCGCCGACGATCGCGTGCTTGATGTAACCGATGCGGCCGGCGGTCGTGATCTTGTAGAGCACCCAGTGACCGATGTCCCAGCGCCGCGGCGCCGACGTCCGCGGTGCATCGACGTAACGGTCGCTCGTGCGATGCGCATCGAGGACGTCCTCGATCTCGTGCGGCGTCCCTGGACGGCATCCCAGAACGAGCGCGAACAGCCAGACAAGCCGCACCACTTGGTTGTAGCAGGGACTCGGCGTTCACCACATCGCGCGTAGCCGCGATGCGACATCGACGGTGGTTGCCGGCGAGGCGACACCCGTGATGCTCGCAACCCCGCGACCGCGCACGACCCGCTCGAAGCGGTCGAGGATCGCATCGGGGATGAACCGCGTGCGCGGCGCGAACACGTGGCGGTCGCCATAACGGTGCTGTTTTTCGATGAACATGCGCAGCGGCTGCACGAGGTGAAGGTGATCGCGTGCGCGGGTCATCGCGACGTAGAGCAGGCGGCGCTCTTCCTCGATCTGATCCGGCGTGCCGACTGCGAGGTCCGATGGCATGCGGCCGTCGATGATGTCGAGGATGAACACCGCCTTCCACTCCTGGCCCTTCGCGGAGTGGATCGTCGACAGGATCAGCCAGTCTTCGTCGATCAGCGGTGGGCCGGCGTAGTCGCCCGTCGCGGCCGGCGGATCGAGCGTGAGGTCGTCGAGGAAACCGCCGCGCGCCGGGTATGTGCCGCCGATCGCTTCGAGCTGCGCGAGATCGCCGAGCCGCGCTTCCACCCCGTCGTAGCGCTCGACGAGGATCGGCTCGTAGAACTTGCGGACGCGGCCGATCTGGCCCGGCCACGGCGTGGCGGGACTCGCGAGCTCGACGAGCAGCTCGCACAGCGCGGGCCACGCTCCGCGGGCAGCGGGCGGCGGCTTGAGTGCAGTGAGTGTGCCGAGCGACGGTGTGGCCCCGCTACGGATCGCATCGACCGCGCGCCGTGCGAACGCCGGCCCGACACCCGGCACGAGCTGCGCGGTGCGAAAGCCGGCGATCGGATCGATCGGATTTTCCGCCCAGCGCAGAATGCCGAGCAGATCCTTGACGTGCGCGGCCTCGAGGAACTTGAGCCCGCCGTACTTCACGTACGGGATGCGGCGGCGCCCGAGCTCGAGCTCGAGCAGATCGGCGTGGTGGGCCGCGCGCACGAGCACCGCTTGGTCGCGCAGCATCAGGCCGGCTTCGCGGTACGCGAGGATCTTCTCGATGACGTAGTCGACCTCGGCGAGCTCGTCGTCGACGATCGCGAGGGCCGGGCGCTCTTCGGAGGGGCGCTGCGAGCGCAGCCGCTTGTCGTAGCGCTGCGGTGCGAGCTCGATCACCGCGTTCGATGCGGCGAGGATCGCTGTGGTCGAGCGATAGTTGTCCTCGAGCGGCACCACGCGCGCACGTGTCGTGAACGCGAGCGGGAAGTCGAGGATGTTGTGCACGGTCGCCGCGCGGAACGAGTAGATCGCCTGCGCGTCGTCGCCAACCGCGGTCACGCCGCGCCCCGTCGGTGACAGCGCGTGGATGATCTCGGCCTGCAGCGCGTTGGTGTCTT
>DATDCH010000066.1:0-7584 GCA_036524455.1 Kofleriaceae bacterium | reverse complement strand
CACGATCCGGATCTTGTCCGCGATGAACGGATCGATCTCGGGCGCGTGATCCAGGCCCCACTCCTGTGCGCGATGGCGCACGCCATCGACGAGCAACAACAACCGGCGACCGAACTGACCACGGATGATCGGCTTGGCCATACCCGTCGCGGACCGCAGCTCGCTGACGCCGGGCACGTCCGCCATCGCCGCAGCGAGGCCGAGGCCACGCGTGCGCTCGAGCGCTTCGCCCTGTAGCGTCGTGCTCGCTCGCATATCGGTGGGGTCGGGGGCCTTGTCGCGGATCTCGATCACCTCGGCGTTGATCCGCATCTCGATCTCGACCGACGTGTTGGCGCCGGCGTTGATCGTGCGCTCGGCGCGGTGGTAGTCCGCGCGCTCGACGATGATCGTCACCGGGCCCGGGCACAGCCCGCGCAGCGTGAACCGCCCGTTTTCATCGGTGGTCGCCAGCAGCTCGTCGCCGATCGTCACCGTGGCAGCGGCGATTGGCTCGTGACTGGTGCGGTCGACGGCGTGCCCGTCGAGCCCGTACATGCACTCGGGGTCGGCGAACGCCTCGCCCGCGCATAGCGCAAGTGTGATGACAACAATCCAGAACCGCATGACCGCCTCGTGAACGAACGCACGCGCGAGCACGCGTACGCGCGCGCTCGCACCAACCAGACCTCGCCGGACCTCAGATCAACGCGGGCGGCGATGTCTTCGGCGCGATCCGATAGAGGGCGGTCGTGGCTTCTGCGCTGCGCTCGACGAGCGCGGCTGGGCGGGTAACGATCGCGATCAGCGGCGGCGGGGAGACGAAGCGAGACGTCTGCGTGCTCTGGTGGAGCGCGCGTGCCATCGCACACTCGTCGTGGTGATCGCCGGCATCACCTTCGACGCCGATCAGGTGATCGTGGTCGCACGCGTGCAGCTCGTCGACGAGCTGCGCGGCTTCGAGCTCTTCACCGTGCTCGGCGCAGGTGACGTGGCGCGACTCGGCATTGTGTGCGAGCGCCACCAATTGGCCGACGACGAGCAGGACCACCGCAAACAGCGCGGGGTAGGCACGGCGTCGACACATGCGGCGACCGTGCCACAGACGCGACTGAATTGCACCTAGCTGGCTGCTGACACGCTGTGGAACGCGGCGAGCACGCGCGCTGCGCGGTCGGCCACCTGGCGGCGAAGCGCGCCGAACTGCGGTTCGTGGCAGAGGCGTGCGAGCAGCGGGCAGTGATCCATCCACGTCACGTCCATGAAGCCCTCTTCGTACGCGCGCGCGATCGCCTCGAGGCCGCGCTCCTTTTCGCCCATCAGCAGTGCGAGCTCGGCGAAGATCTGGATGCGCATCAGGTACTGCCGGCGCGGCTCTTCGATCGAGCCCGCCTTGCCGAGCGCCGCGTGCCACGTCTCGAGGTTGATCGAGCCATCCTTCTCGATGTCGGCGATGAACTTGAACACTGACGACGCGGTCGAGCTCATCCGTTGCGTGAACTGCTTGACGCGAGCGCGGAGTGGCTCGGGGTCGCCGCGCCACGCCATCATGCGCGACTGCAACACGTAGCCGAGTTGTTGGATCGCCGCGTCCTCGTTGCCGAGCAGCGTGTTGATCCTGCGATCGACCTCGCTCCACTTCTCTTCGAGCGCGTCGATGCGCGCGACATCGGAATCGATCACGTGCGTGCGACTCGGATCGAGGCCGCGCGCGGTCTCGAAGTGTTGGCGCGCGATCTGTGTGCCGTCGATCTCGCACAGGATCTTGCCGGCGAGCTCGTGGGTCTGCGCCGACATTGGCGCGCGTACGAGTGCGCGTGCGAGGTCGCTGGCGCCTCGCTCGGGCTCGTTACAACTGAAGTGATACTGCGCGGACGCGAGGAATGCTTCGCCGTGCCCGGTCGCAAGCGCGCGCTCGAGCGCCAGTTCGGCGCGGCCGCGGAACTCGGGCTCGCCGCGCATCACCCAGGTCTGCACGCACGCGTGCGCATACGCGGACAGGATCGGCGCCGACGTCGGTGCGTACTCGGCCGCTTGCTCGAGCAGGTCCGCCGCGGCCTGCGCATGTGTGCCCCAGAAGCGGCGCAGCTCGGCACGCGCGCGCAGGTAGAGCTCGACGGCGCGCGGGTCGGTCGGCTTGGTCACCGAAGTCGCGCGCGCCGACAGCGCCTCGGCGATCCCGCGTGCGAGCTGGTCGGCGACGGTCAGCACCTCGGCGTCGTCGCAGTCGGTCTTGTGTGCCCAGATCTGAAAGCCATCGGCGACCGAGATCAGCCGGGTCGCGATGCGCAGACCTTTGGGCGTGCGGCGCAGCGTCGCGGTGACCACGTGATCGACGTGCAGCCGGTGGCCGACCTCGCGCGGATCGGGCGCCGTCGTCGAGCGCACGATGCCGGCGGGCCGCACGCGCAGCCCGGGCGTCGTCGACAGCGTGTCGGTCAGATCCTCGAGCACGCCGTCGGCAAGGTACTCGTCAGCGGCGGCACAGGCGATCGGCAGCACCGCGAGCGAGGTCGGCTCGCTGATCGTCGGCGCGGCGGGCTCGCGCATCGCGTGCGGGCGTGCCGCTGCAATCGGCGGCGGCTTGCTCCGCTTGGCCATCCGCGTCGCGCTGTCGCGCTTGGATACCGGCGGGGTTCCGCTCGCGAGTGTGGCCGCGATGTCGTCGGCGCTCGCCGGTCGATCACCCGGATCGAGCTGGATGCACATCGCGACGAGCGATGCGAACCACGCCGGCACCGCGCCGCCGGTCGTATCGATCGTCGCTGGCGAGCTCGTCGCCTGCGAGACCGCGATCGCGATCGCGTTGTCACCGGGCCAGGGCCGCGTGCCCGTCGCGAGCTCGAACAGCATCACGCCGAGTGAGAACAGATCCGCGCGCGAGTCGATCTCGCCGCCGGCGAGCTGCTCGGGAGACATGTAGCGTGGCGTGCCGACGATCGCGCCGACTTGCGTCACGCTCGAGTCGTCGCCGCTGCGCGCGATGCCGAAGTCGGTGATCACGGCGCGCCCGCTGTCGCGCTCGATCAGCACATTGTCGGGCTTGAGATCGCGATGCACGACGCCCGCCGCGTGCGCGGCCGACAGCCCGGCGCAGATCTGCTCGGCGAGCTGCTTGAGCTGCTGCCACGACATCGGCTTGCCGCCGACTTCGCGGGTGAGTGGCTCGCCCTCGACGAGCTCCATCGTCAGAAACTTTTCGCCCTTGTGCTCGCCGATATCGAACATGCGGGCGACGTTGCGGTGCTGGATCCGCCGGGTCAGCTTGACCTCGCGGCGAAACCGCTCGAGCGCATCGTCGGAGAGTCCCGCGCGCAGCACTTTGAGCGCGACGCGTTCGTCGAGCTCGGTGTCGAGCGCTTCGTAGACCCGGCCCATGCCGCCGCCGCCGAGCCAGCGCAAGATCCGGTAGCGGCCGGCGACGAGCTCCGCGTCTTGCACGCTGGTCGTGCCGCCGTCGAGCGTCGGGAGCGAGCTCGCGAGCGTGTCGTCGTCTCCCCCGACGGGCATGGACGAATTGTATCCGATCCTAGTAGTCGGGGCGGTCGTCGTCCTCGTCTCCGCCACCACCACCACCGCCACCACCGCCGCCGCTCAGGTTCACGAGATCGCCGCAGGCGACGAGCGTGGCCAGGTTATCCGGCGAGAGGTGCACGTTGATGGAGTACGGGGCCGCGTTGTCGAGCGACGCAGCGACGGTGACGTCGGCCATGGCGGTGCCATCGCTTCCGACCACCAGCTCGGGATAGTGGGTCGCTCCGACGATCGCGCCGCCTGGGCACGCCCCCGCGTGGACGTGCCACGGGTGGATGCCGCCCGCGGGGGCATTCGTGAGCTCGGTCGTGACGGCGAAGCTGCCGCCATCGCTGGCGACGACGACGTCACTCGTGCCGCGAATGCTCGCGAACGCGCCGATGCCGGTGATGTTCGCGTGCCAGTCGGTGGTCGACATGATGACAGCGCCATCGTCGCCGCTGCTGGTACAGCCGGCGATCAACGCGGCGCTGATCGGGATGGTTCGTAGTCTGGTCATGATGTCCTCCTCGCCCACAGGAGGAGGGCATCGTCGACAAGTCGCGCCGTGACGCGACGCGCGTCAGCGGCACTCGCAGCGCTTAGGCACGGCCTTCGCGCGCGTACAGCTTGCCCATCGGACGATTGCCGAGCCAGCGAGGATCCGCCACGTCGATCCTGCCCGCCTCGATCTCGACGCGCAGCTCCTTCTCGCGCTCCGACAGCTTCTTGATCTCGGCCATGAACCGGTCAGCGGTCTTCTTGTAGAGCGCGGGGCGCGGCTTCTCGGCGGCGAGGTCGCTGTAGTCGATCGGTGGGCCGAACACCGTGATCACGGCGTGCTTGCGGCGGGCGTCCTTGGAGAAGTTTTGCCGGATGTCCTCGACGATGTTGTTGCCGAGGCCGAGGTTGAACGCGGGTACGACGACGGGCTGCGCGACGAGCGCGAGCTTGCCGACGCCGGGCTGCGCGGGCAGGAACTTGTACGGATCGTCGCCTTTGCCGCGCGTGCCTTCGGGGTGCATGCCGAGCACGTTGCCCGGGCGGCGCAGGATCTCGACCATCTTGTCGAGCGCGTCGTCGTTGAGCTTGCGGCGATCTGCCTGGCGATAGATCGGCGGATACATCGCGCCGCCGGCGACCGCGGCGTTGACGAACACGCCGAGCGGCTGGTCGTAGAAGAAGTTCGAGCGCACCGGGAAGAACAGCGCCTTGGACCACGCGACCGGCCCCATGTAGCAGGCGAGCAGCATGATGTACTGGTCGAAGAAGCTGCGGTGGTTCGACACCAGCATCACGCCGGTCTCCGGGCGCAGCGCCATCAGATCCTCGAGCCCCTCGACGAAGATCCGGTTCGCGATCGCCGCGCGGACCCAGACATATGAGACGCCGCGCAGGAAGCGCGTCTGCAGCCACTTGCCGCGCGGATCGTCGTTCGTCAGCTCTGCAAAGCGAAGCGCGAAGCGCTCCATGCGCGTCAGCGGCAGATCCTCGGCCATGTGCGTGCGCCCAAATACCACGGCACGTCCGTTGACGGACAAAACTGCGCCCACTATGTTCCGCAACATCTCGATGTCACTCGAATTCTCTGCAGACGCGCAGAAAAAGCTCGCGGCCCTGTGTGAGCGATATCCGAGCAAGAAGCCGGTCGTGCTCGCGGCGCTGCACCTCGCGCAAAAAGAGGTCGGGCACCTCAGCGATGATGCGCTCAAGCTCGTCGCTCGCACCCTCGATCTGCCCTACGCCCACGTCTACGGCGTCGCGACGTTCTACACGATGTTCCGACGACAACCCGGGGGCACCAACACCATCCGCATGTGCACGAACATCTCGTGCATGCTTCGCGGCGGCTACGAGGTACTCGAGGCGTTCGAGAACAAGCTGGGCCTCAAGCGCGGGCAGTCGAACAAGGAGTTCACGCTCGTCGAGGAAGAGTGCATCGCGGCGTGCGCCAACGCGCCCTGCGCCGTGGTCGGCACCAAGTACTACCTGGACCTCGAGCCCAAGGACGTCGACAAGGTGATCGCCGAGCTCAAGGCGAGCCCGCACCCCGAATCGGAGGTGGTGTAATGCCCGCAGCGATTGGCACCAAGCTCGTCACGGCGCGGTTCGGCGACGAGACCGCGCGCACGCTCGCCGGCTACGAGAAGGGCGGCGGCTACCAGGCGCTGCGCAAGGCGCTCAAGATGCGCCCAGAGGACATCACGAACGAGGTCAAGGCGTCGAACCTGCGCGGCCGCGGCGGCGCAGGCTTCTCGACCGGCGTGAAGTGGGGCTTCGTGCCCAAGGACGCGAAGCAGGTCCACCTCGTCGTCAACGCCGACGAGTCCGAGCCGGGCACGTGCAAAGACCGCGAGCTGATGTACTGGGACCCGCACCTGCTCATCGAGGGCATGATCATCTCGGCCTTCGCGCTCAAGGCCGTGCACAATTACATCTACATCCGCGGCGAGATGATGCGCGAGGTGGTCGTGCTGCAGAAGGCCGTCGACGAGGCCTACGCACGCGGCTACCTCGGCAAGGACATCCTCGGCACGCGCGGCTTCGAGTGTCACATCACGGTGCACCGCGGTGCCGGCGCGTATATCTGCGGCGAAGAGACCGCGCTCCTGAACTCGCTCGAGGGTCTGCGCGGTCTGCCGCGGCTCAAGCCGCCGTTCCCAGCGGTGAAGGGCCTGTTCAACAATCCGACGATCGTCAACAACGTCGAGACGATCATGAACGTGCCGTTCATCGTCGACAAAGGCGGCGCCTGGTTCGCCGAGCTCGGCATGGGCCGCTCGGGCGGCACGCGCATCGTGTGCGTGTCGGGCCACGTCAACAAGCCCGGCGTGTTCGAGCTGCCGATGGGCATTACGTTCAACCAGATCATCAATGACGTCTGCGGCGGCGTCTGGAAGGGCAGAAAAGTAAAGGCTGTCATTCCGGGCGGCGTGTCGATGCCACCGCTCGACGCCAGCGAGCTCGACGTGCCGTGCGAGTTCGACGCGCTGCAGACCGACGAGCGCATCAAGCCTTGTGATGTCAAGCCCGGGCAGACGTTCGACCTCGGCGGCGGCCGCGTGCTGCGCACGATGGCGGGCTCGGGCGGCATCGTCGTGATGGACGATCAAACCGACATCCCGAAGGCGACGTGGCGGATCATGAAGTTCTTCGCGCACGAGTCGTGCGGACAATGCACGCCGTGTCGCGAGGGCACCGGCTGGCTCGAGAAGGTGAGCCGGCGTGTCGCGGAGGGCCAAGGCAAACCGTCCGATCTCGATCTGCTCGCCGAAATCTCGCAAGGCATCGCAGGCAACACGATCTGCGCGCTCGGCGATGCCGCGGCGTGGCCGATGCTCGGGTTCCTGACGAAGTTCCGCGCGGACTTCGAAGCGAAAATCAAGAAGGTGGCCGCATGAGGCTCCTGATCCTGCTCACCGCGTTGTTCATGCTCGGCGGTGTTGCGGCGCCGCTGGTGGCGGAGGCGCAGCCCGCGCCGGCGGGCGCCCCATCGCGTCCCGTTGCAGGGCAGCCGGGCGTCAAGACGAGCGTCGTCAAGAAGCACCCACACAGCGACCGCGTCGAGTCCAAGGGCAAGGGCATGGCGCTGTTGTTCTGGGCATTCGCCGCGGCGACGATCGGCGGTGCGCTGTTCGTCATCACGCGCCGCAACCTGATCGCCGCCGTGATGGGCATGGTCGGCAGCTTCATCGGCATCTCGGCGACGTACATGATGCTGTACGCGCACTTCTTGTCGGTGATCCAGATGCTGGTCTACGCCGGCGCCATCATGGTGCTGTTCGTCTTCGTCATCATGATCTTGAACCGGCCCGAGGACGAACCGATCGCCCCGTCGGGGCGCATCGGTCAGGTCGTCGGCGGCGCTGCGATCCTCTACCTCGTGTACCGGCTCGTGATGCTGCTCGTCAGCGTCAAGGTGCCGAATGACATGGTCGCGCTCAATGCGCCCGAGCCCGTGCAGTTGCCGCCGCTCAAGCCCGGTACGCCGGGGGAGCTTGTCGACTGGGGCTCGACCAAGGCGGTCGGCGCCGACCTGTTCGGTCCCGGCTTGTTTCCATTCGAGGCGATCTCGATCCTGGTCCTCGTCGC
>DATDCH010000065.1:0-4841 GCA_036524455.1 Kofleriaceae bacterium | reverse complement strand
TCGAGCGATCGATCTCGAGGATCGCAGCGGCTTGCGCCTTGTTGCCATTTGTCGCGGCGAGCGCGGCGAGGATGCCTTCCTTCTCGAGCTCGCGCAGCGACTTCGCGCGCGCGGGCGCCTGCATCTGCGGTGGCGGCGACGTATCGATCGTGACCTGCGAGACCGCGGGCACGGCACTCGAGATCGCGGAGCCGAGCGGCGGCGTCGGTGGCGAGTTGCGCGTGCGAGGCGGGGCGGCCTGCGCGAGCACCTGCGGCGGCAGGTCCTGCGCCACGATCTGCTCGCGATCGCCGAGCACGATCGCGCGCTCGACGGCATTGCGCAGCTCACGCACGTTGCCCGGCCAGTGGTAGCGCGTCATCGCGGCGAGCGCGTCCTGCGAGAAGCCGGTGATGCGGCGCGCGGCCTGGTGGCGGAAGCGCGCGAGGAAGTGTTCGCCGAGTAGCGGCACGTCGTCGAGGCGCGCGCGCAGTGGCGGCACTTCGATGTTGATCACGCTGAGCCGGTAGTACAGGTCCTCGCGGAATTCGCCGCGCTTGACCATCTCGAACAGATCGCGATTCGTCGCGGCGACGACGCGGACGTCGACTTCGATCGCCTTCTGACCGCCGACGCGTTCGAACCGGCGCTCTTCGAGCACGCGGAGGAACTTCGTCTGCAGGCCGAGCGGCAGCTCGCCGACCTCGTCGAGGAACAGCGTGCCGCGATCGGCCATCTCGAACCGGCCGGCCTTCTTCTCGGTCGCGCCGGTGAACGCGCCCTTCTCGTGACCGAACAGCTCGCTCTCGATCAGCGACTCGGTCAGCGCGGCGCAGTTGACGGCGACGCACGGAGCTTTCGCGCGTCGGCTCGCGCGGTGGATCCCGCGCGCGACCATTTCTTTGCCGGAGCCCGACTCGCCGCCGAGCAAGATCGTCGCGTCGCTTGGGCCGACGCGCGCGACGAACTCGACCACGCGCTGCGCGGCTGCAGAGCGGCCGATGAAGTCACCGTCGGTGAATCGTTCTTCGAGTGCCTCGGCTCGCCGCGAGAGCTGGTCGCGCGTGTCGGCACCGACCCACGCCGCGCCGGTGAGGTGCGCGAGGCAGCCGGCCGCGAGGCTGTCGGCCTCTTCCCACGGGGCGCCCTTGCGATCGATCCACAGCACCGCGACGACCTCGTCGGCGCCGCCGTGCACGGGCGCTGCGATCAGCGCGCGGCCACCCGACTCGGCGGTCACGACCTGGCGCTGGTTGATCACCTTGTCGATCAGCTCTTGCGGGATCTGCAGCTGCGAGCTCTCGTTCGCGCCGATCGACGCGGCGACCGGGGCAGGGCGCTTGCCCGCAGCGAGCACGAACGCGCGATGCGCCTCGAGCGCCGTGCGTGCTGCATCGCATGCGGCACGCGCGACGGCATCGCGGCCGGCGGCCGATTCGGCGCGCAGGCGATCGCCGAGCTGCGCGATCGCGGCGAGGTGGCGGCGCGCGCGATCATCGCGGCCGGTGAGCGCGAGCAGCTGACGGCTCGACACCTCCATCGTGACGTGGCTCGACATCTTCGTGACCGCGACGCCGTCGACGGGTAGGAATGCGAGCTTGGTCGCGCCGATCACGATCTCGTCGCCGGACTCGAGCCGGTGCGCGGTGACCTCCGCGCCGTTGATCAGCGTCTTCTTCTCGGCGACGAACGTCAGCGCGCCGTCGCGCAGCTCGATGAGGCCGTGGTTGCGCGACACCGTCGGATCGCTCAAGTGGACGAGGCTCGACTCGTCGCGCCCGACCTTGCCGCCACGCATCGGGAGCTCGAATTCGCGGCCCGCATCGGGACCTTCGATGACGACGAGTCGCGCCAACGACATGCCCGCATCTTAGTGTAAGTTGCGCGCAATGAAGGGCTTGGTGCTCGCGATCGTCCTCGTCGCCGCCTGCAGCGGTGGCAAGAAGAAACAGGACACGACCGGTACCGGCAGCGGCTCGGCCGTGCTGGTCAAAAAGCTCGCCGTCTCGTGGGGGATCTCGGCGAAGGGATCGTCGGCGGAGGTGTTCCTGCAGACCACCGACGAGACCGGCAAGCAGACCAGCTATCCGGTCGGCACGTTCGAGGGCACCTGCCAGGTGATCAAGCCGGCCGAAGACATGAAGGCGCTGTCGGGTGTCAACTGCACCGCCGGCAACGCGGGGATCGAGCTCCACGCGGTCGTCAACGACGCGGATATCGTGGTGCTCAAGCTCAAGGTGCAGGTCGGCGTCACGCCCGATCCGATGGCGCGCGAAGAGGTCACGCGGGTGAAGGCACCCGCAGGTGCCGCGATCGAAGCAGCCTGACTCCGTCTTACGGCACCACGCGCGGCCCGATGCACAACAAGTGCGGCTGACCGCGGTTGCAGGAGGACCGACTCAGATTTCCGTCGGTGGCAACTCGTGGAACTCGTGGTGAACAACGATTCAATGCGTGCAGTCGGCGCGCGTTCGGTGCTAGAGAGCGCCTCATGAAACGTGCACTCGTGGTGGTTCTCGTGGTGGCCGCGTGCGGCGGCAACGATGGTCCGTCGAAGATTGTCGATGCAAACACGGGCGGCGTCGACGCCAAAGAATTCATGGACGCGAAGGTGTTCACCGACGCGAAGGTGTTCATGGATGCGAAGGTGTTCACGGACGCGCCGCTGCCCATCGTCGACGCGCCGATGGGTGTCTGCAATCCACTGACGCAAACCGGCTGCGCGGTCGGCGAGAAATGCACGTGGCTGATGGACGCGATGACGCCGCAATACATCGGCCACATCGGCTGCGCACCGAACGGCACCGGCATGGTGGGCGACGCGTGCATGTACGGCGCGCCGGGCCCCACCGGCTACGACGCGTGTGCGCGCGGTCTCGTCTGCGGCAACTATCGCGGCGGCGCCGGCGTGTGCAAAACGATCTGCGATAACCAGGGTGGCAACCCGATGTGCGGTTCGGCGAACGTGTGCGTCACGTACTCCGGCCTGTTCGGCAGCGCGCCGGCGCTCGCGGGCGTGTGCGATCCGCGATGCGATCCGCTCGCCGACAACGACTACGACGGCTCGGGCGCGCTCACCAAGACCGGCACGGTCTGCGGCACGTCTGGCACCACCGGTTGCTACGGCTATCCGAGCTTCGGCACACCGCCGGTGACCGGTTGGAGCTGCACGAACGACATCCACTCGACGCTGTTGCAGCCGACGGGACTGCGCCACCGCGTACGCTGCACGGTCGCGAACGGCTGCGCCGATCCGGGGCCGACGGTCTACGTCAACAGCTGCAACCAAGGCTACCTGCCGCTGCTGCGCGAGAGCACGACGGTAACCGAGGTGATCTGCGTCGCGCTGTGCAAGCCGAAGAACTGCTACCTCGGCAACTGCGGCACCGCGGCCGCCGATCGACTCGGCACCGCGCCGCATCGCTGCAACACGACCGATCGCGTCGGCACGCTCGACAACAGCCCTGCCGCCGAGCACTGCGCGTTCATGTGGCTATTCGAGACCGACGGCAACGGCAACTTCCTGCGCTCGCCGACGAGTGACACGGTCGGCTTCTGCTACGACCACTCGAAGTATCTCTACGACTCCGACGGCAACAACACGCCCGACGCGCCGCTGCCGGCCTGCGCGCAGCTGATGAACGGCTTCGGTAGCGGAACCAACCCCGCCGATCCGCTCACGTACTACGGCGCCGCCGACCTGGGCTGCGTCGATACGACGAATGCCGGCCTGATGTTCGCCGGCAAGTCGCGGCCACCGCGGCTCGGCGTGCGGCCGTTGTACGGCGCAGCACGCGCGCCTTGATACGGCGCGGCAACGGGCGGCAGCTTACGTGAACATCGCGTGAACCCGTGCCACCGTCGCGGGTTCGGTGAGACAGTGGTCACATGAAGCGCTCTCTGGTGGTGGTGCTGATAGTGGCGGCGTGCGGCGGCGATGACGATGGACCGTCGAAGATCATCGACGCGATGCCCGTGATTCACGATGCGCCGGTCGATGCGAAGGTGTTCACGGACGCGAAGCAGTACATGGACGCGCCGGCGGATGCGTCGGGCGCGTGCAATCCGCTGACGCAAGCCGGATGTAACGTCGGCGACAAGTGCACCTGGCTCCTCGACGCGCTGGCACCGCAATACGTCGGTCACATTGGCTGCGCGCCGGGCGGCACCGGCGCGGTCGGCGATCCGTGCATGTATGGCGCGCCGGGCGTGACCGGTTACGACAACTGCCAGCGGGGTCTCGTGTGCAGCAACTATCGCGGCGGCACCGGCACGTGCAAACAGATCTGCGACCAGCAGGGCGGTAGCCCGATGTGCAGCGCCGGCAACGTGTGCGTCGTGTACTCGGGCCTGTTCAGCACCGGCGTCACCACGCCCGCGGCGGGCGGCGTTTGCGACACCTCGTGCGACCCACTCGCCGACAACGACTTCGACGGCTCGGGCGCGCTGACGAAGACCGGCACGACCTGCGGTACCGCGACGTCGAGCGGTTGCTACGGCTATCCGAGCTTCGGCACGCCGCCGGTCACCGGCTGGAGCTGCACGACTGACATCCACGAACTGGTCGCGCAGCCGATCGGTTTACGTCATCGCGTGCGCTGCACCGATATCAACGGCTGCGCGGATCCGGGGCCGGTGATCTACGTGAACAGCTGCAACCAGGGTTACCTGCCGCTATTGCGCGAGAGCACGACGGTATCGACCGCAGTCTGCGTCGCGCTGTGCAAACCGAAGAACTGTTACTCGGGCAACTGCGGTACGGCGAACGTCGATCGGCTCGGCGATATGCCGCATCGCTGCAACGACACCGACGCGGTCGGCACGTTCGACACCACCGCCAACGGCGAGCACTGCCGCTACAT
>DATDCH010000064.1:0-5213 GCA_036524455.1 Kofleriaceae bacterium | reverse complement strand
CTACGCCGGTGAAGTGATGGCGCTCGGCGAGCGCCCGCCCGTCGCGCTGCTCGACGCCGCCGCCGCATCGCGGCTCGCGATCGCCGAGGCGATCACGAACCTTGCGAGCGCTCCGATCGGTACCGGCGCTGGCGCACTCGGCCGGATCAAGCTGTCGTGCAACTGGATGGCCGCTGCCGGTCATCCCGGCGAGGACGCGCGGCTCTATGCGGGCGTGCGCGCCGCTGCCGAAACCGCGGTCGCGCTCGGCATCGCGATTCCGGTCGGCAAGGACTCGATGTCGATGCGCACGCAGTGGGACGGCAAGGCGGTGGTCTCGCCGGTCACGCTCGTCGTCACCGCGTTCGGTCCCGTCACCGACGTACGCAAGCACGTCACGCCCGAGCTGCGCGGCACCGGCGAGCTGATGCTCGTCGACCTGTCGGCGGGGCAGGGCAGGCTCGGCGGCAGCTGCCTCGCGCAAGTGTTCGGTCAGCTCGGCGACACGCCGCCCGATCTCGACGATCCCGAGCGCCTGCTCGCGTTCTTCGACACGATGCAGACGCTCGTCGCAGACGGCAAGCTGCTCGCGTATCACGACCGTTCCGACGGCGGCGCGATCGTCACCGCGCTCGAGATGGCGTTCGCCGCTTGGCTCGGGCTCGAGCTCGACGTCACGCCACTCGGCGTCGATCCGTTCCGCGCACTGTTCGCCGAGGAGCTCGGCGCGATCATCGAGGTGCCACGCGAGCACGTCGAGCACGTGCGCACCGCGTTCGGTCGCCACAATATCGGCGTGCACGGGCTCGGTCGCGCGGTGCCCGGCGATCGGATCCGCGTCTCGCACGCAGGTGCGCTCGTGCTCGACGCGTCACGCAGCGAGCTACGCGCGCGGTGGTCTCACGTCTCGCATCAGATCGCGCGCCGTCGCGACGACACCTCGTGCGCCGACGAAGAACACGCGACGCGCATCGATTCCACCGGCAGCGGGCTGTCCGCGAAGCTCGGTTTCGATCCGGCGGAGGACATCGCCGCGCCGTTCATCGCGAAAGGTGCACGGCCGCGCGTCGCGATCCTGCGCGAGCAAGGCGTCAACGGTCAGATCGAAATGGCGGCCGCATTCACGCGCGCCGGCTTCGACGCGGTCGACGTCCACATGACGGATCTGATCGAGGGTCGCGCGGATCTCAGCGACTGTCGCGGCGCGATCGCGTGCGGCGGGTTCTCGTTCGGCGACGTGCTCGGCGCCGGCCGCGGCTGGGCCGCCACGTTCCGTTACAACGCGCGCGCGCAGGCCGCGATCCGCCGCTTCGTCGATCGCAGCGACACGTTCGTGCTCGGCGTATGTAACGGCTGCCAGATGGTCGCCGACCTCGCGCCCGATCTCGTACCGGCCACCAAAGACACGTGGCCGCGCTTCGTCAGGAACCGCAGCGAGCGGTTCGAGGCGCGCCTCGTCTCGCTGCGTATCGAGCAGTCGCCGTCGCTGTTCTTCGCGGGGATGACCGGCTCGCGCATCCCGATCGCGAACGCGCACGGCGAAGGCCGCGCCGAATTCGCGAGCCAGGCCGCGCTCGATGCGCTCGAAGCCCAGTCGCTGATCAGCGCGCGCTTCGTCGACGGTACCGGCGACGTCACCGAAGTCTATCCCGCGAACCCGAACGGCTCGCCGAACGGGATCGCCGCGATCACCACGCCCGACGGACGCGTCACCGTGATCATGCCGCATCCCGAGCGCGTGTTCCGCACCGTGCAGATGTCGTGGCATCCGCCCGACTGGGGCGAGGACAGCCCGTGGATGCGGATGTTCCGCAACGCGCGCGTCTGGGTCGGTTAGAGCGAAGCCTCTGCCACGCAGCTCTGGTAGTACGGATCGCCGACTGGCGCGTCGGTGGGGCCGAGGTCCTGCCAGTACACGAGGCTGCAGTCGTTGCGCGCGCGACACGCGTCGAACGCGAGGCTGTCGCACGGCTCGGTGGTGTCGGGACTCGCTTCGAGCAGCAAGCACTTCGTCGCGAACGGCCCGGGCTGGTGTCCGCTGTTCTCGTACGCCTGCTGGCAGCGATCGTCTGCCTTGCACGCGGTTTCGTCGAGGTCGTTGCACACACCCTGATGCTCGTCGAGCACGGCTTCTTCATCGTCGGCGCAGCCGGCAAGCCCGACGGCGAGGAGCAAGATCGCAAATGCGGACTTCATGCCCACAACAGTAGCAACCCATGCGCCACGCCAAGTGCGCGACTCGCTTGAGCCGGGTCTCAGATTTCCGAGCCCGTGCTGACGCTGCTGCGCGCGCACCGGTTAGAGGCGGCAACGCGCGACGACGACCGCCGTCGGCGCCGGCGCGGCGTTGCGCTGCACCACGAGCTTCAGGTGCTGCGTCGTGCTGCACGACGCGGGATCGGTGATCAGCTCGTAGCAGGGCTTGTTCGTCGATGAAGCGCCGCCGTTACAGGCCGGCAGCGCGGTCTGCGCCGCACCGACTTCCTCGTGGACC
The DNA here is from genome assembly GCA_036524455.1 of Kofleriaceae bacterium. Taxonomy (GTDB): domain Bacteria; phylum Myxococcota_A; class Polyangia; order Haliangiales; family Haliangiaceae; genus JABFXX01. The sequence continues at coordinate 2,740 of DATDCH010000064.1, read as the reverse complement.
ATGCAGTCGAACGGCGTCGCGATCGCCTTGGTCAAGCACGTGTCGCCGACGAGCCCACGCATGTGGCGCGCGAAGTCGACCAGCGGCGCCGACAGATCTTGCGAGCACACGCTTGCCACCGTGTTGCGCGCGAATTGCTTCGCGAACTGCTCGATGCGAACGCCCGGATCGCCGACCTCGGCGCCGTTGGCACCGTTGTACGTGCACGAGTGGGCGAGCGCGCTGAGCGGGGTGCCGCCGCCGGGCGGCGTGCGGAGCTCGACTGCGACGGGCGTCGAGGAACCGATCAGCGCAGCGACCAAGACGTTCGTCGGATCAGTCTTGAGGCCCTGGAAGAACGGCACGTAGCCGGCGATCGGCATCAAGTACGCCGACGTTTCGTTCGAGTGGCACTGGTCCTTCGGGCCGACGGTGTTCATGTCGTCGGTCGTGTTGCCGCCGACGGTGCATTGCACGCCGAATCGCGTGCAGCGGAACGACTGCAGCGGCCCGAGCGTCGTGGTGTCGCTACCGAACAACGTGGTGTGCGACGCCGAGCAGTCGTCCTCGTCGGTCACGAACACGATGCCGAGGCTTGCGTTGGGGCGCATGAAGCCCGCGTTCGCCGGGTTGTTGTTGAGCGCGCGCTTTGCCGCCTCGATCTGCTGCTCGAATCCGCAGCCCGACGCGCCGACCGATGCAATCGCCGCGAACGCACTCGCGAGCGAGCCGGTGTAGTTCGTCGTGCGCGTGCCATCGGTGTTCTTGGTGTCGCTGATGAACACCCCGGTGAGGAGCGTCGAGCCGTTCGTCTGCAGATTGCCCGACTTGCCGTTGCCCGAGCACGAGCCTGGACCGGAGCCGATGCCGGGACCGGCCACCGCGTCGAGAGCCGCCTTGGTGCCGAGGTCGGGCGTGACAACGCCGATGTGCACGTTCGGCAGCCCACCCTCGAGCGTGTTGAGCTCGTTGATGAACGCCGGAAACGAGTTTTTCAGATTCGTCTGCTTGTCGAGCATGCTCGGCGAGTCGTCGATCACGAACAGCAGATCGAGGTCGCGATTGATCACGACCGGCACGCGCGCGACCTCTTCATAGGCTGGATCGGGCTCGCTATCGATCGGAACAGTCGGTGCGTCGATGGGGACCACGCAGCAGTCATCGTCGCCACCGCAGCCGGTGAGCGCGAGGGTGCATGCCATGCACGTGAACATGAACAAGCGCATCACGACCTCCAAGCGATCATCGTATCAGCGTTACAGCCGGCACCGCACGGCAACCATCGTGTCGGCGGGCGGAGTACCCGAACGGGTTACCTCGACGCGCAGATGGTGTGACGTCGTGCACGCTTCGTCCTCGACGAGCTGATAACAGTCGGTCTTGCGCGTGGTGGAGCAGCGCGGCACCTCGACTTCGCGCACGAGCGTTTGATCGAATACCTCGCAATCGGCTGGCACCGCGATGTCGCGGGTCAGGCAGCTGTCGCCGAGCATGCCGCGGATCTCGCGGGCGATCGCGAGCACATCGGGCATGTAGTCACTGTCGCAGATGTCCTCGAAGCGTCCGCGCGGCACCGCACCCGTGAGCTCCTTGATGCGTAGGGCGGGATCTGCGACCTCAGCGCCAAGCGCGCCGTTGAAACGGCACGTGTGCTTCAGCGCCGGAATCGCCGTGCCGCCACCCGGCGGTGTGCGCGCCTCGACTTCGAGCGACTCGCCGCGACCCGGTGCGCCGGCAATGGCCGTGAGCAGGATGTCGCGCGGATCACCGTGCACGGACCGCAGAAACGTTTCGTAGCGTGTACGCAGCGTCAGATATGGCGAGTCGTCGGCCCAGTGACAGCGCGACTTCTCGCCGATCACGTACATCTCTTCGGTGGTCGTGCCGCCCTCATCGCAGACTACGCCGAAGCGCGTGCAGCGAAACGACTGCAGTGGGCCGAGCAGCGTTTGGTCTTTGTCGAGGAACGACGAGCGGGCAAACGAACAGTCATCTTCGTCGGTGAGGACGACGATCGCGAGCGGAACGTCGCGCACGAAGCCGGCGTTGTCGGGATGGTTATCGAGTGCACGCTTCATCGCCTCGAGCGGTTGCTCGAAGCCACAGCCAGAACCACCGAGCGACGCGATCGCGGCGAACGCGTTCGTTAACGTGCCGGTGTAGTTCACCGTTCGCGTGCCGTCGCTGTTGCGGATATCGGCGATGAACTTGCCGGTAATCAGCGTCGTCATGTTGGTCTGTAGCGCCGCGTTCCTGCCGAAGCCGTTGCACGAGCCCGGGCCGGATCCGACACCGGTCCCGGGAGCTGAATCTTCGGCGCCGAGCGCGCCGAGATCGCTCGAGACCACGCCGATGTGAAGGCTAGGTAGCTCGCGGCGCGTAGTGAGCTCGCTGAGAAATGCAGGGAAAGCGGCCTTCAGGTACGTCTGCATCTCGAGCCCACCGATCGAATCGTCGAGGACGAACAACAGATCGATGTCCTGCCTGTCCGCTACCGGCACGAGCGCGACTTGGTCGCGCGCGATCGGAATGTCCGACGCTCCATGCGTACCGCACGCGGCGACGATCAAGACGGCAGCAGCACTCCGCACCATCACTTAGTGTCGCGAGCCCTGCGAACCCGTCAACCGATCAGAACAGCGGCAGCAGCGCCAGGATCAGGCCGAGCACCGCAAACACGTACTGAAACCGCCGGCAGGTCTCGCGCGTGCGGCGCCAACCGGTGAGCAGCACCATCGCAGCAGCCGCGCGGCGGCCCGAG
>DATDCH010000063.1:0-3263 GCA_036524455.1 Kofleriaceae bacterium | reverse complement strand
AGATGACGTCGATCGGTTTTCCGGTCGTCGACAAGGCCCCCGCGAAGACCGAGTCGGGCCGCGTGGTGTCGCTCGGCATGCCGCTCGAGCGCAAGCCGTCGGAGAACCCGCTGCTCCAGACCAAGCAGGGCACGGAACCGCCCGCGAATCCGACGGCGCCCTCGATGCCGGCGCAGAACCCATTGCTCGAGACCAAGCTCGGGCACGCAGCACCGCGCGCCGACGCGACGCCGTCGAAGGTTCCATTGCAGGGCACGCCTCCGCCGGATGGTGGCACGGCCGCGAAGTCGATCATCGTGCACGAGGAAACCACCGCGATCGGTCAAGGACCGGCGAAGCTCGTCGAGCCGGCGAAATCGATCACGGCGGCCCGGCCGCTCGTCGATCCGATCGGCGAAGACGAGGCGACGGCGATCGGCGCGGTTCCGATGAAGACGACCGATCCGATGCCGGCCGCCGCACCAAAACCGACGCCGCCGGAGACGCCGGTCGCGACGCCCGCAGAAGCGATCGAGCCGCAGCGCGCCGACAACCCGCGCAACGACTCGAAGCAGAAAGCGACTGCGATCGGATTCCCGGTGGTGGGGCGCAACGTGTTCGAGACCCAGCCGCTCGGGATCGTGCCGCCCGCCTCACCGTTCAGGGCCGATGGCACACCCGAGCCACCGACGCTGCCCAGGGGCGGCGCCGCCGCCGGTCGCTCCGCGCAGGCGCCGGCACCGCGCGGCAAGAATCCGACGACGCCGCCGCTGACGCCGCGCCACCCGACGCCGGTCGCACCGGTGCCGATCGTGCGCCCTCCCGCGAAGGCCGCGCCGTCGGTCAACGCCGAAGACGAGAAGACTGACCTCGGTACCGCGCCGACCGTGCCGGCTGCGCCGGTCGAGCCCGCATCCGGCGTCGACAGCGGTGCGTTGTTCCCAGCGCCGCAGCAGCGCTCGGGCGGCATGCGCGCATCGGAGATCCTCGCCGCAATACCGGCGGGCGACTGGACGATGGCACCCGACGAATCGGTGCCGCACGCGCTAACGACCGACGAGAAGCTCGCCGCCGGTGAGGGTCCACAGGAACCGACGCCGTCGCCGGCACCCGCGCCCAAAGGTCCGCCGACGGGCGACTGGACGATCCAGCTCGATCCCGAGACCGGTTGGAGCGAGCCGGAGAAGCTCGCGAAGCAACCCGCGCCCGTGGCGAGTGGCAATCCGGTCGTCGCGGTGTCCAGTGACAAGCCGATCAACGTCGTGCAGTGGGACGAGAAGCCGACCGGCATCGGCGAATCCAAGATCGAAATCGACTCCACGTTGATGGAGCCGCTCTCGCCGATGCCCGACGGGGACGCGGCGCAGATCGTCAACAAGCCCGCGAGCGATGTGCCGCCGCCGCTCGCGCCGATGCCGCCGCGCCCGACAAGCGGATTCGGGATAACCGATCAAGCTGCGTTCATGCCGCCGATGGCGCCGCCGCACCGGCAGTCGTCGTCGGACATGCTGGGCGGCTTCGCGCCGATGACCGTGCCGATCGGCGCCCAGGATCCGGCGCAACGCAAGAAGATGATCCTGCTCGCGATCGCCGCAGGTGCGGTCGCGGTCGGCGCCATCGTGATCCTGGTGCTCACGCTCGGCGGCAGCAAGCGGCCGTCGCAGGCAGCAACCGGCGGCAGCGACAGCGCGGTCAAAGTGATCACGCCGAAGCCGACGCAGGCGATCGATGCAGGCGTCGTCGCAAAAGTCGGTTCCGGATCGCAACAGGTCGCCGTCGACCCGGGCGGCAGCGGCAGCGAGATCAAGCCCGCGCCGGTGCCCGACAAACCGACGCCGGTCGCGAGCGGGCCGTGCAAGGTCGACATCAAGAGCAACCCACCCGGCGCGGACATCTACGCCGGCGCGCAGAAGCTCGGCACGACGCCAGACACGATCGAGCTGCCGTGCGGCGCCGAAGCGAAGCTGACGTTCAAGAAGAAGCCGCTTCCGAACACGGTGCGTTCGTTCACACCGGCTGCGAAGACGAACAAGCTGACGGTCAAGCTCGCGCGCACGATGTTCTCGGTGAAGATGACGTCGACGCCAGCCGGCGCGACGATCACGTTGGGCGGCAAGTCGTTGGGCGTCACACCGACGACGATCAAGCTGCCGAGCTTCGAGTCGTCCGCGCTGACGCTGACGAAGCCCGGCTTCGCACCCGAAACCGCGCGCGTCAACCCGAAGCAGAACAACCACTCGCAGCACGTCACGCTCAAAAAGGGCAAAGGCCGCTAAGACGTCACGGGGGCTGGCCTCGCCGTGGTGCCTCGGCGAGCCGCGGGCCTCGCGCGTCAGGGAGCTTGTTCGAGGCCACTGAGCCGGAGGTCCGCGACGCGCTTGCGCACGGCCTCCATGAACGCGGCGCCCGGATCGCCTTTGTCGTTCTTATAGGCGGGATCGAGCTCGACGTAGTACTCGTGGTCGCGAAACCGCATCACTTCGTAGTGACCGAGCAGGTGGGTGATGCGAAAGCGACTCGCGAGATCGCGCACGAGCGCGGCGTTCGCGACGACCTGCGCGTCGGTGAGCGGGTACTTGTCGCCGTCGCCGACGTTCTCGATGCCGATCGCGATGTGATTGAGACCGATGCAATGGCGTGCGAACCGGGTCTCGGGTTGTAGGCGATAGATCGTGCCGTCGCGGTCGACGAGGAAATGCGCCGACACGTTGACGGCACCGCCGCGTGCGAGCTGCTTGCGCGCGGCTTCGATCTTGACGTTGTCGAAGTACGTGCGCGTCCCCTTCGCCGAATTGCCGCCGGTGTAGTGCAGCACGATCACGCGCGGATCGATCGCGACATCCTTCGCGTTCGCATCGCTGTGCGCGCGGCGGTAGTCGAGCGTCAGGCGCTCGCGCTCGGCGTTCCACTTCATCGGCGCGTCGACGATCGCGACCGCAGGAGCATCCGGCGGCGCATCGGACGCAGCTGCGTCGGCGAGCGCGACCACGCTGGCGGCATCGGCGCGCGCGCCGGGCGCGCCCGCTTGCGCGTCACCACCCGACGTCGCAATGCGGTCATCGCGATGCCCCGGCTTCGAGCAACCGGCGAGCACGATCGCGATGACGTAGATACGCACGGCTCGGTGGTAGCAGCTCGCGCGAGTGACTTCCACCGCACGCGCGAGTGCTCGGCCGGCGCGTCGCGGCTTCCACCGCACGCGCGAGTGCTCGGCCGGCGCGTCGCGGCTTCCACCGCACGCGCGAGTGCTCGGCCGGGCGCGTGGCGGCTTCCACCGCACGCGC
>DATDCH010000062.1:0-4326 GCA_036524455.1 Kofleriaceae bacterium | reverse complement strand
TTGGCACCCGACAGAGCCGATCGGTAGGAACTGATGCGCGTCCCAGCGATTGTGATTTCCGCATTGATCTCGACGCGCGCCGCCGCCCAGCCCGAGGCTCTCGAGGCGGAAAACAATCGTGCAAAGGTAATCGCGGGGGCGTCGGTCGGCGCGATACACATCGCCTACGCCACTTGGTCTTACTTCGCGTGGTATCGCGATGCGGATAGCGAGGATTGGCACATCGAGCCGAGCTCCGGGCTTCAAGTTGGCGGCTACGCGGGCGGCGCGGACAAGCTCGGGCACGTATGGTCGAACTACGCACTCACGCGCGCCACGACCGCGGTGCTCACCACCGCCGGCTGGAGGCGGCTTCCATCTAGTCTCGTGTCCGCGGGACTCACGGAGGTCGCGTTCACGTTGACCGAGATCCAAGACGGCTATGTCTTTGGCTTCGATCACGAAGACATCGTGGCGAACGTCGGCGGCGCTGCGCTCGCCGTGGTCATGGATAACGTACCGGCAGTCGATCGTCTCTTCGATTTCCGGCTCCAGTACTTTCCGTCGCGCGATTACCGCCGAACGTTTCGCGAGAACGGCAGTGTCGACGTCGGCCAGGACTACACCGGTCAGTCGTACATTCTCGCGCTCCATCTCGGTGCGCTGCCCCACATGAGCGAGAGCGACTACACGTACTGGGCTCGCTACGTCGATTTCGCCGTCGGCTTCGAGGCGCATCACTATGCGCCCGCACCACCCGAGCCACGCGAAGTCGCGCCGCGCCAGACGCTGTACCTTGGGCTCGCCATCAACATGCAGGGCCTGCTGAACGAGCTGTTCGACGACTCGCGCGGGCGGCGCATTGGGCGCGGCGTTTTCGAGGTCTACAGCCTGCCCTATACAACGCTGCGTTACGCCGAGGCGTCGCGAAGTCCGATGTAACTCACCCGCGAAGCGCTGCGCGGTAACTCTTCACGAGCGCCGTATGGTTCTCACCCGTGCGCACGAACGAAGCGAGCAGCCCGAGGTCGAGCTCACGTAACAACTGGCTTGCCGCGGCGGCAACGTACCGACCTCCGTCGAGCCGATGCACCGCGAAGTTTCGCGACGTGCTGTGCCACACCCAAACCTCTGCAACACCGAGCCCTGCGTAGACGGCGAGCTTGTCGAGCAGCGGATTCGCAACCACCACTTCGATTGCGATCTGCGGCGGGGCGTCCTTCGCCTTCGGACCAATCGAGTAGCACTCGTCGGGTTCGGCGCCCCGCGCCTCTGCCTCGTTGCGAAACGTCGCGCTCTTGAAGCCGCGCAAGTCGACGTCGCGCTCCTCGGCCCACGCTTCGAGGAGACGAGCGATCAGCTTGCTCTCCTCTTCGTGACGTTCCGACGGGCTCATCAGCTCGAGACTACCGGCGAGGTATGTCATGTGAACGCGCGCGGTATCGAGCGCGTCGCGAAGCGACACGTACGCCGCCCACGGCACATCCGACAGCAAGAACCGACGTTCGGCGTCCGCCATCGGGACAGCATCTCGAACCGCGGCCATGACTCAGGCTAGCACGCAGCGATGATCAGCCGATGCGACGACAAAGCAGCGCTGTGCACGTTGTCGCGCGATCGTCAGATACCTGCGTCGGGCGGGAAGATGACGCCGCCGTCGGGGGCAGACCCGCCGTCGTTCCCGCCGCAACCGCCGTCGCCATAGGGGCCGGCGTCGGGGTAAATGCCCCCGTCGGGATACGACGACGCATCAGGGTAGAAGCCGCCGTCGCCGTAAGGTCCTGGAGCGTCGGGAGGAGGCCAATGTTGGCCGGCGTCAGCGATACCTGCATCCGGCGTCGTGCTCTTGCCGCTAGAGTCCCCGAAGTACAGGTTGCAAGCTGCAGAAACCAAAGCGATCGAGACCACGAGAACGACCATGCGCATGAGTGCCTCCGAGTGCTTGGTCGCCCGAGGTGGTGCCGAAAAGATTTTTTCCTTTCGGGCATGGCTGCCGCGACCGAGTACATGCGTGAGGCTTCTCGTCGGTGTGGTAATCGCGTTCAGCGCCGGGTCGGCGCGGGCGGAGCGCGCCATCACGGTCGACGTGGCGGGGCTCGCGCCCTTCGAGGCCGACGAGCTCGCGCGCGCGATCCGCGTGCGGTTGCCCGCGAAAGGCGCGGCGGTACACGTGCGGGTTGCGGCGACGCCGGCTGGTATCCAGGTGCAGACACGCGAGGCCACGCGCGACGTCGACATCGCTGGCTTGGGCGGCGCAGCGGCAGCGCGGCTCGTCGCGCTCGCGGCGACCGATCTGTTGCTTGCCGATCTCGCGGTCGAGCCGACAGACGTTGGCGAGCCACGCGAGGAGGCGGGGGGCGCGACGACAATCGGCGCGATTGGCGGCGTTGCAGGATGGGAGCGGCTGCTCGTGGGTGGCGGGGTCGAAGTCACGCTTCCGGTGCGGGCTCGCGTTGGCATCGATGCGATCGCCGTCGAGCTCGGCGGTGGGATTGCCAGCGGACCGGTGAGCCTCAAGGCGGCGCTGGCGCGCATTGGAGTAGGCATGCGCTCGGGACTCTTCGAGGTACGCGTGGGCGCGACCGTCGCGCCGATCTTCGTTGCCGACGGCGCGGGTGACAGCACGCTTCTCGTTGGCGGCGGAGCGAGTGTGCGGCTGCGCGTGCCGGTTGCGTCGCGCGCACGCGCGTTGTTTGGGGTTGGTGTCGACGCGTTCGCGACGCAGACCGAGTATCGCATCAACGGTGTAGAGGTGTTCACGACGCCGCGGTACGCGCCGTGGTTCGGTGCGGGTGTCGAGGTGACGCCGTGATCAACGCGATCGCGCTGCTCGCGACATTGGGATCCGAGCGTCGAGTCGACTTCGACGACGACGATCTGGTCGCTCGTCATCAGGCGGGTGATACCGACGCGTTTGGCACGATCTATCGCGTGCACGTCGCGGCGGTGTATCGCCGGCTCAGCCGCATCTTGGGGCCAATTGCCGAGCGCGAGGATCTCACGCAGGACGTGTTCGTCGCGCTGCACCGCACGCTGCCGAGATTTCGCCGCGACGCGAAGCTCGCGACGTTGATCCATCGCATTGCGATCAACCGCGCGTTCGAGCATCTGCGCCGGCAGTCGCGGCGGCCGGTGACGCTCACGGAGGGCTGGTTCTTCGACGAGCTGGTCTCGCCGGCTGCTTCGCCCGCTACACGCACGCTCGCGCGTGAGGATCTCGTGCGCGTGTTCGAGTGTCTGGCCCGCATCAAGCCGAAGAAACGGATCGCGTTTTTGTTGCGCGTTGTCGACGGTCTGGAATTCGAGGAAATCGCCCAGCTCGTCGATGCGACGCCCGAAACCGTGGCGAAGCGCGTCCAACACGCGCAACGCGAGCTCGACACGCTACTCGCCAGGAGGCCATCGTGAGAAGCGACGTCCATCCCCACGAGCTGTTGCGCGCTGCGCTGACCGCCGACGATCAGCTCGATGACATCAAGCGCACGCGGATCTGGAACGCGCTCGAAGATCGCATCGCCGAGCCGGCGCCACGCCGCGCGCGCTGGCCGTTCGCGATCGCGGCGGCGGCCATGGCTGCGACCGCGGCCGCGGTGCTACTCGTGCATCGCGACAGACCGGTGCCCTCGATCGTGGTCGCCGACAGCGCCACGCTCACGCAGCCGATCGGCCCACACACGCGCGCGGCGTTGATCGGTCCTGCGCAGCTCGAAGTCATCGGCGTGCCCGGTGCAACGACCGTGGTGCGGCTCCGCAGCGGTACGTTCCTCGCGGAATTCGATGGCGGACCGGGCCGCTCGTTGCGCGTCGAGGCACCGCATGTGGTCGTCGAGGTGGTCGGCACCGTGTTCGCGGTCGAGGTCGGCAACGCCGCGACGTGCGTCTCGGTGCAGCACGGCAAGGTGCGCGTCACGACGACGACGGCAGAGACCCTCGTGGCGGCGCAGGAACGCTACTGCAGCGACGCCGGCATGCGGCCGATCAGCCCCGAGATCGACGAGGCGCTCCGCCACCACGCGCGCGTCCTCACTGCGCGCTCGCCGGAACCACCAACGCCGCCCGCGGATCCGAGCGCGAGCACGATTGCCGACGTGGTCGCGCCGGTCGCCCCCGAGCCGGATCGCGTGGTGACGACGCCGGCACCACCGCGTCCAACGCCGCCCCGGGAGGCGCCACGTCATCGCGAGCCGCGGCCGGTGCGCGTGGCAACGCCCGAGCCGACGAGCGCGAACGCAGTAGAGCCCGTGGCGCCGCCACCAGCTCCGATCGCCGCAACGCCTCCACCCGCCCCTATCGCGGCGACGCCTGCGCCCGTTCCTAGCGCAGCGCGCACGACCACGACGGTCGAGC
>DATDCH010000061.1:0-5246 GCA_036524455.1 Kofleriaceae bacterium | reverse complement strand
CGCGAATGGCGCCGTTGATGATCGGCGCGCTCTTGACCTTGTCGTCGAGGATCGTCGCGAACTTCATGCCGACGATCGCCGCGGTGACGTCACCGAATACGCGACCGCCGTAGCGGTTGAAATCGAGGAGCACGATCGGGCGGTTCGTGTTCGGGTCGTAGCTGCCCATCGCGTTCGAGATCGCCGAGCCGGTGAGGCGAACGGCGCGCTCGAGGAAGTACGTGCGCCAGAACGTGCGCTTGTCCTTTGCGCCGGGCTGCGCCTCGAGCATCTCGAAGCCGAGCTGGCGATCCTCGGGAACCTTGAAATTAGCGTCCTGCGCGATCAGACCCGGATAGTTGAGGTCCTTGTCGCCGAATACGTAGCGCTCGATGATCTGGCGGCCGCTGACGTTGCACTCGACCTTGCCGTCGTCGCCGACGACGAGCTTGTTGTTGTAGCAGTTGTGCTTCTTCGCCCAATCGATGGTGTGGCGCTCGGTGCGATCCGGCGCGATCAGGTAGTAGTCGGTGTGGTTCGCGCCGCCCTCGTCGGGACGCCACTGATCGATCTCGGCTCGGATGTCGAGCTTGATCGCTTCGGGCTCGGTCGGGTTGTTCTTGCGGTCGCTGCCGACGTGCCCGTACAGCTTCTTCATGTACGGCGAACCCTCGTGCGTCGAGTTCGACGCCGTGCAGCCCGACGGGGTGTAGACCGTGCAGTCGTCGACGACCTTCATCTCGAGCTTCGCCGTGCGCGCGATGATGCCCTTCGTCTCGTCGATCATCGCTTTGTCGAGACCGGGCAGCTCGACGATGATGTCGTCGCCCTTCTCGACCACGTTCGGCTCGGCGACGCCCTTCTCGTTGATGCGCTCGCGGATCGTTGCGACCGCGTTCGTCAGCGCGGCCTTCTTGATCGTGTCGGCAAACTTCGACGACACGCGGAAGCAGATCGCGTTCGCACCGTCGGCCGGCGGACACGTGATCATCGAGATCGTTTCACCGTAGTCGCTGGTGACTTGTTTCTGGACTTCGGCCTTCTTCGTGCCGTCCTCGAGCACGATCGTGACCGCGCCGAGCGGGCTCGCCGGCGTACGCACGCTGCCTTTGGTGCTCTCCTCAGCGAACCGCGCTTCGAGGTCGCGCTTGAGCTCGCTCGCACGATCGTCGACGGCCTTGTCGAGATCGATGCTGTAGACGAGATGCAGGCCGCCTTGCAGGTCGAGCCCCATGCTCATCCGGTTGCTGAAAATCCGGTTGAACCAGGTCGGAAACCGGTCCGGCGGGACGAAGCTAGGCAGGAGGATGGCGACGCACAACAGCGTGGTGACGACCAACGCTACCGTTCGCCACTTGAGAGAGCGATCCATGAAGCACCTTATGCGGAACGTCCGGAACGAAGAGAATCAGGCGGCTTTGCTGGCGGACTCGGGCACTTTGCCCTCCCAGCGGCCCTCGATATAGGCGCGCGGGACACGAACGCGGACCTTCTCCTGGAGCTCGAGCACGACCACACCGTCGTCGGAGATGCCCGTGATCTTGCCGATCACGCCACCACGCGTGATCACCTCGTCACCCTTGCCCAGCTTTTGGAGCATCGACTGATGCTCGCGCTGCTTCTTCACCTGCGGCCTGATCAGGATGAAGTAGAAGATCGCGAACATCACCAACATCATCATGATCGGTTGCATTGCTTGCATGGGCGCTAACCTCGGAAAATCCGGGGGTTGGTACCATCCGTATGGTGCCGGGTCAAGCCTGCTTCAACTCCTCGGTCGGGCAGGCGCTCGCGATTTCTCAGCAGCGCGTGCCCTCGGCGAGGATTCGCTGGCGAATCCGCCGCACGTGCCCCGCGTAGAACGTGAGGTTGTGCAGAGTTGCGAGCCGCGCGTAGAGGATCTCTTTCGCCAGGTAAAGATGTCGCAGGTACGCGCGTGAGTGGGTGCGACAAGTTGCACAGGGGCACTCGGGGTCGATGGGACCCAGGTCGAGCCGGTTCGCGTTGTTCGGGATGTTCACGCGCGCTCCCGACGTGAAGAGATAGCCATTACGCGCGTTGCGCGTCGGCATCACGCAATCGAACATGTCGATGCCTGCGGAGATTCCCTTCTCGAGGTCCGCGGGCGTGCCGACGCCCATCAAGTAGCGCGGTCGCTCTGCGGGGAGCAGGTGAGCGACGTCGTCGAGGATGCGATACGTGTCGTCGAGGTTCTCGCCGACCGCGAGCCCGCCGAGCGCGTGACCGTCGAAGTCGAGCGCCGTGATCTCGGCCATGTGCCGCACCCGCCGCGGTGTATCGATGCCACCTTGCACGATGCCGAACAGCGCCTGACCGGGCGCGCGCGCGAATTGCCGGCAGCGCTTCGCCCACACGGTCGTGCGTGCGAGCGCGACCTCGTGCACCGCGGCTTCCGCATCGCCGGGCGGACATTGATCGAACACCATCGCGATGTCCGAGCCGAGCACGCGCTGGATGTCCATCGACACTTCGGGCGTCAGCCGATGCTTGCTGCCGTCGATGTGCGAGCGGAACGTCACGCCGTCGTCGTCGATCTCGTTGATCGCGGCGAGCGAGAACACCTGGAAGCCGCCTGAATCGGTGAGGATCGGGCGATCCCACGCGGCGAACTTGTGGAGGCCGCCGACCGCCGCGATCACTTCGAGGCCTGGTCGCAGATAGAGGTGATACGTGTTGCCGAGGATGATGCGGGCGTCGAGCGGTTCGGCGCGCAGCTCGTCGGCGGTCATCGCCTTGACGGTGCCCGCCGTGCCGACGGGCATGAACACCGGCGTCGGAATGTCGCCGCGCGGCGTGTGCAAGATGCCGGCGCGCGCGTGGCCGAGCGTCGCGAGAAGCTCGAACGAGAAGCCAGGCGTCGGGAGATCGAACAGCACGCGGCGTTATACCGCAATGGCACCGGCGCGCCGGCGTAGGCTCGCGCTCGCGTTGCCCGCGGCTACCAGCGCAACGTCATCGCGGCGCCGGCACCGTCGCGCGACACCGTCGGGACGACGACGACCTTGTCCTCGCCCTTGGGCTTCTCGATAAAGCCTTTGTAGAACGAGAACGCACCGACGGTGACGCCGATGACCGCGAGCGCGCCGCCGACATACGTAATCGTCTCGCCGCGGTCGCCCTTCGCATTGATCCGATCGAGCTCCGCCTGCGTGATCGTCGGGTCCGTCGCGCATCCCGGCTCGAACGAGTAGGCACCGCTCGCGCACAGCTCGTCGCGCGCTTCCTCGACCTTGTTCATGCCGTGGTACCAGATGATGCCACCGCTGATCGCGACGGTGACCGAGCCGGCGAACGCCGCGCGCCACATCTCGCGACTGTCATCGTCCGCGTTTGCCTGCGCCGTGAGCCCAAAGAGCACGACCATCACTAGTGCGCGCTTCATGATCACGATCCTACACCTGCGCTCGCGTCGCGTGCGACGAAGTTGCTACCAGCGCAGCGACAGTGCGGCGCCTGCGCCGTCGCGCGTCACCGTCGGTGCGACCACGACGGCGGGTTCACGCTTCGGCTTGGCAAGGAAGCCCTTGTAGAGCGACACGCCGCCAAGGATCACGGCCCCGAGCGTGACGCCGCCACCGATCCATGAGCGCAGCGCGGCGCGGTCGCCTCGACGATCCGATTCCTCCTTATCGAAGCCGTCCGGCAGCGGACCGGTCGGGGTCGGGCAGTCGGGGCGGACGAGGCCGTGCATGCACTGCTCGTCGATGACGGCGCGCAGCTCGCGGTGGCTGTCCACCATCATGAGGACACCGCCGAGCGTGAGCGTCAGCGAGGCGCCGAACAGAACCTTCCATTTGTCGCGATCGTCCGCGTGCGCGGGCGACGCCATCGCGAGGATCAACAACACGACGAGTGCGCGTTTCATGCGATCGAACCTACACGAGCATCGCGTCGCCGTAGCTGAAGAATCGATAGTGTTCACTGACCGCGTGACGATAGGCAGCGAGCACACGATCTGTGCACGCGAATGCACAAACGAGCATCAGCAGTGTCGATTCGGGCAAATGAAAGTTGGTGATCAAATGATCGACGAGGAATGTGTGCCCCGAGCCCGGATAGATGAAGAGGTCTGTCGTACCGGCGCCGGGCTTGCCGCGCGACGCTTCGAGCGCACGTAACGCGGTGGTGCCGAGCGCGACGATCGGCCGCCCAGACGCGACGAGCGCGGCGGTGTCGTCGGGAATCACGTAGCGCTCGCGATGCATGTGGTGCTGGCGAATGTCGTCGGTGCGGATCGGCTCGAACGTGCCGTAGCCGACGTGCAGCGTGACGGTCGCGAGCGAGATGCCGCGCGCGACGAGTCGATCGACGATCGCCGGCGTCATGTGAAACCCCGCGGTCGGTGCCGCGACCGCACCGGGTACGCGCGCGAACATCGTCTGATAACGATCGCGATCGGCATCGCGATCATCGCGATGGATGTAGCGCGGCAGCGGCACGTGACCGACGCGATCGAGCAGCGCGTATGGATCGCCTGGCACCGCGACGACGACCGAGCCCTCCTCGCCTTCTCGCTCGCCGAGCAGCTCGAGCTCGATATCGGTGCCGTCGATCGCGACGCGCTGACCCGCTTTGAGTGGCCTGCGTGCGCGCGCGAGGCAGCGCCACGCGACCTGCCCGGCTGGCGCCGTGACCGCCTGCTCTGGCTCGAGGAACAGAAACTCGACGCGCCCGCCCGACGCCTTGTGGCCGAGCACGCGCGCGGCAATCACGCGCGTGTCGTTCGCGACGAGCACCGCGTCGGCGGGCAACAGATCGACGATGTCGGGGAATTGGTGATCGGAGAGCGCGCCGTCGGCGTGCACGTGCAGCAGCCGCGATGCGTCGCGCTGGGCTGCAGGCTCCTGCGCGATCAGCTCGGGCGGCAGCTCGAACGTGTAGTCGGAAGGTGCAAACCCGGTCACGGCGTGGCGCCATCGTGATCTAGACCGCGACCGCGGTGCAATCCCTCGCAGCGACGAGTGTCTGCGCTATTGTGAGGCCCGTGCGAAGCGCCCTGGTTCTCGTGTGCTTGACGGCGACGGCTGCGGCCGCGCCGATCGCGACGCTGACGAAAGACATCGACGGCGATGGGACCGACGACAAAGTCGAGCTCGACGCGACGGGCGAGCTGCGGGTTACGACCAAGCGCGGCACGAGCACGGTCGCGCTCACCCTCAAGGCGACGAACGCGAAGCTGAGCGGCGCGGTCGCGCGCGGCACGCCGCCGACGATCATCGTGAACGCCGCCGATGCCGCGATCGTCG
>DATDCH010000060.1:0-12187 GCA_036524455.1 Kofleriaceae bacterium | reverse complement strand
AGCGGACGATCGTCCGGATCGACGTGCTCGATCGCGAGCGGGAACGTCCGGCCTTCGGACCGAATGATCGGAGAGGACCCGACTAGGTCGGGTCCGGACAGGAACTTCGCCACCGGCTCCGCATCGAGCGTCGCCGACATCACGACGAGTGCGAGCTCGCGTCGCTTGTCGCGCAGCCGCTCGACCAGCGCGAGCGCGAGATCACCGTCGAGGTGGCGTTCGTGGAACTCGTCGATGATCACGCAGCCAACCCCGTGCAGCTCGGGATCGCCGAGCAGCCGCCGCGTCAGCACGCCCTCGGTGACGAATTCGATCTTCGTGGCTGCGCTCGTCTTGCGGTCGAAGCGGACCTGGTAACCAACTTCGCCGCCGAGCTGAACGCCGCGCTCGCTCGCGACGCGCGCCGCCGCGAGCCGGGCCGCCAACCGCCGCGGCTGCAGCACGATGATCGTGCCGTCGATCAGCCCCGCATCGAGCAGCGCGCCCGGTACGCGAGTCGTCTTGCCCGCGCCGGGTGGCGCGACGAGCACGCACGATCGCCGATCGCGGACAGCCGCCACGACAGCAGGCAGCACGTCATCGATGGGCAGCGGCGCGAGCACGCGCCCACGATACTCGATCAGAACTGGATCGAAGCAGCGAGCGTGGCGGTCATGCCCTTCTGGCCGCCGATGTAATAGCCGAACGAGCTGCTCACCGGCGATCGATCGATCCGGATCAGCTGAGCGTTGACACGAAGATCACGCGTGTTCGCGGGGAACCAGTTCGCCCCCCCTGCGTACTCGTGGCTGTTCTCGAACCCGGCGTCCTTATCGCCGAACACCCACGACGTGATGCCATACAGCTCGAGCTTCTGCTTCACCGGATAAAACGCCGCTTGCAGGTATAAGCCTTTGTCGACGATCGACGTCACCGGTACCGGACCGTCGGCCACGAAGTCGTCGAGCCAGCGCTGGAAGTAGCTCGCACCGACGAAGATGCCGCGATATTTCACGCCGGCGTCGAGCGACAGCAAGCGATAGCGAGCCTCGCCCACCGTGACGTCCGGTGCGAGCGCGCCGAGCTCGAACAGGTTGAGGCTGTCGGCGAGTCGCAGCGTCGTGTTGTCGGGAGAGCTCACCTCGCTGCTGCTGAACCGATCCTCGACACTGCTCGTCGCGGCACCACCGAACCGCGTCGCGACCTCTTCGTGATACTCGTAGTCGTCGAATCCGCCGTTCGGTCCGAACTCGTGCGTGGTCGGCATCCACCAGACCGAGCCGCCGTAGGCGAAGTTGCGCGTGAGCTGTCCCGACGTGATACCCAGCGCGCTCAGGTTGTTCGCGATCATCGCCTGGTACCACAGGCCGGGTACCGGCTCGCCGGTGACCCAGACGCCATGCGAGAAGTATGGCCGGAAGTATTCGTCGGCCATCACCCGATCGTGACCGAGCCAGTACGGGTGCGAGCCTTGGAGCGTGCGGGTTCCAGGGATTGCGTTGAGGCCGGCGTAGAGGCTGAACGCGCGGTGGAACTGATAGCCGAGCACAGCAAACAGCGCGTTCTGATCGGTCGTGTTCACGGTCCACAGCGTCATCTGGTAGCGAAACTTCGGCAGACCGAACCAGCCCTTGAGGTGGATCATGATGCGATGCGCCCAGATGTCGTGACGCGCGTCGACGTCGTGCTCGCGGCCGAGATGATCGGTGAACGTTTGCCCGGAAGGCATTTGATTCATGTAACGCGCCAAGGCGTACGCGCTGATGTAGAGCTCGCCGAGGTCGGTCCTGCCGACCAAGAAGCCCTTGCCTGGCTCGATCGCGCCCCAGGTCTCGATCGGTTTCGTCGCTTCGGCGTCCTCCGCAGCACCGGGCGGCACCGGCGGGCTCGCAACGTCGTCGGCTCGTGCGACCGACGCCGCGATGACTCCCAGCACGATCATTTGCGGCAGCAGATGCATTCGCCAGCACGCGAGCAAGGTGCGGTCCAGCGTGCGCCGCGCTGAGTAATCTCGCCTTACGTTCTCGTACGTCGTCGCGATCGTGCGAAGCAAACCCAGCGCGCAGCACGCGCTGTGCGAATAGCTCGGCGAGCGCGGTCGATCGCTACGTGCTCGACGGTACGTGCTTGCACACGAGCACACGATTTTGCACGTAGTCGAAGCGGTCCATCCCTTGCTTGACCGACGGAAGCGCTCGACGTGCTCGGGCGCGAGGAGGATGCATGCGTCCGGTCCGAACTTTCGCGTTGGTCATTGGCTCGCTTGCCGCATCGCGATCCGTCGCCGCGCAACAGGCACAACAGCCTCCGCCTCCGCAGTCACCTCCCGCGAATTGGGCACCGCCGCCCGAACAGCCACCGCCGGAGCCTGCGCCGGCACCGGCTCCGGCAGATCCCGCGACGACCGCTGCACCGACCCCGCCACCCGAGGCCACGCCACCGGAGGAACCAGACGCGACGAAGTTCGAGATCTACGGCTTCGCGATGCTCGACGGTGGCTACGACTTCGGCCACATCGGCAACCCGGACTGGTTCGACACCGTGCGGCCGACGAAGCTGCCTGCATTCGACGATCAGTTCGGCAAGGGCGGGCGCACGTTCGCCGGTGTACGGCAGACGCGGTTCGGTGTGCGCGCCACCGTGCCGACCGACGTCGGGAAGATGGACGGCAAGTTCGAGTTCGAAATGTTTGGCACCGGCGTCGATGAAGGTCAGACGACGATCCGGCTCCGTCACGCCTACGTCGATTGGAAACAGCTGCGCGCGGGACAGACGTGGAGTCCCTTCATGGACATCGACGTGTTCCCGAACTCGATCGAGTACTGGGGTCCTAACGGGATGACGTTCTTCCGGAACGTGCAGCTCGCGTGGATGCCTCTGCAAGGAGACACGCGCGTCACGGTGGCGCTCGAGCGTCCCGGTGCGAGTGCCGACACCGATAACTACGCCGACCGCGTCGAGCTCGACAACGTCGTGCCTCGGTTTCCCGCACCGGATCTGTCGGCCGAGGCGCGCTATGCCGGCGGGTGGGGGCACATCAAAGGCGCCGGCATCCTGCGCTGGATCACATGGGACGATCTCGATCCGGCTGCGCCTGACCTCGACGGCGACGCGTTCGGTTGGGGCCTCACCGTGAGCTCGAACATCAAGGCCGGGCCTGCCCTGATCAAGCTGCAAGCGGTCTATGGCGAGGCGATCCAGAACTACATGAACGACGCCGGCGCCGACATCGGGCCGGAGGCGACCGGTGATCCGGCTGCGCCGCTCGACGGCATCGCGATGGGATGCCTCGGCTTGGTCGGGTTCGTCGACCTCGAGTGGAGCGAGCGCTACACGAGCTCGGTCGGCTACTCGTACGTGTGGATCGACAACTCCGAAGACCAGACCGACGACGCGTTTCACGCAGGCCACTACGCGCTCGCAAACTTGCTCTATCACCCGACGGACAAGTTGATGCTCGGCGGCGAATTTCAGTTCGGTCGCCGCGAGAACAACAACGACGACTTCGGGGTGAACGATTTCCGGCTGCAGATATCGGTCAGGTACAGCTTCTCAAAAACGATCGGAGGGATGTGATGACACGGAACAAGTGGATAGTCGCGGCGGCTGCGGTCGTCGCCGCAGCCGGAACCGGTGTTGCGATCGGCCAACAGCGCAGCGCGCCCAGGAACGGTAACGGTGCGCAAATCGATAGCGCGCTGAAGACCGCGCACGGCCGCTACAAGAGCCTCAAGGAGGGCAAGAACGCGGACTACATTCCCGCGCTCGCGAAGGTCGACTCGAATCTGTTCGGCATTGCGATCGTGACCGTCGACGGCCAGGTCCACACGATCGGCGACATCAAGTCGGAGGTCTCGATCCAATCGATCTCGAAGGTGCTCACGTTGGCGCGCGTGCTCCAGGACTCCGGCGAGGAACGCATCAACACGACGATCGGCGTCGATGCCACCGGCCAGGCGTTCAACTCGATCGTCGCGATCGAGCAGTACAAGGGACAGGAGATGAACCCGTTGGTCAACGCCGGCGCGATCACGACGACGAGCATGGTCAAAGGCGCGAATGCGGAGGCCGTGTGGAAGAACATCATGGACACGCACGATGCGTTTGCGGGCCGCAAGCTCTCCGTGAACGAAGAGGTCTTTAAGTCGGAGGCAGCGACGAACCAGCGCAATCAAGCGATCGGGCAGCTGATGTTCGCGTACGAGCGCATCAAGGCGAACCCGAAGCAGGCGGTCGATATCTACACGCGGCAATGCGCGATCTCGGTCAATGCCGTCGACTTGGCGACGATGGCAGCGACGCTCGCGAACGGCGGCAAGAATCCGGTCACGGGTCAGGTCGCCGTCGATGCGCGTCACGTGCCCAGCATCCTCGCCGTCATGGCGACCGCAGGGCTCTACGACGACTCGGGCAAGTGGTTGTTCTGGACCGGGCTGCCTGCGAAGAGCGGTGTCGGCGGCGGGTTGATCGCGGTGTCACCCGGCAAGTTCGGGATCGCCGTGATCTCGCCGCCACTCGACAAGGCAGGCAACAGCGTGCGCGGGCAGCGCGCGATCGCCGACATCTCCGCTGCGCTCTCGGGAAATCCCTACGCGGTGAAGCCGCAATAGTGGTGATGCGAACGCGTTCGAAGATCGCAGTCGCTGCTGCGACGTGCGCGGCGGCGCTCGTCTTGCTGATCGGTGCCGGCGGCGGGACACCGGTTGCTGTTCCGTCGTCGCCGTCGCGGCCGCGCCCGGTGAGCACGCACGCGTATCTCGCGCACGACTCGCATCTTCACTTGACCAACTACATCCAGGAAGGGCCGCCACTCGCGAGCCTGCTCCCGCTCATGGGCGACAAGATCGGCCGCGCCGCGATCTTCGGGATCCCGCTCCAGCAGACGTGGTCGTACCGAACAACCGGCAACGTCGCGCCGACGTACTACCTCGAGACCGACGACGACCTCTATTACTACTCGTTCACCGACGCGGTCATCGCGATGGAGTACCGCGCGCTGCCCAAGGCACAGCAGGCGCGTTTCGATCCGATGATCACCGGTTTCAACCCGTCGGATATGTACGCAGCGGACCACGTGCGTCGCGTGCTCGAGACGTTTCCCGGTGTGTTTGTCGGTATCGGCGAGTTCTCGATCCACAAGGAGTTCGTCACCGCGAAGGTCGCGGGCGAACCGCCGAGCATTTCCGACCCTGCGCTCGATCGCCTGTTTGCATTCGCGGGCGAGACAGGGCTCGTCGTGCTCGTCCATTGCGACGCCGATACGCCGTTCCCCAAACCGGGCCGCGACCCGGCGTACTTCGAGCCGCTGCTCGCGCAGTTCCGCGAGCATCCGAACACGACGATCATTTGGGCTCACATCGGGCTCGGCCGCGTGATCCGGCCGTTCGAGCACATGCGCCCGCTGATCGAGAAGATGCTCGCCGATCCGAAACTTCGCCACGTCCACTTCGATCTGTCGTGGAGCGAGACCGCGAAGTATTTGGGCGCGACCCATGACACGCCCGCTCGGGTCGCCGACGTGATTCGTCGCTATCCCGATCGGTTCTTGTTCGGCACCGACGAGGTGGGGCCGACGAAGCAGGAAGACTATTTGCGCGTGCTTCGCATGTACGACCCGCTGTGGGCGCTGCTGCCCGACGACGTGCGCGACCAGGTGCGTGTGCGCAACTACGAGCGCATCTTCGACACGGCTCGCGTCAAAGTGCGCGCCTGGGAGGCGGCGCACGTCCGGTAACGAACGAGCGCCGCCGAGATCCGCTAGCGGATCGAAATGCCGCCGCTGACCGTCACGCCGCCCTGCACGGTCGCGGTCGGCGGAGGAGGCGGTGCCGGCGCGACGTACGCGACGTCAGCCGACCAGTAACCGGGCGTCCAGACCCATTCAGAGCCGCCCCACCCCCAGTTGCCGCGCACCCAGACGTAGCCGGGCACCGGATCGTAATGCTCGACCACGACCGTCGGGCGCACGTGGATGTCGTAGTAGCGCCGGACCTTGGGTCGCTTGTACACGCGTACAACGCCGCCCGGGAACATGTAGCGCCCGTTCACGACGCGCACGTGGCTGTGGCCGCCGCGGTGGTGGTGCTTGTGTTTCATGCGCGGGCCGTCGCGGTGATCGCGCACGCGGTCGCCACCGTGCCGATCGCCGCCGTGCCGGTGATCGCGTACCACCGGACCGGAGCGATGATCGTGTCTGTCGCCGCCGCGGCGACCGCGGTCCGCGAACGAGATACCGGTCAACAGCAAACAGAGAACCGTTGCAACTCCAAGTGTGCGTCGCATCGTGAGAGCTTAGCGCCGGAGACATGTGGGTCTCACGGACTACGGCCACACTTAACATATCGCCACATTGCAACTGCGTGCCGGCGCTAACACTCGCGCACGCAGATCGCGCGGTTAGCAGTCGTCGTCGATCTTGTGCACGATCGCGCCGTTGCTGTGGTGGCTGACGAGCCACTTCGCCTCGCGATAGATGAGCGTGTAGTACGGATCGTTGTTGTACGGCTCGGGCACGCGCGAGAGCAGCGCGGCAAGCGAGCACGTCGGTGCGCGCACTGGCTTCTCCTTCTCGCAGTTGCTGGACGTCCGATGCCCGACCTCGACGCGGTTGTCATCGCGATCGACGATGACCGCGATGCACCACAGCCGGCCTGTATCGGCCGACGCTGTCGCATCCTTCGATTTGAAGTAATAGAACGGTCCTCGACGCTGCGTGCGGTCGCGGTTCACGAGGATGTGGATCTCGGTCAGCTCGGCATCCACTTCGAACTTGCGCGCGAGCTGCTTCGCGGTCGCGACGTAGCGAATCACATCGAGCTTGCTGAGATCCGGCATCGGCTTGAAGATCTTCACGCGCGAGGCGGTCACGTAGTAATCGTCCGGATCGATCTCGATCTCGGAGTTGTTGCGGTACTTGTCCGGAATCGGTCCATGGTACGGACCCGATGACGCCTTCTTCGCGGCCGGCTTCGTGGCGGGCTGCTCGGCGACCGTTGCGTGCTTATCCAGGTCTTCGTCGTTGCCCTGGGGCGCAGGGTCCGGAGCAGCCGTCGGTGTTGGCTGCGTCTTCGCGCGCCTCTCGGTTGCAGAACCACCGCGCTTCTCTGTCTTCCGATCGGAGGGTGGTGTCGCGATCTGCGCGGCCGCGTCGGGCGTCGGCGACGGTAGGAAATCGGGCCCGTCCGGCGCATCGGTGAGATCGACCGCCGCATCGACGGTGACGGCCGGTGTGGTCGCGACCTGCGCGCGTGGTTGCGCCGGTGGCGGGCGCGTCACCGCAAACACGATCGCAACGATCGCGACGACGCTCGCAATGCCGAGCACCGCAAACACGAGTGGCCGCTTCGTCGCTCGCGTCGGGTGCGTCGCTTCTCGTACCGCCGGCGGTCGGCTCGGTCGCGTGGCCGCGTTCTGCTGCTCGGCAGCCGCGGGCTGCATGCGCACGACGTCGGCCGTGTAATGCGCCGAGCGCAGCGCATCCGCCGCGACATCCATATTGGTATCGCGTGCACGTGGCGTCTGTTTCGCGGTCTCCATCTCGGCGACCGGCATCATGCGCGGCGCGGTCGGCAGCGACTCCGCGGGTGACGGCTCGGTCAGCACGGGCTCGGTCGGCAGCCGCACGGCGAATCCGTTCGCGCCGAGCGATCGCCACTGATCTTCGGGTAGCTCGCGCGACGCCTGACGTAACGCGTTCGCCATCGCCTTCGCGTTCGCGAATCGATCGCGTGGTCGCTTCGCGAGCGCACCCATGATCACGTGCTCGAGCGCCGCCGGCACATCACCGCGCATTGCGCGCAACGACGGCGGTGGGGTCTCGACCTGCGCACGCATGATCGCGTAGTCGCTCGGGCCGTCGAACGGCCGCCGTCCCGTGATCGCTTCGAACATCACGATGCCCATCGCGTACACGTCCGTGCGTGCGTCGGCGATGCCTTCGTCGATCTGTTCGGGCGCCATGTATTCCGGCGTGCCGAGCACCGTACCGGTGCGCGTGCGTGGCGCTTGCTGCCCTGCGGGAACCAACAGCAGCTTCGCGATGCCGAAGTCGAGCACCTTCGTGCGACCGCTCGGCGTGATCATGATGTTGTCGGGCTTCAGATCGCGATGCACGATTCCGATCTCGTGCGCGGCGTGCAGCGCCTCGAGCACCTGCACGAGCGCGACGCACAACCCGCCGAGTGGCAGCCGTCCGGCCGCCATCACCTGCCGCAGCGTCTGACCCTCGACAAACTCCATCACGATCACCGGCCTGCCATCGGGCAGCCGATCGAGGTCGAAGATGTTCACGATGCCGTCGTGCCGGATCATGTTGACCGCGCGCGCCTCGGCGAAGAACCGCTCTGCATGGTCTGCATCGCTCGCGTACTGCTCGGCGATCACCTTCACCGCGACGCGGCTGCCGATCTCTGAATGCACGCCTTCGTACACCCGTCCCATCCCGCCCTTCCCGATCAAGCGCATCAGCTTGAATCGGCGGACCTCGGCGCCCACGAGCGAGTCGGCAGTCACTGCCATCGATCGCCTTGAGCGTACCCGGTGTCCCGGCGCGATGCCGGGATAATTCTGGTCAGAAGTCGTGCGAGCCGTCTGTCGTGCGGTGAGCGCAGCCACGCGTACGCAGTCGTCCGCACTCGAACGACTCGGCTCGCCGGGAAACGAAGTCATCGTGGAGTTACCGCGGTCAGTCGCCGGCCCGCGGGGTGCAACGTTGCTCCGCATGAGCGTCACGAAGTCCGCTAAGTCAGACATTCGCATCGAGGAAGACGCGCTCGGTGACGTGCACGTCCCTGCCGATCACTTGTGGGGCGCGCAGACCGAACGGTCGCAGCATAACTTTCCGATCGGTACTGACCGCTTCCGCTGGGGACGCACGGTGATTCGTGCGCTTGGCACGGTGAAGAAGTGCGCAGCGCTCGCGAACGCCGAGCTCGGTCAGTTGGCACCGAGCAAAGCCAAGCTGATCGTGCGCGCGGCGCAGGATGTGATCGACGGCGTACTCGACGACGAGTTCCCGCTGGTCGTGTTTCAGACCGGCTCAGGAACCCAGACGAACATGAACGCGAACGAAGTGATCGCGAATCGCGCGATCCAGCTCGCGGGTGGCGTGGTCGGCTCGAAGCATCCGATCCACCCCAACGACGACGTCAACCTGAGCCAGTCGTCGAACGACACGTTTCCGACCGTGATGCACGTCGCGACCGTCGAACAGGTCGAGGATGTCTTGCTCCCTGCGCTGCGCGCGCTGCGGCGCACCCTGTCGCGAAAGGCAGCCGAGCTCGAGTCGATCGTGATCGTCGGTCGCACGCATCTCCAGGACGCAGCCCCGCTGACGCTCGGGCAAGTGATCTCGGGGTGGGTGGCGCAACTCGACGATGCGATCGCCGCGATCGACGCCAGTTTGCCGGGGGTGTATCGCGTCGCGCTCGGTGGCACCGCGGTGGGCACCGGCATCAACAGTGTCGATGCGTTTGGCATCACGGCCGCGCGCAAGCTCTCCGACGAGACCGGCAAGCCGTTCGTGTCCGCGCCGAACAAGTTCTCGGCGATCTCGGCGCACGACGCCATGGTCAACGTGAGTGCGGCGCTGCGGACGCTGGCCGGCGCGCTGATGAAGATCGCCAACGACGTGCGCTGGTATGCGTGTGGTCCCCGCGCTGGGTTCGCCGAACTGCTGATTCCGGAGAACGAGCCGGGCTCGTCGATCATGCCGGGCAAGATCAATCCGACCCAGTGCGAAGCGCTCACGATGGTCGCGGTCCACGTGTTCGGCGCCGATCATGCGGTGGCGTTCGCCGGCTCTCAAGGCAACTTCCAGCTCAACGCGTACAAACCGATCATCCTGTACAGCGTGCTCGATGCAGCGCAGTTGCTCGCTGAAGGAATTCGCTCGTTCGACGAACGCTGTGCGCGCGGGATCGAGCCGAACGCGCAACGGATTCGCGAGCATCTCGAGAGCTCGCTCATGCTCGTGACCGCTTTGAACCCGCACATCGGTTACGAGAAGGCCGCAGCGATTTCGCTCAAGGCATATCGCGAGAACCTCACGCTGCGCGAAGCGGCACTCGCGCTCGGCCACGTGACGGCAGAGGAGTTCGATGCGTGGGTTCGCCCGGAGGACATGACGCATCCAACGCGGTGAGCTGATGGCGTCGAACACTGATGATAGCAAGCTGACGCGAGGGATCGAACGGACGCCATTCTCGTTGACCGATGGTGGTCCTTGTTTTCACTTGCTGCGGCGCCTGCACCTGCGCACCACGCCGCGCTATTGGGTGATCGGGCTCGCGCTCTGGCTGCCGATGATCATCGGCGAGGCACTGCGCGCCGCGGCGGGCCTGCGTGTCGATCCGTTCGTGCACGATATGTCGCTGCACGTACGGTTTCTGTTCGCGCTGCCGGTCCTGATGATCGCGGAGCAGCTGCTCGAAACAACCACGCAGAGCGGAATCAGGAGCTTCTACAATGGTCGCTTCTGCGCTCGCGAACCTGTCGATCGCATCCTCGCGCACGCGGCTCGCTTGCGCGACTCGTGGCTTGTCGAGGCAGGGTTGCTCGCCGTCGGGATCGTCGGCGGTCAGCTCGTGTTGTGGGGGGTGTTCGGCTCCACCGGGTTGTTCCACGGCGGCGCTGCAATCGGAGGCTGGACGTTTCCGCGCGTGTGGTACGCCGCAGTCGCGCTGCCGCTCGTCCAGTTCGTGATGTTTCGTTGGCTGTGGCGCTGGGTGATCTGGACGTACGTGCTTGCCAAGCTCTCGCGCCTGCCGTTGACACCGATCTCGACGCATCCCGACCTGGCCGCTGGTCTTGCAGGCCTCGCTCGACCCGTCACCGGGTTCGCCGGATTCATGCTCGCGATGAGCGCGATCCTGTCGTCCGCCTTCGGCACGCAAATCCTCGAGGGCGGGACGCCGCTCCACGCTGTGTTGCCAGGGCTGACCACGTTCCTGGTGTTGGGGTCGGCGCTCGCGCTCGTCCCGCTGCTCGCATTCAGCGGTCTGTTGTTTCGCACGCGCCGTCGCACGCTCGCTCAGTACGGCGACTTCGCGCGCGACTACACGCTGCGCTTTCACGAGAAGTGGCTCGTGCGTCCCGACAGGTTGCACATGCTCGGTACGCCCGATATCCAGTCGCTCAACGACCTCGGCGGCGCCTACTCGGTGATCGGGAGATCCCGCGTGTTCGTGTTCGGCCCGCGCAATGTGCTCACCCTGTGGGTCGCTGGGCTGGCACCGATGCTCCCATTGCTCGCGAGCAACCTGACGCTCGACCAGATCCTCAACCGCATCATTCGTACGGTGCTCGGCGGGCTTCCGTTCTAAGTGCTACAGGGCAATCTGCATCCGGGTCAGGAAGTACTGAGCGCCACCAGACATCCCGAACCGATCGAGCACGCCATAGCCGTACATGGCCTCGAACCGCAGGACGTCGGTCACGTACCAGTTCAGCACCGGAGTCACGCGAAAGAACGTGCCGCCCGCGATCGTCCCGGAGTCGAGATCGACATATGTAGCGCGCAGCGCGATCTCCCACGCGCCGGGCCCACCGTTGACCAGCGAGCGCTTCGGCGTGACGTCGAGGAAGACGCCAGCGCGCCCGTTATATGGATGCTTCTCGCCGGTGATCATGTACGCCGCAAAGATCTCGCCGCCGTGAAACAACGGATCGTCCGCGGGCATCGACGACACCTGGTTGACGTAGTACTCGCCACCCAGAAGCCACGGGCCCGGGTGGTAATACGCCTCGACGCCGAGCATGGTCGAACGCGAAGCTTCGAGCTCGCCGGTGTCGACCGCGAAGCTCTGGGCAAGGAACGCTTCGGGTTTGGAACGGTACTGCAGCATCCCGTCGTCGGCGGCCGCGTAGCGCGCGTCCGCCGCGAGGTGCAGCACGTCTCCCGAGTCGGGTACGGCGAATGGTAACCACACCGCGCGCCCGACGAATTGCCAGTCGTTCTTGTTGAACGAGTGCTTCTCCGACCACGGGTCGGCGAACACGCCGACGTTGTACACGAGCTTGCCGCCGAACCCGACCGCGGTCCATCGCAGACCGTCGGCGAGAATCGGTATGAAGGCATCGTTGGCGGCGTTGCGCTCGCTGAACACGCCGTAGTAACCAACCATCATCTTGTTCGTCGAGAACCCTTCCTTGGTGCGGCCCACGAACAGGAAGCCGCCGAGCTCGGGGAACTGCAGCTTGAGGCCGGTCT
>DATDCH010000059.1:0-9219 GCA_036524455.1 Kofleriaceae bacterium | reverse complement strand
GTTCAGCAAGCGTCGGTCGAACTCGACAGTCGCTGCAAGCCAGGTAAGACCGCCGTTACGGTAGTACTCGGCGAGCTCGCGATCGAAGCGATCTGCACCCTCGGGTTGACCGGTGAGTACGAAGAGCCATCGCGCCGACTCGTACGCCCGGCGTATGCCCGATTGAGCGGGAAACTGCTGGCCCTCCGCCACGGCGGATTCGTAGGCGTCGATCGCCGCCGAGAACCTGCCCTCCTGTGCTGCGATGGCACCGAGGCGGGCCCAGCCCCGTGACCTGATCGGACCGGACCCGAGCAACATGCGCTGGGCGAGCTGCGACGCCTCATCACGCTTGCCGGCAGCGATCAGGACGTCACACAGGGTGTACAGGCGATGCGGCGCGTCGCCGTGGAGAAAGATCTGCTCGCGCGCGTGTTGGACCGCGAGATCGAGACGGCCATGTTCGACGTCGAGCTTCACCTGTACTGCGCGCGCGTCCTCGCTCTCCGGAGCCTTGGCAAGCCATGCTTCGACGACCGAGGCGACCTCGCGACCGCGTCCGCCGCGTCGAAGCTCGTCGACGAGATTACCGCCGAACTGCAAATCCGGCCTCTGCTCGTGCAGTCGCTGGTACACGGCGATCGCGTCCTGCGAGCGACCCGCCTGATAGAGAACCCGACGCGCGAGTATCCACCCGAGCTCGACGTCCTGCGGTTGGCTGCGGAACGCCGGCACCAGCAGCGTCGCCGCATCGTCGAGGCGACCTTGCGAGACATGTTCGATCGCAGCCAGCATCTGCCGGCCCACCGGATCCTGGTCCGTATGCTGGGTGGCGCGCGTAGCGGAGGCGAGAAGCTCGCGCCCCTGCCGCGTACCGATGCCGGCCGCATCGACGAGCTTCACGTGCAGGTGTGCCCAGTGTGGCTCGAGCACGAGAATCGCGCGAAGTTGCCGGAGCTGCGTTTCCGCATCGATCAGCACGGCACTGAAGGCGTCGTCGACTTGCGCCTGGTAACGGCGATAAGCCTCGACCGAGCGAACCCCGAGACGTTGCATGTCGACACGCTCGTCTGCATCGGGCTCGGGAGGACGATAGTGGAGCTTCGGCGAGATCTTGCCGATCGCCTTGTCGAGCGCACCGGCGACCGAGGCGTCTGCCACCTTCGTCGGCTCGACACCCGTCATCGCGAGCTCCAGCTCGATGCCGTCGGTCGTACGGCGATAACGCACGCGGACTCGTACGTCTGCATGCTTCGGGTCGCTAGCTCGTCGCACGCCGAGAAACGTGTGCTGGAGCCGCTTCGCCGTCATGTGGTCGAGTGGTTTCTGGATCCACGCGTCCTCGCTGGCCCCTCGGTTCTCGACCTCGACGACAAACGATCGCATGTCGACGCGCGCAGTCGAACGAGACAACGCAAACCCGAGCACCGCGGCAACACTCGCGATCGCGATCAGCCCGACCGCCAGTAGCCTGCGCCGCCGGCGCGGTTGAAGAGGAAACGCAGCGGTGACCGGCGCGACCTCGGCGAGTGCCGCCCTGATCGCTGCGCCATCGCGTAGTCGTTGCTCGAGATCTGGCTCGAGACATCGACGTAGCGTCTCTACGATCGCGATCGGGAGGTCCGGGCGCTCGCTCGCGAGCCGTAGTTCCGGGACCTGTCCTCGCTCGACCGCGAGCTGTGCCGGTGTGCGCCCCGAGTGCAGGCGCTTGCCCGTTGCGGCCTCGTAGATCAAAAGTGCGAAAGCGTAGACATCTGCACCGGGCCCGGCGCGTTCTCCCAGCAGTTGCTCGGGCGCCATGTACTCGGGGGTGCCGATCAACACGCCGTCCAGCGTGGGCGTGGATTCCCGCGACGGCGCCTCGGCGGCGGGTTGGACCCGCGCGATGCCAAAGTCGCCGATCACGGCACGGCCGGTCTCCGAGCGCAGGAAGATGTTGGCCGGCTTGAGATCGCGATGAATGACACCGACGCGATGCGCCGCCGCCAACCCGCGTGCGAGGTCGGTCGCGAGCTGGGTGATTTCGTTCGCGGTCAGGCGCCGGCCGCCCGCCAGCCGCCGTGCCAACGTTTCGCCTTCGACGTATTCCATCGACGCGACCAGGCTGTTGCCGATTTGCACCAGATCATGCGTGCGCACAACACAGGGATGCGTGATGCGTCTGGCGATTTGCACCTCTCGGCGCAACCGTGTCGCGATCTCATCGCTCGCAGGTGTGCGCGACAAGATCTTGAGTGCGACGATCTCGTCAGCAATGCGGTCTCGCGCACGAAACACGACACCAAACGCGCCCGAGCCCACCTGCTCGAGCAGCTCGTATCGCTCGCCGACGACGGCACCAGGTTTCCAGCCGGCCTCCGCCTGCCAGTCCGAGCTCGCGCTGCTCTCGTCGTCCTCGCGAGTCGGCTCGAACGCGATACCGTCTCTGGCCCCCGGGTCTCGGATCACAGGCGTTCAGTTTATCACGCACGATTTGGCCATATTCGAGGTTCCGCTTGTGGGCACGCCGTCGAGACTTGCATGCGTCGGGCGAGCGCTGCATTCGTCACCGTCCGTTCTGAGCTAACGCAGATCGGCGCCGATCTCGCGCATCCATGCTGCGGTCGCACGCACCTTCGGATCGCGCCGGAACTCCGGGTGCGTGACGAGCCACATGTCGTCGCCAAGCGACACGTCCTCGGACACTGCGACGAGCTCGGGATACGACGGCCCCATGAAGTGCGGCACGACCGCGATTCCGGCACCGGCGCGCGCTGCGGCGAGGAGCATGTGCGTGCTGTTGGTGACGAGCACGATGCGCGACGACGCAAACACCGGCGCAAACCATGGCGCGTTCTGTAGCCGCTCGAACGCCGGTAGGTACATCAGAAGGTCGAGCCCACGCGACGTTCCGTCGACACGCAGCCGCTTGGTCGAGTACGCGCGCGACGCGTACAGGCCCATGTACGTCCGCCCGAGCTTGACCGCCGACAGACCAGTCTGGCGCGGACGCGGCGAGCGAATCGCCAGCTCGGCCTCGCCGCGGGCGAGATCGAGCGGCGCAATCCCGGTGATGACCTGCAGCTCGAGGTCCGGAAACCGCGCGCGAAACGCCGGCAGGTTCGGCGCAAACCAGTGCGACGCGAACTCGTCGAGCATCGCGACCCGAACCCGCCCGCGAAGCGAGGCATTCTGTTCGCGCAGCCGCGCGCCCAAGCCGAGCACGCCGCGTTCCATCGTCTCGGCGCCGGCGAGCACGCTCGTGCCATGCGGCGTGAGCTGGTAGCCACCCGCCGTTCGGTAGAACAGCGGCGCGCCGACGTCGCGCTCGAGTGCCGCGATGCGCCGCGCGACCGTGGTGTGCTCGACCCCGAGCTGGCGCGCGGCCGCGGCGACCCGGCCCGCGCGGGCCACTGCGAGGAAGACGCGTAAGTCGTCCCAGTCGAGCGCGTCGCGCACGACTTGCATTATTGCACGCATCGACTTGCACAAATTGCTAATGTGCTCGGGCGGCGCCCGCACCTAGAGTGAGCGCATGAGCACTGCATCGGGTTGGGAAAAGTGGGCCGCATGGAACACGCAACAGCAGCGCCCGATCATCGACTGGCTTGTCGATCACGCGGCGATTCGCGCGGGGCACACCGTGCTCGACATCGCGTGCGGAGTCGGCCAGCCCGCGATCGAGGCGGCGCGGCGCGGCGCGGCGGTCATCGCGACCGATGTGGCGGCGGACATGCTTGCAGGGTGCGAGCGACTCGCGAAGGCAGCCGGCGTATCGCTCGAGCTGCGCGAGCTCGACATGCACGACCTGCGCGGGGTCGGCGACGCATCGGTCGATGCGGTGACGTTCGGCTTCGCGCTGATGTTCAGCCCCGACCCGGTCAAGGTCATGCGCGAGGTGCACCGCGTGCTCAAGCCCGGAGCGCAGTTCGCGCTCGCGGTGTGGGACGAGCCGGCTAAGAACCACTACTTTACGACGATCTTCGGAGCTCTCGGGCAGGTCGTGCCGATGCCGGCGCCGAAGCCGGACGCGCCCGGGCCGTTCAAGCTAGCGCCGCCCGGCGAGCTCGAGCGAGTGATCCGCGCGGCGGGCTTCGAGCAGGTAACGGTCGAGTCGGTACCGTGCCCGTTCGTGTTCGAGTCGCTCGACCATCACTTCGAAGTGACGTGCGACATGGCGGGAGTCGTCAAACGCGCGGTGGCACAGCTGACACCGACTCAGCTCGCGCAATTTCGCTCGGTGCTGGCGACGACGCTCGCGCCGTTCCGCACGGGCGCGGGCGAGCGGATATCGGTGCTCACGACACCGTTGTGCGCCAGCGGCCGCAAGTAGCACGCAGAGTCGTTCAGTGCGAGCGGGGGGACTCGAACCCCCACGGGCTTTCGCCCAACAGCACCTAAAGCTGCATTGTCTACCAATTCCAACACGCTCGCATGCGCGGACGTATAGCACGAGTATCGCGCACGCGGCCCTGAAGCGCGTGTTGGCTGCGGCCCGCATCGATCGATCACGTCGCTGCGTCTGACACGTGGCCGTCGCGAGACGGCGTTCGCGCCTAACCGCTCTGCTGCTCTTCGGCTTCGATCGCCGCTTCGCCTTCGCGAAACGACGGATAGCGCAGCTCGATGCCGAGCTCGCGCTTGAGCTTCGCGTTGCGGATCTTGCGATTGCGATGCGCGACGCGCGCTTTGCCCGGCTCGAACATCTGGCGATACGGCGGCAGCGGCACACCCATGCGCTCCGCGAGCCACGTCGCGTATTCGCCTTGCGTGGTCGGCTCGTCGTCCCCGACGAGATAGATCGACTTGGTCGGCGCCTTCTCCTCCGCAGCGAACACGATGCGCGCGACGTCATCGACATGAATGCGCGAGGTCGCGTGCTGGCCTTCGTCGAGGATGCGGTAGTCGCCTTTGCGCATGCGCATGCGGACGCCGCGGCCTGGGCCGTAGACCGGCGCGAGCCGCAGCGTGACGGTGCGCAGGCGATCGAACGACGCGCGCGCGATCTCGAGCTCGTCGCTCTGGATGTTTTGCATCGCAGCGTCCGGATGCGTCGGCGTGTCCTCGTCGATCCACGTGTCGTCATCGGGCTCGTCGCCGTAGAGACCGCACGAGCTGAAGTAGATGAAGCAGGTCGCGCCTCCGCCGTACGCGGCTTGCAGGCCCGCGCGCATCGCGTGACCCGGCGGCAGCGCGGTGACCGGCGGGATCGAGTAGACGATGGTCGAGCCGGCCATGCTGCTCGTCGCGGACGTGAAGCTCTTGGGCGTGGTCGCGTCGAGGAACTTTACTTCGGCGCCGAGCGCGGCGAGCGCTTGCAAGCGACCGGTGGAGCGCGAGCACACGCGGACCTTGCGGCCCTCGGCGAGCGCGGTCTTCGCCAGGCGCGTACCGACATAGCCGCAGCCGAGGATGACGAGCGGGTTCACGCCGGCATCGTAGCGTGGTTGCCCGGCGACGAACATTCGACGCTGACCTTTGCTCAGCGTCGAAGCTCGCCCGCTTCGTGCGCCAATTGCCGTGACTTGCAGCTGGCCAGCGGTTTGCTCAGGCGACGCGTGATGCGGGGATGCCTATCGCTGTTGTTGGTCGCGGCCTGTTCGACGACGCACACGGTTCCGAAGAGTCAGCTCGATGCGATCGCGCCGAACCGCGTCGGCGACGGGGTCGTGTTGCGGTCGACGGGGGTGTGGAAGACGCGGCTCGATCCGGCCTCGAAGATTCGGTTTCGCAACGGCGACGGCAAATGGAGCGACTGGTGGTCGGGCGACCAGATCTACATCAATGCCGACGCGGTCTATATCAACGCGAACGTCGACCTCTTGAACTACGCGACGAAGATCGAGCTCCGCGGCCTTGCCGACTCGGATCGACAAGTGCTCGAGCTCGCGCGGCCCGCGGATGCAACGCTGACGCTGTCCGCGGATGGCGCCGCCGTGATGCTCGGCGATCGCTTCGCGCTGTCGTCGTGGGTCGCCAGCTTCTTCGAGGCGATGCGCACCACGCACCGGCCGAACGAGGGCGACTGCGCAAAGCCCGATCCGAGTGTGTGTCCGCACGAGCAATCGTATTGGCACCTGCGCCAAGTCCTGGGCGGTCAGCCGTTCGGAACCTGGACCGTGCACTTCGCGAACCGCGAGCCACTCGACCTTGCGGGCGAGGAGCTCTATCTGCGCATGGACGAGGGTCTTCCGACTCGTTACGGCTACCGCCTGGGCGACATCGAGCGCGCCGAAGTGAAGAGCCTGTCGGGAAGCCTCACGCTCGCCGCGATCGTCGGCACGACGGCGCTCGCGATCGCCATCGCACCGGTCGCATTGTTCGCGCGCGGTCTGCCGTTTCCCGGCGATGGTCCGCGCGGAGGCGGCAGCGGCTTCAGCGGCAGCTCCGGTCGATCGGGTGGGCTCGATACGTTGGGTCGGATCGGTAACGGCGGCGGCGGCGGTCTCGCGCGCGGCGACTGGTGGCCGGTGCTCGCCGATCGGTCGGGTGTTGCGGCACCTCGTTTGTTTGCGTCGGGTGCGCGCCGCAAGGCACTCATTCAAGTCGCCGCGACCGCCGAGGTCAGCGTCGGCACACTCGGC
The DNA here is from genome assembly GCA_036524455.1 of Kofleriaceae bacterium. GTDB lineage: Bacteria > Myxococcota_A > Polyangia > Haliangiales > Haliangiaceae > JABFXX01. The sequence continues at coordinate 2,677 of DATDCH010000059.1, read as the reverse complement.
GCGCACCCAGTTCTCGACGGTGGCGCCGGCGTGCTGCGGCTCGGCCAGGCATTCGAGATCGGCGCAGGCGGATTGCAGTTGCTCACGCGTGAAGCCGGCAGCCTCCGCTCGCGCGGGATCGCGTTCGCGCGCATCGGCGGTCACCTGCCGATCGACGCCGCGCATCGCATCGCCGTGCCGCTGTCGATCGACATCGGCGGCGGCGGCGGTGAAGCGCTCGGCGTGTTCACGCGCCTCAACTGGGGCGTGCGGATCGGCCTGGGCAACCACAGCTTCATCGGCATCGCGCCCGCGACACCGACGCTGCTCAACTGGAAGCACGAGCCCGGCCGGCGGCGCGGCAGTCTGCAGAGCGGACTCGAGCTCGGCCTCGTCTGGTGAGCTACCGGTCGCGCGGGCGAAGCGCGCCGTAGCGCGCGGTCTGGATCTCGTCGGCGTCTGCGATCTCGTGCGTCCCGGTGCCCTCGGCCAGCCGTTGCGGCGCGATCTCGCCACTCACATCCGGAAGCACGTTACCGAGCCGGAACTGCTGGCGGTCGGCGCGTGGGTACGAACGCATGAACGGAGTTTCTGCAACCGTCGTTCCCGGTCCGGCGCGTACGCAAGCCCACGAGACTTCGAGCGAGCACCGCCGCGCTGCGCACATCCGTGTGCAACGTCAGCGAGGAGCTTCCCCGGTCAGGCGGGCGGCGAGCGCGAGCAGCATGCGGTCGTTGCCGCGCCGCGCCACGAGCTGGACCCCGATCGGGAGTCCCGCTTGCGTCGTGCCCCACGGGATCGAGATCGCGGGCTGACCGCTGACGTTGAACGGCGCGGTGAAGGCACCGAGCGCGGCGGCGGTGCGGAACACGCGCTCGCCGTCGAGGTTTGCGTACGCGCCGACCTTCGGGGCCGGTTGCGCGACCGTCGGTGACACGACGATGTCGGCATCGCCGAACCAGGCGAGCACTTCGCGCGCGAGGCGATCGGCGAGCGCGACGACGTCGCCGCGCGTGACGCCACGTCCACGCTCGCGCAGCCACTGCGTCGATGGCTCGAGCGCGCGCACCATGCCGGGCAGCAGCGGCACGCGCGCGACCATGCGCGCCATGATCGGTAGGAACTCGTCGAGGTCGCCGATGAACGGCGTGGCTTCCGCGACGCCGTGCCCGAGCTGCTCGAGTCGGCGGCCGACCGCGACGGCAGCGGCCGCGTGCTCCGGCGCGACCTCGACGTCGGCGAGCGCGGGACGTAGCAGCACTTTCACGCGCAGCGCGGGCACCGGTTGATCGATGGCGCGCGTGAACGAACCGTCGGGATGCAGCGAGAGCGTGTCGATCAGTGCGGCCGCATCGCGCACGGTTTTCGCGAGCGGACCGAGCGAGCTGATGCCGACGACGTCGAACATGTCGGCGGGATTCGGTAGCACGCCGCGGCCGGTCTTGACGCCGACGAGCCCGCAGAACGCGGCGGGGATCCGGATCGAGCCAGCGCCGTCGGAGCCCGGCGCGATCGGCAGCATGCCGGCGGCGACCGCGACCGCAGCACCGCCGCTCGAGCCGCCGCCGTAGCGGTCCGGATCGTGCGGGTTGCGCGTCGGCGCGTGCAGCGAGACGTGCACGTATGGAAGGATCGTCAGCTCGGAGCACGTCGTCTTGCCGACGATGATGAAACCAGCGCGCCGCATCGCGCGGGCGACGTAGCCGTCGATCGGCGAGATCAGCCAGCGGAACGCTTGTGAGCCGATGCGCGTACCGAGGCCACGCACCGGTTCGTGATCTTTGATCGCGGTCGGCACGCCGAGGAACGGCGCTTTGCTGCGGCGTGCGCGCAACATCAGATCGGCGCGGCGCGCGTGGAGCAAGGCGCGGCGCGCGGCGACTTCGACGAACGCACCGAGCTCGCCGTCGCGCGCGCGGATCGCTTCGAGCGATTGCTTGACGAGCTCCACCGATGTGACGTCGCGCTTGCGCAACCGTTCGGCGAGCTCGAGTGCGGTCGTCACGTGATCAGCTCGGCGCGATCGATCGATACCGCGTCGGGTCCGGTGTAAGCACCGCGCGTGATCGTGCGCGAGCTGCGCTTCGCTTTTGCGAGCGCGGCGATCAGATCGATACGAATCGCTCCGCCGGTGACCGGTTTCGCGCCGCCTTTGGCGGTGTGCTCGATGCCGAGTGCGATCTCGAGCGACGCGTCGCCCGTGTACGGATCGATCGACAGGCTGCGCAACCGGCGCAGCTCGACGACGCGCACGGCGCCGGCGTCGATCGTGCCCGGCCACGTGCCCGCTTCGACGACGAGGTTGCGCACGCCGCCGTTTGGGTCGCGGCCGCGCAGCGCGCCTTCGCGCGGCGTCAGGCTGAGCCCCGCGGCCGTGCCACGCTCGACGAGCTTGAACGTTCGCACCGCGTCGCCGTGATCGCCGAGCGGCGCCGAACGCACGCCGTACGCGATCGCGCCGTTGCTCGTGATCGTCAGCGGCTCTGCAAGCTTCTCCGCATCGGGTGCGATCGGGGTGCGTTCGCGGTAACGCGTGAGGCCTTGCCGCTCGATGACGGCGTCGGCCTGACTCGCGAACGCGGCCCACACACCGAGCCCTTCGTGCAGCAGCGCGTCCGCGCCCAGCACGAGGACGCACGCGCCCGCTGTAGCCGGCGCCGCACTCGCAAGCGAATCGAGGTCGCGCTTGGCATCGCCG
>DATDCH010000058.1:0-2293 GCA_036524455.1 Kofleriaceae bacterium | reverse complement strand
CCAGGTCTCCGACGGCGTCGCGCACATCCACGCGTCGTTCAACAACACGATCATCACGATCACCGACCGCCAGGGCAACACGCTGTCCTGGGCGACGTCGGGCGGATCGGGATTCCGCGGCTCGCGCAAGAGCACGCCGTTCGCCGCGCAGGTCGCGGCGGAGAAGGCGGGCGTCGCGGCGCAGGAGTACGGGCTGCGCACCGTCGAGGTGCACGTGCGCGGTCCCGGCCCGGGCCGCGAGTCCGCGGTCCGCGCGCTGAACGCCTGCGGGCTCAAGGTCACGAGCATCGCCGACGTGACGCCGATTCCGCACAACGGTTGCCGCCCGCCCAAGAAGCGGCGCGTCTGAGGTCGAGGAAACGATGGCCAAGTACCTGGGTCCCAAGTGCAAGCTCTCGCGCCGCGAGGGCACTGACCTGTTCCTGAAGAGCGGCATCAAGCCGCTCGAGAGCAAGTGCAAGCTCGAGGTGCCGCCCGGCGGCGTCAAGGGCGACCGCCGCACGCGCCTCTCGGGCTACGGCGTGCAGCTGCGCGAGAAGCAGAAGCTGCGCCGCATGTACGGCGTGCTCGAGCGCCAGTTCCGCAACTACTACACGAAGGCCGCGGGCCGCCCGGGCTCGACCGGCGAGAACCTGCTGCGCTACCTCGAAGGGCGCCTCGACAACGTGGTCTATCGCATGGGTTTCGCGACCACCCGCGCCGAGGCCCGCCAGCTCGTGTCGCACAAGGCGATCGAGGTGAACGGCGAGACCGTGAACGTGGCGTCGTACCAGTGCTCGGCCGGCGACGTGGTGGCGGTGCGCGAGAAGTCGAAGGTGCAGGCCCGCATCGCGGCGGCGCTCGCGATCGCGACCCAGGTTGGCTGGCCGGACTGGGTGGACGTGGACGACAAGAAATTCAGCGGCACGCTCAAGGCGCTGCCGGACCGCGACCAGATTCTCCCGGACATCAACGAGAACCTGGTCGTCGAGCTCTACTCGAAATAAAAGGTGACGGCAATGCAAGGTACCGCCACGGAATTCCTCAAGCCCCGGTCCGTCAAGGTCACGGAGACGGCTGCGCGCCAGGCGCGCATCGTCATCGAGCCCTTCGAACGCGGCTTCGGCCACACGCTCGGCAACGCGCTCAGGCGCGTGCTGCTCTCCTCGATGCCCGGCTGCGCCGTGACCGAGGTGGAAATCGAGGGCGTGCTGCACGAGTACACCAGCATCGAGGGCGTCCAGGAGGACGTCGTCGACGTGCTGCTGAACCTCAAGGCGATCGCGATCGAGATGCACACGCGCGACTCGGTCGAGCTCAGGCTCAGCAAGAAGGGCCCGGGCCCGGTCACCGCGGGCGACATCCAGGTCGATCACGACGTCGTGATCGTGAACCCGGACCTCGTGATCGCGAACCTGAACAAGGCGACCGAGCTGTCGATGACGCTCAAGATCGAGCGTGGCCGCGGCTACCGCCCGGCCGTCCAGCGCCTCGAGTTCGAGGAGCAGAGCCGCCCGATCGGCCGCCTGCAGCTCGACGCGTCGTTCTCGCCGGTGCGCCGCGTGACCTACGGCATCGAGTCCGCGCGCGTCGAGCAGCGCACCGACCTCGACAAGCTGATCATCGACATCGAGACCAACGGCACGATCAACCCGGACGAGGCGATCCGGCGCGCCGGCGGCATCCTCAAGGAGCAGCTGACCGTGTTCGTCGACCTCGAGGGCCAGGGCGAGTCGCCCTCGCGCGAGGCGGGCCCGCTGCCGGACCCGATCCTGCTGCGTCCCGTGGACGAGCTCGAGCTCACCGTGCGCTCGGCCAACTGCCTCAAGGCGGAGAACATCCACTACATCGGCGACCTCGTGCAGCGCACGGAAGTCGAGCTGCTGCGCACGCCGAACCTCGGCAAGAAGTCGCTCACCGAGATCAAGGAAGTCCTCGAGAGCCACGGGCTCACGCTCGGCATGCGCATCGATGGCTGGCCGCCGGCCTCGTTGCGCCGCGAAGACGAGCTGCGCACGGCCTGAGCGCGGTAACGGGATAAGACAGACATGCGACACCAACTGTCGGGACGCCAGCTTTCGCGCAACAGCAGCCATCGCAAGGCGCTGATGCGGAACATGTGCGCGGCCCTGATCCGCGCGGAGACGATCCGCACCACGCTGCCGAAGGCCAAGGAACTGCGCCGCGTCGTCGAGCCGCTCATCACGCTCGGCAAGGCGGACTCGCTCGCCGGCCGCCGCCGCGCGCGCGTCACGCTGGGCGACGACGCGCTGGTCGTGAAGCTGTTCGAGGACATCGGCCCGCGCTTCAAGAC
>DATDCH010000057.1:0-7082 GCA_036524455.1 Kofleriaceae bacterium | reverse complement strand
AGCAGCCGCGGCAGAGCGTCGTTCGGCGGCGAAGCATCGCTGTGGCTCGTCGATGGACTCCACGGTCAAGGCAGCGCGCTCGCGACCGGCGGGTACCGGTTCACGCGCCGCCTCGAGCTGACGCTCGGCGGTGGCCTCAGGTTCACCGGCGATACCGCGGGGCCGGCGCTCAACCTGACGCTGCGCACGCACTTGCCGTTCCGCGGCGTGACCACGTTCCTGCGCTACGACGGCGCACTGCTGCTCCGCGATCAAACGTTCGACGGTCAGAACGCCGGCTCGCTTGGTCTCGAAGCCAGCTTCTGAGAAGCTCGCGCCGTGCGGCACATCCGGCTCGTCGTCGAGTACGACGGCAGTCAGCTCCATGGTTGGCAGCGGCAAGACAATGCAGCGACCGTGCAGCAGCATCTCGAAGAAGCGCTCGCGAAGTTACTCACGCACGAGGCACCGGTGGTCGGCGCGTCGCGCACCGATGCCGGCGTGCACGCGCGCGGGCAGGTCGCGAGCTTTCGCACCGAGCGCGACATTCCGTTGCACGGCATTCGCCGCGGCCTCAACAGCATGTTGCCCGACACGATCGCGATTCGCGACGCGAGCGAGGTGCCGGCGGACTTTCATCCGCGGTTCTCCGCAACCGGCAAGCACTACCGCTACTCGATCCTGACGCGCAACGAGCGCTCGCCGCGGCTTCGCGATCGAGCGTGGCATCACCCCGAGTCGCTCGACGTCGCCGCGATGCAAGAGGGTGCGCGCGCACTGATCGGCGAGCACGACTTCGCCGCATTTCGGTCCGCCCGCTGTGCCGCGAAAACCACGGTGCGGCGCGTCGAAGCCATCGCACTAACGCGCTTGGGGCCCCACCTCCTGGACATCGATATCCGGGGCAATGCGTTCTTGCGGCAGATGATCCGCATCATCGTCGGCACGTTGGCCGAGGTCGGGACCGGCAAGCGTCCTCCGGCTCAAGTGGCCGAGATCCTTGCGTCGAAGGACCGCCCGCAGGCCGGTGAGACCGCGCCGGCGCATGGCCTCGAGCTCATCGAGGTGCGGTACGACGGCGGGCGTCCCGGCCCGGTGTAAGCTGCTGCCGCGACTCGCGTTGAGGGGATGTCGGTGGCCTCCGAACCAGCCACAGCGGTAGAGCTCGAAGAAGAGCAACGCCAGGTCGAGGAGGCTCAAGCCGGCAACCTCGACGCCATGCGACCTATTCTCGAACGCTACGCTCAGCCGCTCTACGGCACGGTGATCTTGCCGCGGCTCGGCGACGCCTCGTCTGCGGAAGAGGTGCTGCGCGACACGCTCGCCACCGCGGTCGAGAAGATTCGCCGCTTCACGTGGCAGGGCAAGTCAATCTATCCGTGGTTGAGGCAGATCGCGATCAACAAGGTCTACGACGTCCATCGCCAGGCGAAGCGCTCGCGCAGGCTCGCCGATGCGATGGTGCATGAAGTCCCGATCGAGACCGATCCGGACTCGCATGCCGACGCGCAGCTGATCGCCGACCAGGAGCGCTCCGCGCATCGCACGCGCATCGACGAAGCGATGACGCACATCGCAGAGCGCTACCGCGTCGCGATCGAGCTGCGCTTGATCCAGGAGCTACCGCGCGAAGACTGCGCGAAGAAACTCGGCATCACGATCGGAACGTTCGACGTGCTGCTGTTCCGCGCGGTGCGCGCATTTCGCAAACACTTCGGCGACCGAGTCGAAGGAGAAATCCATGGCGACTGACGACGACGATATCCTCACCGGACCCGTGCCCTCGCCCGAGGCGGACGCGACGCCGAGCGAGCGTATGCGCGCGAAGGGGTTCGCCGATCTCGTCGACAAGACGCTCGCGGGTGCGCGCACGCCGCCGGCGATGAGCGCCGACGAGCGCGCGCTGCTCGAGGTCGCGACGGTGATCCGCGCGGCGAGTGGCAAGGCCGAGCTGTCGGCCCAAAAACGCAGCTCGATCGTCGAGGATGCGCTGCGCCAGGCGGTCGGTGGGGCAGGGGCAGGCGTCAGCGGCTCGGTCGTTCCGATCGAGCGCGCGCGCAGGCGTTGGGTGCCGTGGGCGGTGGCGGGCGCGAGTGCGCTCGTTGCGGTGGCTGCGGTACTGCTGCTGTGGTTGCGCGGCGTGCCTGCTGACCGCGGCATTGCAGTCGGGCCGCAGCCGCCAACGAACCAGACATCACGACCGGCCGATCCGCTGATCGGTCCGATCAGCCGCGATCGCGTCGGCGATGCGAGCACGCGCATCGACATGATCTATGCGGACCGTCTCGCCGGGTATCGCGACCGCCAGCTCGCGCGTGGGAGGAAGCCATGAAGTACTGGGCATTGCTGATCGCGGTGATCGCGATCACCTTCTACGTCTCCTGCGGAGGCGAGAAGGAAAACATAACGACCCGTACCGCCGATCCGACTGAGGTGATTGACGAAGAGTTGATGATCGCGTTGTCGAAGGCGAAGAATTTTCATCACAAGGCTCGCGTCCTCATGAGCGATGGCAAGGTCGCCGAAGCGATCGCGTCCGTGCGCGAGATCCTGTCGCTCAAGTTTCCGGCTGGCGCCCCCGAAGCCGAGGACGTCCGCAACGACGCCCGCGCGCTGCTCGCGAAGCTGCTCGTCGGTCAGAACCAGATCGAGGAAGCGATGACGGTCGTCACCGAGGGCATCGCGCAGAGCCAGCGCGAGAGCTTCTTCGTCGCGAACCTGCATACCGTGAAGGGCGAGATCCACGAAGCGCGCGCCGCGGCGCTCGATCCGAACGATGCCGCGCAGAAGGCGAAGATCGCCGACGAGAAGCGCGCCGCGATCGAGGCCTACGACAAGTCGAACGAGATCAACACGGATCTGCAGCAGCGGCTGATGCAGCAGCGGGGGGCCCCGTGAGGGCGTCGACGCTCGGCATCGTGCTGCTCACCGCGATCGCGGTCGGCATGGCGTGTGGCGGCCCGCGGTTCGTCCCCGACGACCCACGGCCGAACGAGATCCTGCTGCGGTGGGGCGAGATCCGCCAGTGGCGCGTCGACGCCGGTCTGGCCGTCGATCCTGCTCCGAGCACGATGATGCAGATGACGAAGCAGACCGTGAAGCAGGCCGAGAGTGTGTGCCCCGAAGGCCACGTCGTGCCGAAGACGTGCCACGACGTCTGCAACCTGTCCGATGCGATCTGTGACAACGCAGAACGGATCTGCGAGATCGCTGCCGATCTCAATACGACGTGGGCGCACGACAAGTGCACGAGCGCGAAGGCGTCGTGCCGTGAAGCCAAGCAGCGCTGCTGCAAGTGCAGCGAAACGGACAGCAAGGCGTCGATCAAGTGGTGAGAGTCGTCGTCGCTGCGTTGTGCTGCATCGTGCTCGCTTCGTGCGCCGCGCAGCGGAAGTCAGCCGCGCCGCAGGCGTCGCAATCCGAGGCTGGCGTGAACGCTGGCGCGGCGTCGCCTCTCCCGGAGACCCCGCGCGACCAGATCATCGAGCTCGACGCGAAGATCGCCGCGGACCTCGGTCAGCTCCAGCTCGCCGAGCCGGCCCAAGCCGACTTCCTCACCACGTCGGCACAGCCGATGGGCGCGATTCCATCGGCGCAGGATCCGAAGTGCAAGCCTGCCAAGAACGAGACGTGCGACACGAGCTGCACGCTCAGCGATTCGATCTGCAAGAACGCCGATCATATCTGCCGGTTGGCGGTGGAGATGAACGACGATTGGGCCCGCGGGCGGTGTGCAAAGGCGAACAAGTCGTGCGAAGCATCCAAGACCAAATGCTGCGGCTGTCAGTGATCGCGCTACTCGCACTTGCGGCGTGTGGCGGCAGCAAGCGAGCGGCCGTGAAATCCGAGGCGCCGGGGGAGCCCGCGTACGGTCAGGACATGGAACCGCCGCCGAAGGATCAGATCATCGGTCTCGAGCAGCAGATCTCGACCGATCTCGCGCAGCTCGGGCTCGCCGAGCCGATGGAGAGCGATTGGCAAGGCGCGCCGGCCGAGCCGATGGCCGTGCCGACGGCGGCGCAAGATCCGACCTGCAAGCCGGCGAAGACCGAGACGTGCACGACGAGCTGCACGCTCAGCGATTCGATCTGCAAGAACTCCGAGGCGATCTGCCGGCTCGCAGCCGGCATGAACGACGCGTGGGCGCGCGGCCGCTGCGCGAAGGCGAACAAGACCTGCGAGAGAGCGAAGGGCAGATGCTGCGGCTGCCAATAGCCCGACGGTCGCGACGGCTGCTCGCTGCGCTACCGCTCGCTGCGTTGCTGCTCGCCGCGTGCGTGCGCGAGGCCAAGCCGACGCGCACCGCGAGCGACGACATTATCTCGCTGTGGGCGCAGATTCGCGCGTGGCGCGCGGAAGCCGGTCTCGCGCTCGATCCGACGTGCGTGCAGCTCGTCGGGTTTGCGCCGGCCGGCTCGTCGACGGTGCGCGACTGCTCGCATGTACCTTCGCGCACAGCGCTCACGCGTGGCGACACGTGCAGCCTCGGCGACGCGATCTGTGACAACGCCGAGACGATCTGTACGCTCGCCGGCGAGCTCGGCGACAACATGTGGGCGCAAGACAAGTGCGTCAGTGCGAAGGCGTCGTGCCGCGAGATCAAGTCGCAGTGCTTTGGCGCGGTCGGCCAGCTCTAGCTAGCGGCAATGCTGCTCGGTTAGCGCGAACGCCGGAGCTGCCGCCAAGGCGCCTTGCAAACGCCAAGGTCGCCATCAGGAGGATCGATGTTTGGACAGGCCGCGTTCTCGTCGATCATGCGCGCGACGATCGAACTTTCTCCGGTGGCGTCTTGGCGTCCTCGACTCGGAGTCTTGGCGGTGATCTCCGGCTGGACGCTAGCATTAGGCTACGGCGCACCGCACGCGAGCCACTCGCCGAGTCGTTCACGCTCCATCAGCGGCATGCCTCGGTCCTCCGGCATCGCGTCGGTGTAGACCGCCTCGTCGAGAATCTGCGACGCGTGCTGCCGGATCGCGGCCTGCGTCGTCAGCACGGGGGATTCGCGATCGTGGCAGTCGATGCAGTGGTTTGCGATCAGCTCCTCGCCGAAATTCGCGTACGTGAGGGTCGTGCCGGCGGGTGGGCACGAGACCGGTGCGATGCCGGTCGAGTTTGCAGACGAACATGCAGACAACAGCGCGACGAGCGCAGCGACGCGAACCACCATCGGTACTTCTCCTGTCGAACGGAAGCGTGGTGCTTCCTCGTCACTTCGTCACGTCAAAATCGTCTGCAGTTGCACGCAAAATTTCTGCGCACCCAGCGCAGTAATTTCGCTTAGAGGTTGCAGAGCGCCTGGTTCAGCGTCGAGCGGATGCCGATCACTTTCCACGCGAGCATCGCGCCGTCACTCATCCGCGCGGTCTCGACGACGTTCGGTGCGCCGAAGATGCCATCCGCGTTGTTCGACGTGTTCGGTTGCCCGAACTGTGAATACTCGGCATGCGACGCGAACACTTCCTGATTGAGGCTGTCGGCGAAGAACAGCTGCGTGATCACGTACGCCGAAGTACCGATCGTCACGCTGACGTGGATGTGAATGCAGCGGCCGGGATACCATCCGGGAAAGCACGTGTCGAAGTCGACGCGGCCGTTCGCATCGGTCGTCTGCGTGCCGCGCATGTAATTCAGGCTCGGCGCCTGCGCGTCGCCACCCGAGCAGAAGCCCGGGCTCGGCGTTTGCCCCGAGTACACGCCGGTGCGTTGCGTGTGCCAGATCTCGACAACGGCGCCGGCGACCGGCGTGCAGCCATCGGAGCGCACGATCTTGAGCGCGAGCCGCATCGGTAAACCGGTGACGCCATCGCTGACGTCGCGGCGCTCGCTGGTCGGTGCCGTGCACGGACCTGCTGTCGTCGCGCACATCAATGCGCACGATGTCGTGCTCGCGCCAAATGGATCGGGATAGCAGGCCTTCGCGGTCATCGCCGCGGTGCCACCCATTGCCCACGCGGCCGCGGGCCCGCCGCAGTTGTCGCCGTCACCGGCGTTCGAGCCGGGGCCATCGGTGTTCGATGCCGGCGCGTCGATCGTCATGCCGCTCGTGTTGCTGCCACAGCCCGTGAGCTTCATCACCGGCACGCTCGCGATGCTGAGGCCCAGAGCGTGGAGCGCGCGTCGTCGCGTCATCGTCGTCATGGACACCAGCCTGGCATGCGGTCAGTGTCTCGACGACTGCGTACTCGTGCAGTCTGTTTCAGCTAACCGCGACTGGCACGCTGCGACGCGCTATCGTCGCGACGTGCTAGCTCGCTGCACCGCGATCGTGACGCTCGTCGCGTGGTGCGCACAGGCGCGCGGCGAAGCACCGATCGTGGGCGGCCGCACAGCGCGCGCGATCGGCCGTGCCGGTGTGGGCACGGTCTCCGACGACGGCGGCGGCGCCGTGATGGCCAACCCGGCGGCGATCGCGCGCCGCGAAGGCACGCGTTTGCAGCTCGGGCTGTCGTTCATCGACGACGAGATGTACTGGCTCGCGTCGCAAACCGCGCCGGCCGTGCGCGATCAATCGAGCTCGCGGATCGTGCCGATGATCGCGATCGAAGGCGCGATCAAGAACTGGATCGTCGGCATCGCTGCGGGCACGACGGTGCGCAACGAGCGCGTGCTGCGCCGACCGGGCAGCATTCCACCCACGCAATTCCGCAACAGCTTCGAGTATCGCTACACCGGGCTGTCGGGATCGATCCGGCGCGACACGGTCGCGTTGGCGGGTGCGCATCGGCTGACCGACAGCATCGCGATCGGGTTGTCGCTGTCGACCTCGCGCATGTCGATCACGGAGTCGCGTCGCTTGTGGGCCGGCGACATCAACCGCGTCGTGCTCGGTCTGCCGCAACCGGATCGGCTCGGCGATCCGGCGCACGATGTGGAGCTCGCGATGTCTGCGACCGACAACTTCGTGCCGAGTGCGGTCGCCGGCGTGTTGATCGCGCCGGAAGACTCGCGCATCGAGCTCGCGGCGTCGGTGACGTGGAACGCGCCCGCGCGCGTGACCGGCGACATCGTATCGACGAATGAAGCCGACCAGCAGCTCGCGCTCCCCTCCGTCGAGGATGCGACGGCACGCCTCGAGGTCGAGCAGCCGATCGTCGCGCGCACCG
>DATDCH010000056.1:0-3557 GCA_036524455.1 Kofleriaceae bacterium | reverse complement strand
CCACAGGGCCGCGCCGTCGGGGCCTGCGTCGCCGGCTTGCGCGATCGCGATCGTCGTCGCCGCGATCAGGTAGCCCGCGTGATAGTTCGAGCCGGGGCTCGTCGCGCGATAGCCCTTCTCGCGATACCAGTCCAGCCACGCCTTCCAGCGCTGGCGTGCACGTGCTTTGAGCTCGGGCGTGAGCAGCGGGTGGCCGTGGAGCCAGTCGTAGGCGAGTGCCGTATACGGCGCGAGGTTGCGGATCGAGTAGCCCTGATCGCGACGCGCGGCTTGATCGCCGCCACGACCGTCGCCGAGCCGATCGAGATCATCGAGCAGCGCGGTGAAGTACTTGATCGCGGTCGCCGCGTCGTCCTTGCTGTCGGTCGCGACCCACGCCACGAGACACGCCTGCAACACCTTCGCCCATTCCGAGCCTTGATAGAGCGCGCGGTCGTGATCGCGCGACACACGTGCCGCCTCGCACTGCCGGATCGCACCTACGACGGGGCCCGCCGACAGCTTCGCCATCGCCTTCCATTGGCCGCGCAGCTCGTGATCGAGCAGCATGCGCGGGTGCGGGCCCTTGGGCTCGGGCGGCGCCGCGTGAGCGACCGAAGTCGCGAGTAAGATCGAGATCACCAAACGATGCACGGTTTCAAAACCGTAGCACTCACCAAACGCCGGCGACCGCGATGCCAGTACCTGTTGCCGTGAGCTGTACGTTGTCTCGCCTCATCAAGAGCGGCACGGTGAGCCCTGCTGACACACCTATAAGGCTGCCGACGAACACGTCGCTCAGATAGTGCCGGTCGGCCGCGATGCGCAGGTACGCGCTGGTGGCAGCGATTGCAGCGCCGGAGACCCAGATGAACGGCTCGCTCCGGTAGCCGCGTGCCCGCGCGATCATACCGGCGCTGGTCGCGAGCGCGAACGCACGTGACGTATGCCCCGAAGGGAATGACAGATTGTCGTCGTCGTCCCGGCGATCCGTGAAGTGGGCGTAGGGCCGCGTGCGCGCCGCGCCGATCTTGATCGCGCGCGTGACCCATTGTGTGACCACCATGGTCTCGACGATCGGAATGAGGTCGTCCATCAGCGCCGCCGTGCTCGGCCTCGCGAACGTGCCGGCGAGCACGAGGCTGATGTTCAAGCTCGGCGCCATCACGTACGCAGTGAGGTCGCTCATTCGTGTCGCGTTCTCGGTGTCGGACCACACGAGCGCGTTACGCACGCTGCGATCGATCTCGTTGGGCCCGCCGCACCAGCGGCACGCGACGCCGTCCTCGACGAACTGCAGCGCCGGATACATCACCAGGCCGACCGTCGTGATCGACAGATGGATGACGCGCTTGCGACCTTGCTCGCCCTGATACCAGCGGTCGGTCGGCTGCGCGTGTGCACTCGCGGCGAGCAGGCACACGATCAGCAGTGCGCGGTACACCGCGCGAGCTTACCGCGACGCGGTCTGGCCTTTGATCGCGATCGCGCGGTCGATCAGCGCCACGAGCTCTTTGCGATCCGCCTGGTCACCGGCGGCGGCGTTCGCGATCGTGCGGATCGACGCGAGCGACCAATGCTCCGCATCCTGGCCGCCGCGCAACACGTCGGCGAACGCTGCGACGGCGAACGCGAACCGAAAGTCTCGCGACGCACTCGCAAACGTAGCCGCCGGGCCGCCGACCATCGGGAACGCAGCCTCGGTCGCGGTCGCGCCGTTCGGTGCCTTGTGGCGGATGCGGATCCCGCCGATCGGCGCCTTCGCCTGTTTGCCGAGCGCGGTGAGCTCGACTTCGTAGAGCGCCGTCACTTGATGGCCTGCACCGACCTCGCCGGCGTCGACCTTGTCGTCGCGGAACTCGTGGTCCTTGACGTCGCGGTTCTCGTAACCGACGAGCCGGTAGCGCGCGACCATCGCCGGATCGAAGTCGACCTGCAGCTTGACGTCTTTCGCTACCACCTCGAGGTTCGCGGTCACCTCGTCGACGAACACGCGCCTCGCGTGGCTTTCGGAGTCGATGTAGACGTTGTTGCCGTTGCCCTTGTCGGCGAGCTGCTCCATGAGCTCGTCGTTGTAGTTGCCGGTGCCAAACCCAACCGTCGACAGCGTGACGCCTTCCTTCGCGCGACTCGAGATCATCGTCAGCATCTCGTCGTGCGTATGCGCGCCGACGTTCGCATCACCGTCGCTGAGCACGATGACGCGTGAGATGTGCCCAGGCTTCAGGCTCTTGACCGCACGTGCATACGCGAGATCGATGCCCGAGCCCATCGCGGTCGAGCCGCCCGACACGAGCTTGTTGATCGCAGCGACGATCTTCGCCTTGCCGACGACGCTCGCCGCGGTTGGCTCGAGCATGACTCGCGTCGAGCCGGCGTAAGTGACGAGCGAGACGGTGTCGTCGCTATTCAAGTCCTCGGTCAAGATCTTCAGCGACTGCTTCGCGAGCGGCAGCTTGTCGGGCTGGTTCATCGAGCCCGATACGTCGACGAGGAACACGAGGTGCGCCGGCTTGCGCTGGTCGATTTGTTTCGGTTTCGTCGCGACGCCGAGCCGCACGATGTGCCGCGCCTTCTCGAGCGGCGAGGGCGCGACCTCCATGATCACCGAGAACGGCGTGTTCGCCGCAGGCGCCGCGAACGTGTAGCGGAAGTAATTGACGAACTCCTCGACGCGAATGCCGGCCTCGGTCGGCAGCACGCCGCTGTCGAGCTTCTTGCGTGCGAGCGTGTACGACGCGGTGTCGACATCGGCGGCGAACGTCGATAGCCGATCCTTCGCGGCTTCGGTCCACGGGTTCTTGCCGTAACTGGCGTAGTTCTCGGTCGAGCTCTCGTTCTTGCCGGTCAAGCTGGCGTAGCCGCCGCGCGCGACGCCGCTACTACCGAGGATGCCCGTGTTGCGCGCTTGCTCGAGTGCTTGCTGCCGCGCGAGCTCCGGATCGACCTGCTGGCTCTTCATGCGCAGGTGGCCCTCGGCGCGATCGGACGAGCTCTTGCCCATCCGCCCTTCGTCGAGCGCCATCGCACTCGCGGCGCCCCCGGCCTCGCCGTCATCGGGCTTGTCTTCCTCCTCGGGCGGTGGCTCGTCATGGCTCGTTGAATTCAAACGCGTCGCCTCGCTCGTCGCCAGGTCAATTGCCTGCGGCTTGTCCTTGCAACTGACCGACAGCAACGCGGCGAACAGAAACGCGGAGAGAGTGCGCATACCGCAGCCGACACCGGCCCGCGCGCGCGAGTTCCACAATCTTTCAGCGCGCGATCGAAGCGCTCGGATCCTTGGCAACTTGATTCGTGTTGCCGCGCAGCGCGCGCGCCCTGTCGATCAGCGCGAGTAGCTCGGCGCGATCCTTGTCGGTACCCGCGGCGGCAGCTGCGTGCGCGCGAATGTCGTCGAGCGACCACTCGGCACCACCGCGCAGCACGTCGGCGAAGGCGGCGACCGCGAACGCGAAGCGCAGCTCGCGCGATGCCGAAGCGAGCGACGTCGCCGGTCCGCTTGCCATCGGGAACGTAGACTCGGTCGCCGCATTGGCCTCCGGCTGCTTGTGGCGGATGCGAACCGTGCCAAGCGGCGC
>DATDCH010000055.1:0-9610 GCA_036524455.1 Kofleriaceae bacterium | reverse complement strand
GCGCACGCTGTCGAAGCAGCCCGACCAACGCCCGCGAGATGGTGCGCAGCTCGCGAGCGAGCTCGCGGCGGTGGGCTCGATCAGCGGAACGGAACGGCCTGCGAACGCGAACGTTGCGGCACTGACCGCGACCGAGCGGCGGATGTTGTGCGTCGTGTTGATCGATGTCGGCAAGCCCGAGCAGCCAGTAGATCTCGACGCGACCCGCGAGAGCGAGCCGTCGCTCGAAGTGCAGATGACGATGCCATCGACGCCGGGCGCCGGTGCGGGCGACACGATCGCCGAGTCGCAGCGTCCCGAGCTTGCACCGCTGCGCGAAGCGGCGGAGGCACACGGTGCACGGTTGCAGCGGCTCGTCGACGGCTCGCTCGTCGTGACCCTGCTCGGGACCGGCGGTACGGCGGATCAAGTGATGCAGGCCGCGCGGTGCGGGCTCGCGCTCAAGGCGCTGTTGCCGCAGACGGCGATGGCGCTCGCGACCGGGCGTGGCGTGATGGCGGGACGCTGGCCCGTCGGCGAGGCGATCGATCGTGCGGCCTCGCTGCTGAACGCGGCGCGCCGCGCAGCGACGCATCTGATGCGCGTGGATGAAGTAACGGCCGGGTTACTCGACACGCGGTTCGACGTCGGCGGCGACGAAGCCGGCCTGTATCTCGTGAGCGAGCGGGATGTCGTGCAAGCGACGCGTACGCTGCTCGGCAAGCCGACGCCATGTGTGGGCCGCGATCGCGAGCTCGGTGTGCTGATCGGGTTGTTCGAGGAGGTGGTCGCCGAGCCGATGTCGCGCGCGGTGCTCGTGACCGGTGCCGCCGGTATCGGCAAGTCTCGCGTGCGCTACGAGCTACTCGGGCGGATCAAGCAACGCGTGGAGCCGGTCGAGATCTGGATTGGCCGCGGCGATCCGCTGCGGACGGGGTCGCCGTTCGGCATGATCGCGCCGGCGCTGCGGCGTGCGGCCGGCATTCTCGACGGTGAGCCGGTCGAAGTGCGGCGCCAGAAGTTGCGCGCGCGCGTGATGCGCAACACGAGCAGCGAGCCGCGGCGTACCGTCTTGTTTCTCGGCGAGCTGGTCGGTATTCCGTTTCCCGACGACGAATCGGTCGAATTGCGCGCCGCGCGCCACGACAGCCAGCTGATGGCCGATCAGGTGCGGCGGGCGTTCGAGCATTTTCTGGAGATCGAGACGGCCGCGCAGCCGGTCGTGATCGTGCTCGAGGATCTGCACTGGGGCGATCTGCCGACGACGAAGTTGATCGATTCGGCGCTGCGCGCGCTGCCGGATCGGCCGTGGCTCGCGATCGCGTTCGCGCGACCCGACGTGCACGAGCTATTTCCCCGGCTGTGGGAAGACCGCGGCGTGCAGGAGCTGCGACTCGACGAGCTCACGCGACGCGGCGCGGAGAAGCTCGTGCGGCAGGTGCTCGGCGAACAAGCGACCGAGACGCTGATCGGCCGGCTCGTCGAACAGGCGGGCGGCAACGCGTTCTACTTAGAGGAGCTGATCCGCGCGGTGGCCGAGGGCAAGGGCGACGTGATGCCCGAGACGGTGCTCGCGGTGGTGCAAGGCCGACTCGAACGACTCGAGGTCGACGCACGGCGCCTGCTGCGTGCCGCGAGCTTGTTCGGCCAGCAGTTCTGGCGCGGCGGTGTCACGAAGCTGCTCGGCGGCGAAGCCCGCGACTCGTCGGTGCGCGCGTGGATCGACGAGCTCGTCGAGCGCGAGCTCGTCGGCAAGGTGGCGATGTCACGGTTTCCGGCGGAGCACGAGTACCAGTTCCGCCACGCGATCGTGCGCGAGGCCGCGTACGCGATGTTGACGGACAGCGATCGAACGCTCGGCCATCGGCTCGCCGGCGAATGGCTGCAGTACGCGGGCGAGACCGAAGCGATGGTGCTCGCCGAGCACTTCGAGCGCGGTGCGGCGCCGACCCGCGCGGCGTTGTGGTTTCGGCCCGCGGTCGAGCAAGCGCTCGCCGCCGGCGATTTTCGCGCCGCCGTGCAGCGCGCCGAGCGTGGTGTCGCGTGCGGTGCTACCGGCGAGACGCTTGGCCTGCTGCGCCGCGCGCAAGGCGAAGCGCACAAGTGGTGCGGCGACTTCATCGAAGCCGAGCGCTTCTCGCTCGAAGCGATGACGCTGCTGCTGCACGGCTCGGGGCCGTGGTTCGCCGCCGCAGGTGAGGCGGCCGAGGCGTGCGGCAAGCTCGGCGACGTCGAGCAGCTCGCGGTGATCGCCCGCGCACTCACCGACGCGCCTGATCTCGAAGGCGAGCTCGCCGCGCGCGTAACGGCGACAGCGACGTGCGCGTTCCAGCTCTACAACCACGGCAAGTACCAGCTCGCGGCGACGATGGTCGAACAGATCGATCGCGTCGCCGGCGAGGTCCGCGATCCGCTGATCCTCGCGCGCATCCATCAGACGCGGTCGTCGCGCGCGATGTTCGCCGGTGATGCCGGCGCGTACGTCGTCTCCGAGCAAGCCGCCGCGCTCGCGTTCGAACAAGCGGGCGACCTGCGCTACGCGTGCATGCAACACGGTCACGTCGGCTACGCATATCTCGAGATCGGCGCGTACGCTGAAGCCGAGCGTTGGTTGCGGCAGGCGCTCGCAGGCGGCCAGCGCATGGGCCTGCAGAACGTCATCGCGACCGCGAAGCACAACCTCGGCCGCGCGCTCCAGCACCAGGGCCGCCTCGACGAAGCCGTCACCATCGAGACCGAAGCGATCGACGCGTTCGTTGCGCAAGGCGATCGCCGCCTCGAATCGGCATCGCGCAATTACCTCGCGAACATTCTCGCGACGCGCGGCGAGCTCTCGACCGCAGAGGATCTCATGCGCCAAGCGCTGCAGACCGTGCAAGCCGCATCGCGCCCGTCCCTGCTCGCCGACCTCGCGTCGATTCTGCTCAGGCGAGGCAAGCAGCAGGAGGCACTGATCGCAGCGCGCGAGGCGTACGATCTGTTCGACGCGCTCGGCGGCGTCGAGGAAGGCGAGTCGCAGATCCGCTTGATGCTCGCGGAGACCCTGCAGGCGCGCGGTGAGGTCGGGACCGCGCGCGAGGCGATCCGCCGCGCCCGCGAGCGCTTGCTCGAACGCGCATCGAAGATCACCGACACCGAGTGGCGCAAGAGCTTCCTCGCGAACCTGCCCGAGAATGCTCGCACCCTACAGCTCGCCGGCGAGCTCGTGGGGCCGTAGTCGGCTACGCGCGGCACCGCCGCGGCAGCGAGGGCCGTTTTCTTGCCACCACCGTCGACGAATGCCTAGCCTCGTCCATGTTCCGAGCTGGCATCGTCGCACTCGCCCTCCTCGTGTCGGTTGTGGCGCGCGCCGATGACACCTCGTCGAGCGACAAGCTGCGCATCCTGTACTCGACACGGTTCACGTTCACCGAGAACGGCGTGCCGCTCGTGACCGTCGAGATCATGGGCAACCGCAAGGACGTCAAGCTGCGCGCGAAGGGCGGCGTTGTCGTGCGGCCCGATGGCGCGGGCGGCAGTGCGATCGAAGCCGACGGCGGCGACGCATGGACCGTCACCGTCGAGGGCGCGAAGCCTGCCGTGATCCACGAGTGGACCGTCGTCGAGGCGCTGGGGCCCGATGATGCGACCGGGATCAGCGCCGCGACGGCGCGCTGGAAGGAGCGCGGGTTCGATCCGAAGTCGTTCGAGATCGGTACGGTGTTCGGCACCGGCGGTGAACTGATCGATACGAGGGAAGTGCGCATCGCGATCGATCCGGTCGCGCAAGGCAAGGGCAGCGCGCGCGCCGCCGAGCTCGCACGTCGGTTCGGCGTCAAGACGGTCGTCCACGAGGAGCTGGTGCGCCGGCCCGCAGGGACGATCGTCGCGAAGAGCGGCGCGACGACGATCCGCAATGCATCGGTGCTGTGGTTCCAACCCAAGAAGTCGACCGAGCCGCTGACCGTTGCGGATGTGCCGACCGGCACGGGCGGCTCGCAGCTGCAGACCGGCATCGAGGATCGCCGCTACTGGGGCAGCGTGTACGTCACGCTCGATCACGACGGCTCGCTGCTCGCGGCCAACGCCGTCTCCGAGGACAAGTTGCTCGCTGGCCTCGTGCCCGCAGAGATGTATCCCGACGCGCCGACCGCTGCGCTCGAGGCGCAGGCGATCGCTGCGCGCACCGAGCTGCTGCAGAAGATCGGGCGCCGCAACCTCACCGATCCGTTCCTGCTGTGCTCGACACAGCAGTGCCAGGTCTATGGCGGTGCGGGCAAAGAAGATCCGCGCACGACCAAAGCGATCGAGAAGACGCGCGGCATGGTGCTGCTGCGCGACGGCGGCGGGCTCGTCGACATTCGCTACAGCGCGACGTGCGGCGGGCACAGCGAAGACAACGACGCGATCTGGGGCGGCGAACCGGATCCGTCGCTGCGCGGCCGGCGCGACGACATCAAGGCGAGCACGTCTCGAGTCACGAACCTCGACGCGTTCCTCGCCGAGGATCCGAAGCAGTTCTGGTGCGGCCGCGTCGAGAAGAGCAAGAATCGATTTCGCTGGACCGAGCGGATCAGCGTCGAGGACATGACGCTGCGGATATCGACCGACTTTCCCCAGCTCGGCCGCGTCAAGGCGCTCACCCCGAAGCAGCGCGGCGTCAGCGGCCGCATTCAGGTGCTGACGATCGCGGGCGACAAGGCGAGCATCGATGTCGCCGGTGACCTGCGCATCCGCCGCTTGCTCGGTGGGCTCAAGTCGACGCTGTTCGACGTCAAGCGCGACGGCAATGCGTTCGTGTTTACCGGCGCGGGGTTTGGCCACGGCGTCGGCATGTGTCAGCTCGGTGCAATCGGCATGGCAGAGGCCGGCAAGTCGCACGTGCAGATCCTCGAGCACTACTACCGCGGCACGCATCTCCACAAGCTCTACTGAGCTGCGAGAGATTGCCAGAGCTCGCCACTTCGAGATGTGCGGCCTTCAGGTATACAGACAATATACCTTCGAGGAGTGACGATGAAGAACCTCGTTCTGATGTTGTGTGTCGTGTGGATTGCCAACGGCTGCGCCAGCGATGAACCCGGGCTGAGCGGCCCCGACAATTGCTTGAGCGACTCGTGCCTCTGCCCCGACACCGAGACGTGCGACCACGCGTGCGAACCGGGAGGTCTGCCGTGCCGCGTCGTCTGCAGTCGTGGCCTCGACTGCAACGTGATCTGCGCTCCCGACGACACGTGCGCTGTCGACGCTACGCAGGCAGCCGAGGTCTATGTGGACTGTCGCGACTCGGTCGACTGCCGCGTCGTGGCTTCGCAGGCAGCCGAGGTCCATGTCGACTGTGGCAACTCGGCCGACTGCCGGGTCGCCTGCCCCGCGACCGGCTGCACCGTCAGCAACTGCACTGGCAATTGCGCAGTCATCTGTGGAGCTCTTGACCTTGCCACGCACAACGGGTCGACGGCGACCTGCCCGTAACACGTCGCCTGATGTCGGCCTGATGTCGGCGTTTCCTCGGCGGTCGCGTACCAAGAAGCGTGACCGTCCTCCGAGGGGAATCCGATGAAGAGCCTAGTCCTGTTGATCTGTCTTGTTGCGTGCACGTCGAACGACGGCGGAACCGGGCCAGGCCCCGATGACTGCCTCAGCGACTCGTGCGTGTGCCCAGGCGCGGCCGCGTGCGATCACGCCTGCGCGCCAGGTGGCCCACCGTGCCACGTGCAGTGCAGCGCGGGGCAATCGTGCGACGTGCTGTGCGAGCCGAGCGAGGAATGCCACGTCGAGGCGTCCACGAGCGGCTTCGTCGACGTCAACTGCAACAACAGCGCGGAGTGCCACGTGACCTGCCCGGCCTCGAATTGCACGGTGACGAACTGTGTCGGCGCGGGTTGCGAGGTTACGTGCGGGCTGACCGGAATCGCGACGAGAACGGGCACGACGGCGACCTGCCCGTAACACATCCATGACAATGTCGATCATTCCCGTCGACGAGCCGTGGGCGTAGTATCTCGCCCCTATGCATCTCCTCCCGACGACGATGGTCGGCTCGTATCCGCGGCCGCTGTGGTTCACGCAACAGCTCGCGGGCCGCGACGTGCTCGAAGCATTCAAGGTCGCGTCGCACGCCGAAGCGTTTCACGACGCGACGCGTGTGGTGATCAGGGATCAGGACGAAGCCGGTCTCGACATCCTCAGCGATGGCCAGATGTGGTTCGACGACTATCACATGGGCATCGGCTCGTTCCTTTGGTACTGGCTCGAGCGGACCAAGGGATTCTCGGCGGAGAAGCTGCCGCATCCCGCGCGCGACAAAGCGAAGGGCCGCGACATCTGGGCGCTCGACGAAGCCGGCGGCGTTGCCGTCGAGGGTGCGATCGAGCGCGGGCCCGTGCGCATGGCGCTGTTCTACAACTGGGCACAGCGTCACACGCACAAGCCGATCAAGGCATGCGTCGGCGCTGGGCCGGTTCAGCTGTCGACGCTCGCGCACTTTCGCGCGGGTCCGGTGAAGAACCGCTACGAGCTGTCGCGCGCGCTCGCCGACGTGTTCCGCGCGGAGATCAAAGAGCTCGTCGAGGCGGGCTGCAAACATGTCCAGCTCGAGGATCTCGGCGCGTGGATGCCGCACCTGTCGGGCGATAAGGATTGGGCGTGGGTGAGCGAGACGATCGATCGCACGATGGCCGACATTCCGCAGGGCGTCGAACGCGCGTGGCACTTCTGCATGGGCAACGCGTGGGGCAACAAGCTCGAAGGCATGACCGCCGGCGGCTATCGCGAAGTGCTGCCGCACTATCACGGCGTCAAGGTGGACGCGTACGTGCTCGACTTCGCGGCTCGCGAGATGGAAGACGTCGATCTGCTGCGCAAGCTGCCGAGCGACAAGAAGGTCCACGCGGGCGTGATCGACGTGCGCATGCTCGAGATCGAGCATCCCGAGCAAGTCGCCGAGCGCGTGCGCAAGGTGCTAAAGCACATCGAGCCCGAGCGCGTGACGCTGACCACCGACTGCGGCCTCAAGCAGTTGCCCCGCGTGGTCGCGATCCAAAAATTGCGCGCGCTGGTCGAAGGCGCTGCGATCGTCCGCCGCGAGCTTCGCTAGCGAGACCATCGCGGCCGCATGGCAGAACAACCGCGCTGGGATCGGGCCCGAAAAAGTGCGCAAGACCTGCGGGGCGATCCTGCCAGAACGCAACCTCTGCGCATTTTCGGCGGTTTTGAGCCGAAATTACGGGCTCGTAGATTGCTCGATGCGCGGCGCATGCCGCCGCCCCGTAAGCCGGCCCTCGCGCTCCTCTCGGACCATGAGTTGTTCCGTCAGGTGGTGGCGCAGCGGCTCGCCGATCAAGGCCACGGCCCCGTGCTTCAGGTGTCGAGCAAAGACAAGTTGGTGGCGGCGGCGAGACGGCGACGGATCGATATCGCGATCATCGACGCCGACCACGACAGCGACGATCTGGTCGTGCTCGTGCGGTCGTTGCGCGCGGAATTGCCCGCGCTGCACGTGATCACGCTCGCGACGCCGCTGCGGCAGACCGCCGATGATTCGCTCGTGCTCGATACCGGCGGCGTGGATCGCGCGACTGCAGTGACGGCGCTCGTGCCTGGTCTACGCGCGAACGAGGACAAGTCGACACCGCATCGCCACTGGTCGCGGATCACCGAGCGCCAGCGCGAAGTCATGCGCTGGCTCGCGCTCGGAATGGACAACGCAGCGATCGGGCAAAAGCTCCGCATCGGCGAGCGCGCGGTGAAGGCGCATGTGTCGAGCTTGCTCGGCCTGTTCGGGCTTGCGAATCGCACGCAGCTCGCGCTGCTTGCCGATCGCGCCGGCCTGCGACCACCGATGCGGCGCTGACCTTCCCTTTCGGTCCTTTTCAAGCGCACGCGGCTCATGCTCAATGCACGCGGGTGTCGTTGTCAGGTGATCTAGAAGCGTTTTTCGAGCTGTCTCCAGACGTGTGCTGCGTGATGGCCCTCGATGGCACGATCCAAGCCACGAACGCGGCGTGGTTCACGGCGCTCGGATATGGGCCACAAGATCTCGACGGCCAGTCGTTCCTCGACCTGCTTCATGCCGAAGACCGCGGCCGCGTCGAGCGGGAGGCCGTGCGGCAAACGCGATCGATGTTCGCCGCCCGCATGCGCTGCAAGGACGGCAGTTATCGGTTGTTGCGCTGGTGGTCGATGGCATCGATCAGCAGACGCTTTTATCTGATAGGCCGCACCGAAGCGCTGTCGCTCGCCGCGTCGCAGCGCCTGCTCGCGCTCGGGCAGATGGCGCTCGGCGTCGCCCACGATCTGAAAAACGTGCTCGTCCATCCGCTCGGCCTGCACCTGCAGCGGCTCGAACGCGCGCTCGCAGCGCAGTCGAACGAACGCGCAAACACTGCGCTCGAAGCGATGCGCGAGGTGCTCGACGACGGCGTGCAGACGATCGATCGCATGCTCCAGTTCACGCATCCCGACCGGCAGACCACGCGTGCGCGTGCCGATGTCGAGAACATCGTGTGGCGCGCGACCGAGATCACCCGCGCGTACGCGCGTGCGGTAGCACCGGATCGCGAGATCGAGCTGACCTACGAGCAGGGCAAACCGAAGCGCCTCGACTGCGATGCATTCGAGCTACTCGCCGCGCTCGTCAACGTGATGTTCAACGCGATCGATGCGGTGCGGGTGCGCGGCGGCAAGGTGGTGGTCACGAGCGGTCAGTCGAACAAGCGGCTCTGGCTGGAGATCGTCGACGATGGTCCGGGGATCACGAGCGAGTTGCGCGAACGCATCTTCGAGCCGTTCTTCACGACGAAGACCGACGGCATCGGGCTCGGGCTCGCGATGGTGAAGTCGTGCATCGACAGTCACGACGGCACGATCAGCGTCGACAGCACGCCCGAGGGCGGTACGACGTTCCGCATCGAGCTGCCTGTGCCTTAGTCGGGCTGCAGCACGAACCAGTGAAACACGCGGTAGATGCCGTTTGCTTCGCTGCGCAGCTCGACCTCACGCCCGCGGAATGCGTGTGCCGGCAGGTTGAACGTGAGCTCGGAGAACTGACCTGCCGGTGGCGCAATCGTGAGCTCGCCGAGCTTCTTCGTGGCGGCATAGAGCGCGAGCGTTACTGGCTTCGTGATCCCTTCATGCCAGCCGTAGCTGGTCTGCCCACCGGTACGAAACACGACGCGCGTCGGTTTCGCCGGATCGACGCGTACCGTGAAGTGCTCGCCGCCGGCGCGGATCGTGCGGCCGCCGTCGATCACGAGCCCGTTCAGCGTCGAGCGATCGGTGATCGACCAGCGCGCGGTCGGATCGCCGAACTTGCGACGGCCCATGCGGCCGACCCAGTTGTGCGCACGCTCGCTCGCGATGTGCGCGACGTCGACGCGATCGACGATCGACCAGCCGCTGTGATCGTTGAGCGGGCGTTCGCCCGTGCCGGCGTGATCCCAGTTCGCGACGAGGATCTGCATGTCGCCTTCGCCGACGAGCCGGCGCCGCTCGATGCCGGGCCGCAAGTGGGTGTGCTTGACCACCGCGCCGAAGTATTCGGGGGTGCCCAGCCAGGCTGGGTAATACGCGAAGTGCGTCGGCCGCCGCTCGAGCGGTAGGCTCTCGAGGAATTCGAAGCGCGCGCCGGGGCCGTTGTTCGCGATGCCCG
>DATDCH010000054.1:0-8562 GCA_036524455.1 Kofleriaceae bacterium | reverse complement strand
ACGTGATCGGGCTGGCCGGCGCCACCAGACCTTCGGCCACGTTCGTCGACGCGAAGCTCACGGTCACGTCGCTCACCGGCTGCGAGAGCAGCACGATCGTGAACGCGTCGGTGGCGCCAGCCTCGTCGGTCACGAGCCCTTCGGTGCGCGACAGCAATGCGCCGGCGGTGTCGTTGTCGCGATTGATGAGCGACACGTCGTCCGGGTTCACCGGCTGATTGTTGAGGTCGACGTACGTCGCATCTGCCGCCAGCACGATCGCGTACTGCTGATCGCCGTCGGCGACGCTGTCGTTCTGGCCGGTCACGGTCACGCGTTGCGGGGCGTTCCAGTTCGTCGGCGTGAACGTCAGAGACGTCTCCGACGCAACACCCTCGGCTGCGTTGCCGCTCGAGACCGGGAACGTGACCGGACCGAGTGGCTCGGACAGCAACACGACGTCGAATTCAGCGCTGCCGCCCGACTCGGTGGTCACCGGATTCGTCGCGAGTGTCACCGACGCGCCGGCCGTGTCGTTATCGAGGTTGAGCACCGAGACGTCTGCCGGATCGCGCGACATGTATTGCGTGTCGGTCGACACCACGCCGCCGAGCACGATCGAATACGGCTGGTTGCCGTCGGCGACGTTGTCGTTGGCGCCGATCACCGTCACTTGTTGCGGCGCGTTCCAGTTGACCGGCGTGAACGTCAACGTCGACGGTGCCGCGGTGCCCTCGCCCGGTGTATCCGACGCGACCGACACCGTCACGTTCGCGCTCGGCTGCGACAGCAACTTGACCGTGAACGTCGCCGTGCCTTGCGATTCGCTTGTCTGCAATCCGGTCGTCGGCGTGACGAGGAAGTTCGCGATGTCGTCGTCGAGGTTGATCAGCGCGACGTCATCGGGATCGATCGGCGCGTCGTTGGCATCACTGTTCGTCGACGTGCCGAGCACGACATTGAACGCTTGATTGTCGTCGGCGATCGCATCGTCGACGCCGGTCACGACGACGGTCTGCGCCGCATTCCAGTTGAGCGGCGTGAACGTCAGCATCGCCGGTGACACCGAGCCTTCACCCGTGCGTGTGCTGCTGACCGGAACGACGACGTTGCCATACGGCTTGCTCGTCAACCTGACCGTGAACGATGCGGTCGTGCCCGCCTCGCTCGTCTGCAGTCCCGACGTCGTCGACACCACGGCGAGAAACTCGTCGTCATCGCGATTGGCGACGGCAACCTGCCCGTGACCGAACTCGTTCGCCTCGACATCGATCGCGAACAGCTGATCGCGATCGTCGTAGTCATCGTCGACGCCGGTCACCGTGACCACCACTGGGATATCCCAGGTGTGGCGGAGGAACTCGTGCTCGGTGACGTCGATCGAACCTTCCTGCGGATTCGTCGTCGTAAACCCAACCGTGAAGTTCTCGCGCGGCATCCCGATCAGCGAGACCTCGAACGAATCGGTTCCGCCGGCTTCGGTGGTCTCGAGCCCACCCAGCCGCGAGATTTTCAGGAGGCCGAGCTCGTCGGGCTCGGCATGGATGTTGTCGCCACAGCCGGTTGCGACGAATACCCCGACAACGATTGACCCGACCCAACGCTTGGCACTCATCGAGACCAGGGTATCGAAGTTCTCCCGACGCCACACCAAGCACCCACCCGGTTACCCCGCAGCTACCCGCGAAACCGCGTACGATGCGGGGCGTGATCATTCCGATCGGTCACGACCAGTCGATCCGGCGTATGCCGTGGGTCACGATCGGCATCATCGCGATCTGCACGCTCATGCAGATCTACGCGAGCTTCATCGCACCGAGCGAGGAGGACATCGCGCAGCAGCTGCTCGTGCTGGCAGAGAGCTACGCCGGTTCGGAAGAACCAGCGACGCCCGAGGAGCTGCAAGCGCTCGAGCAGCACGCCGAAGCGCTCAAGAACCGCCTTCCGGTATATCGCTTTGGCTACAAGACCGGCAGTGGCTTGTCGCTCGCGCTGGTCACCTCCGCGTTCGTGCACGGCGGTTGGTTCCACCTGATAGGCAACATGCTGTTCCTGTGGCTCGCCGGATCGGCGCTCGAAGATCGCTACGGGCGCCTGCGCTACGCGGTGTTCTATTTGATCGGCGCTGTGGCAGCGACGTTCGCGTACGAGCTGACCGCCGAAGGCGAGCACCTGCTCGTCGGCGCGTCAGGCGCGATCTCGGCGTGCATGGGTGCGTTCCTGATCCATTTCCGCAAGACCGAGATCACGTTCTGGTACCTGATCATGTATCGCAGCGGCACGTTCCGGTTGGCCGCGTGGGTCGCGTTACCGATGTGGCTCGCGGAGCAGTTCCTCTACGTGTTCTTGTATCGCAGCATGGGCGCGGTCTCGCACGTCGCATACGCGGCCCACATCGGCGGCTTCCTCGCCGGTATGGGCGCCGGATTCGCGATGAGCAAGCTGTTCCCGCAGGACGCCGAGCACGACGACGTCGAGTACGACGTGCCCGCGCAGCCGCGCCGTGAGGTTGACGCGCAACTCGACGAACGGATCGCGAAATGCCTCGCCGCGATCAAGGCGCGCGACCTGGTGGCCGTGCGCCAGCTGTCGTCACGCGTGATCCTCGACCTCGCCCGCGTCGGCAACGATGGTCGCGTCCTCGAGCTGTATCGCGAGCTCGCAAAACAGCTCGCGACACCGCCGCTCACCGATGGCGCGTTCGCCGCCGCCGCCACCGCTGCGGACCGGCTGAACGATCGCCGCACGTTCGTGACGATTGCCGGCACGATGATGGCCGAGCATCCGGGCAGCATCCAACTCCCGAAGGTGCTGTGGCGGCTTTCGCAGGTTCATCGCGAGCAACGCGAGTACGAGCTCGAGCAGGAGATCCTGCGTACGTTGGCGACCAAGTTTCCGCGCCACGAGCTCGGTCAGAAGGCGCAGCTCGAGCTGCAGCGCCAGCGCTGATGCACGACTCGCGCAGATCGACAGGACTGCGCCGTGCTGGCACGCGCGGCGTGCGCTTCTGCGCGGTGCTCCGCGACCGTAAATCGTAATGGACCGTGGATCACCGCGGCCACTCCGTCGTGGCGCCTACGAACTGACGCGGTTTCGGACCGTGGTTCCCATGTTGCACGCCAGCCGCCCGGGGGAACATGATCGAAAAGCACGACCACAAGCGAACACTCGTCGTCACGAAAAATCCACCCAAGCACGCGCGGCCGAACACGTCGTTCGTTGC
Organism: Kofleriaceae bacterium; assembly: GCA_036524455.1. Classification (GTDB taxonomy): domain Bacteria; phylum Myxococcota_A; class Polyangia; order Haliangiales; family Haliangiaceae; genus JABFXX01. The sequence goes on along the minus strand of DATDCH010000054.1, from coordinate 5,360 downwards.
AACTCCACTGGATTTGATCAGCGTCCTCGAACACGAACGCGACCTGATCGAGACGGTGGTGCTGACCGGCAACTTCGCTTCGATGCGCGAGCTGACAATGTTCCTCGTCGATCACTACCCAGCGCTTCGCATCCTCTCGGGGCGAGCGGGCGAAGAGCCCGACACGTACCTGCCGGCGTACTCGTAGCTACGGCGCGGGAGCCGCGGCTGGCGGAGCCGGCGGTGAACGCTGCAAGTCGGCCAACTGCTGCTCGAGCCGGCGCACCCTCGCGTCGAGCTCCCGTGTCTGGTGCTCGAGCACTTCGATAGCCGCGTCCTTCTCGCGCCGATGATTCGGCCAGCGGTGGATTTGCCTCGTCTCGCCGCACGCTGCTATGAGCAGCACACCCGCCATGATCAGCCGCATTCTCAGCCCGAATGTGCAGAGGTCACGCCACCTGGAAGTGGCCGACATTTATGAGCGAGTGAACGGCAAGTCTTGCTCGGTCGGCAGGCCTTGCCTGCTAAGGTAGCCGAAGCGATGCCACGTACGTCGATCATCCTGATCGGTGCTGGAGCCGCAGTGCTCGTCGCCCTGGTGGTGCTCTGGCAATCCACCCGCTCCCATGCAGTGCCGCTCCCGCCGGCGGCTCAGCCGGTCGCGCCCACCGAACGCGCTCCGGAACCGGTCCCGGCGCAACGCAGCCAGAGCGCGGCCCGTCCCGCAAAGCCGAGCGCACCCTCTGCGGCCCCGGCACCGGCGCGAAGCGCGACCCCGAGCCAGGCTCCGGCGGCGGAGGCTCCGACGGCTTACGACGAAGAGGCCAACCTCCACTTCGGTGCGGATCAGATCTTCGCGCTGACGAGTGAAGTCGAACCACTCGTCCGCGATTGCGTGAGCAAGGCGGTGATTGCGGGAGAGAAACCCTCCGGCACCGCGTGGCTGACCTACAGCGTGGTCCAGAATGGCAACAAGTTCGTCGTCGCGGAGACGGGTTACGACCCCGCGAAGACGACGCTCAAAGGCGAGAGCTTGCTCGAGTGTCTGCACCAAACCGCGAAGGCGATGAAGTACCAAGGCCTGCCGCGCAACGTTCCCGAGATCTATGTCGCGCGTAGCGTGACGCTCGAGAACGGCAAGATCACCGAGTACCGCCAAGCGTGGTGGTCCTACGGCCCGCCCAAGCAGTGACGCGCGCGTACCAGTCTCAGAGAATTTCTTTGAGCGCGCGTGCGTCGACGACACGCCTGGATTTTGCTTTCTGATCTCTCACGTGTGCGCGCGTGGTCTGCGATGAGCGCTGACCCATGGTGTCCGCATGGCCACGCCGATCATCGCCTTCTCTAAGGACTGGCACGAAGACCCAACGTCGAATCACCACGTGCTGCGCGAGCTCGCGAAGACGCGCCGTGTGCTGTGGCTCAACTCGTTGTCGACGCGCAAGCCGGACCTGACGAATGCGCGCGACCTCGGCAAGATCAAGCGCAAGCTCGTCGAGTTCACACGCGGCGCGGTCAACGTCGAGAATGATTTGTGGGTCGCGACGCCGCTCGTGCTGCCGCTTCCGCAGAGCAACATCGCGGGTGCGATCAATCGCCAGATCCTGCGCACGACCATCCGCGCGCTGCGCGCGCAACTCGGCATCGACAAGTTCCACCTGATGACGTTTTTGCCGAACACCGCGCCGTACGTCGGTACGCTCGGCGAGGAGCTCGCGTTCTACTACTGCGTCGACGAATGGGCGACGTTTCCGGGTCTCGATCGCGAAGGCACGCTCGCGATGGAGCGCCAGCTGCTCGAGCGCGTCGACGCGACGTTCACGACGAGCCTCGCGCTGTGCGAGAAGAAGGCGAAGCACTGCAAGAACACGTTCCTCGCGCCGCACGGCGTGGACTACGCGAAGTTCGCGCGGGCGATCGACGACTCGGTCGAGATTCCGGCGGACCTCGCCGCCCTGCCCGGCCCGCGCATCGGCTTCTTCGGCACGCTACGCGACTTCCTCGACTACGAGCTGATGGCACACATCGCGAAGGCTCGCCCGGACTGGTCGCTCGCGTTGATCGGCCAGAAGCTGTGCGACATCGGCCCGCTCGAGGGACTGCCGAACGTCCACCTGCTCGGCCAGAAGAAGCACGACGAGCTGCCCGCGTACTGCAAAGGCTTCGACGTCGGCTTGATCCCGTATCGCATCGACAACGACGTCAAGTTCATCAACCCGCTCAAGCTGCGCGAGTACCTGTCGGCGGGTCTGCCCGTCGTGTCGACGAACATGCCGGAGGTCCAGCCCTACGCGCATCTGTGCCGCATCGCGGATACCGGTGGCGAGCTCGTCGCGGCAATCGAACAGGCGCTGGCCGAGGGCAGCCGCCCGGCACGCGTCGAGCGCTCGGCCGGTATGGTCGACGAGACCTGGCAAGCGCGCGTCGCGTCGATCCTGCGGGTTGTCGATCAGCTCGAGGCGCGCAAGAACCAGCGCGCCGAGGACGACCTGATCGGCGCGTATCCGATTCACGGCGACGCACGCGCCGCAGGCTAGCGATTAGCGGCACGCTCCCGCCACAGCGTGCTCGTGCGCCACGGATCGCCGCGGCTAACCGAGGCACGCGCTGCGGGAGCTGGCGGATCGAAAGCTGCACGCCCGCGCGCACGCAATGCGTCTCGCAGATTTCGTCGCGACTCGACCTCAATTCGAAGTGGACCAGGCGAAGAGCCTCGCGTGGCTTGCGGCGGCCCACGCCGAAGCGGAAGCCAACCTCGGCAAGCTCGACGACCGCGAGCGCAAGCGGTTCGAGACGAAGGTCGCGCGCGTGCTCGAGCGCTGCGCGTGCCCGCCGACCAAGCTGGCGCGCCGCGGACACTCGGTCGCCGATGTCGAGCGCGACGGCTTCGCAAACAACATGCTCTACGATCTGCCGCGCCACGCGCACGGCCGGAGCACCGCGACACGGATGAAGCTGTATGCGGACTGTGTCGCGGACTACTTCACGCGCGCGTACGAAGCCGACGAGCACGCGCCCGACGATCTGATCCACGTCACGTGCACCGGTTACGTGTCGCCGAGCGGCGCGCAGCGAATGGTCGCGCGCAAAGGATGGGGCGCACGCACGCGCGTCACGCACGCGTATCACATGGGTTGCTATGCCGCGTTGCCCGCGGTGCGGATGGCCGCTGGGTTCTCGGCGATCGGATCGCGCCGCGTCGATATCGTGCACACCGAGCTGTGCTCGCTGCACCTCGATCCCGGCGAGCATCGCGTCGAGCAGCTCGTCGTACAGAGCCTGTTCGCCGACGGGTTGATCCGCTACGCGATGCTGCCCGACGGCGGGCCTGGCCTCCACCTCGTCACCGCGTACGAGGTCGTGCTGCCCGACTCGCACCAAGCGATGGGCTGGCAAATCTCCGATCACGGGATGCAGATGACGCTCGCGCGCGACGTCCCCGATCGGATCGCGACGGCACTGCGCGGTTTTGTCGTCGAGCTGTTCAAGCGCGGTGGCCTTCACCTCGGGCACTTGAAGACCTCCTTATTCGCCGTGCATCCAGGCGGTCCGAAGATCATCGATCGCGTGCGCGACGTGCTCGAGCTCGATGACGCACAGGTCGCGGCCAGCCGCGGCGTGCTGCACGACTACGGCAACATGTCGTCGGCGACGCTGCCGCATATCTGGATGCACATGCTGGCGGATCCGAGCGTCCCGCGCGGCACGCTGATCCCGAGCTTCGCGTTCGGGCCCGGTCTCACCGTGTGCGGCGCGATCCTGGAGAAGCGATGATCGCGGCATGCGTCGTCGCGATCGCGCTGCAGGCGTGCGCGATGGTGATCGACGAATTCCACTTTCATCGCCGGCGCGGATTGCCGCGCTGGGAGCGCATCGGTCATCCGCTCGACACGCTGACGATCGTCGCGTGTCTCGTCTGGCTGCTCGCCGGCGGCGGTCTCGCTGGCTACGCAGTGCTCGCGATCGCCTCGACGCTGTTCGTCACCAAGGATGAAGGCGTGCACGCGCGCGAGTGCGGCGCCGGCGAGCACTGGCTGCACGCGGTGCTGTTCGCGCTGCATCCGATCGTACTCGCAGCGTTCGCGTACCTCGCGTGGCGCGGCGAGACCGCGATGCTCACCGGTCAGCTCGCCGTCACGGTCGCGTTCACGGCGTATCAGATCATCTACTGGAACGTGCTGCGCGATCGCAAAGCGCGCGCGATCAACAACGAGTGGTACGCCGATCTCGGCGAGCGTTGGTATCGCGCCGAGGACACGCCAATCGCACTGCTGCGCGCCGAGTCGCGCCACCGCAATCCGTGGCTCGCCGGCGAGATCGCGCGCATGCTCGGTCCTGCGCCGCAGCGCGTGCTCGATCTCGGCTGCGGCGCGGGCCTGCTCGGCAATCACCTCGCGGCGCTCGGCCACCACGTCACCGGCGTCGATACGACCGCCGAGAATCTCGGCGTCGCCCGCGCTCACGATGCGACGCAGACTGCAACGTACGAGCTGGGCGACGCCTGCGCGCTGCGCTACCCCGACGCGAGCTTCGACGTCGTGTGTGCGATGGATTTGCTCGAGCACGTCACGCAGCCCGACCAGCTGATCGCCGAAGCGGCGCGCGTGCTCCGGCCCGGCGGCCTGTTCTTCTTCCACACGTTCAATCGCACGACCGCGGCGCACGTGATCGTGATCAAGGGCGTCGAGTGGTTTGTCGCGAACGCGCCGAAGGATCTGCACGTCATCGAGCTGTTCCGCACGCCCGGCGAGGTCAGCGCGTTGTGCGCGAATGCCGGCCTCGCGATCGGCGAGCTGCGCGGCTCGCGCCCGCGGTTTCGCTGGCCGCTGTGGCGCATGCTCATCACCGGCAGAGTCGGTGACGACTTCGCGTTCACGTGGACGCGCTCGCTCGCGATCGGCTACACGGGCTACGCGCGGCGGCTAGACCTGCGCGCGACGCACCGACCACACGAACGCGTCGTACCAGAAGTGCATCAGCGACACGACCATCGTGATCGCCCATAGCGTCGTCAGGCTCGCGTCGAGCGACTGCACCGCGAGGCCGTAGACGAAACAGCTGCCGAGATAGATCGCGAGCGCGACCAGCGGGCGCGCCGGCATCCGCACCACGCCCGCGATGCGTTTCTTCTCCATCGCCCACACGAGTGCGAGGTACTGCACCGCGTGGAACAGGTTCATGATCAAAAACGCCTGGCCCCACGAGTTGAAGCCCCACGTGTAGATCGACACGAAGCCGGTCGAGCCGACGAGCCAGAGCTTGAGCCACGGCGGCTTCCACGCGCCGCGCTTCGCGAGTTGCCAGTACACGACCACGTACGCCGCGATCAGCGCGGTGCCGACCGCGAGCACGCCGTACGTCAGGTACTGCCGCACGCCTTC
>DATDCH010000053.1:0-29835 GCA_036524455.1 Kofleriaceae bacterium | reverse complement strand
GCTCCGCGACAGCAAGTCGTGGGCATACGTCGACGCGCTCGCGACCCACGTGATGGGACCGCTCGTCACCGCGGATGCAAAGCTCAACCGCACACTCGATCGGTGGGCGAAGGACGACAACTTCTGGATCCGACGCTCCGCACTGCTCGCGCTGCTCGTGCCGCTGCGCGAGGGCGGCGGCGACTTCGCGCGGTTCGGGCGTTACGCCGACCCCATGCTCGACGAGCGCGAATTCTTCATCCGCAAAGCGATCGGTTGGATCCTGCGCGAGACCAGCCGCAAGCAACAGCGGCTCGTGTTCGCGTGGCTCGTGCCGCGGGCGAAGCGACTCTCCGGTGTCACGATGCGGGAAGCGGTGAAGTACCTGACACCGGCGCAGCGCGCTCGGCTCGCTCGCTGACCTGCTCGTTCTTGCGTACGCCGCGGAAGTTGAGCAGCGCGAGGGCGCCCTGCAGCACGATCAACGCGTACGCGTTCGCGTGTAGTCCCCACACGACCCACGCGACGTTGCTTGCGAGGAACACCCAGAAGCCGACCTTGCGCTTGCGCGCGCTGCGCGACGCGACGAGGTATGCAGCGAGCACCGTGATGACCATCGCGGGCCACTGCAAGAGGTCGAGCATGTACGAGTCTAGCGTGCGCCTGCGTGATCGACGACGACACCCGGGGCGCCGCGTTCGAGCGTGGCGCGTTGCGCGGGCGATACCGGCTGCTTCGCGCCTGCGAGATCACAGGCGACGTAGACGGTCTCGGCGGTCGCGAGGTCGGTGCCATCGGCAAGCCGCCGAAACTGCGTCGCGAACGTGAACGACGTGGTGCCGATCTTGGCGGTCGACACGCGGCAGTCGAGTACGTCGTCGTAACGTGCCGAGGCGCGCCACTCGAGCGTCTGCTTGACGAGCCGCATCTCGATACTGCCCGCCGATTCGACGGTGCCGAACAGCGCGCGTAGGTACTCGGTCACGGCGACATCCACGTAGTCACCCCAGCGCGCATTGAACACGATGCCCTGCGCGTCGCACTCGCCGTAGCGAACGCGTAGGAAGAAGCGAAACGGGTCGCTCACCCGCCGACGCTATACAACGCGACGCCGGTTGAACAAGTGCAGGATGACCAACAGTACGACTGCGCCGATGAAAGCGACGAAGATCGTGCCTGCCAAGCCTCCGAACGGCGCTGCCCAGCCGGCCGCGCGGAAGATGAAGCCGCCGATAAACGCACCGACGATGCCGATGACGATGTCCGCGAGCAGCCCGTACCCACCGACGACAAGACCGGCGAGTACACCCGAGATCAAACCAACGATGAGCCAGGTAAGAATATCCATGCTTGGTAACTAGAGCATCGCGCATGCCACCAGTGCGAACCCATGGTGACGCGCATCGTGCGCTGCGCATCGGAGGACGTCGGAGTGCGCGGACGCGCAACGCTCAGCGCGCCTGCCGCAACCGTCGCTCACCGGGCGTAACTTTCGCTCGGCGAATGCCTAGCGTAGCAACTGCTCGGCGTGCTCCTTCGAGATCAGGCCGGGAGGATCGATGAGCCGCTTCAGCAGCTCGGCGTAGACCGGATCGTTCGAGATCGCGCGTTTGACCATCGGCTTGCCTTCGTCGAGCTTGCCGACGCTCGCCAACGTCACGCCGGCCCAGAACACCATCTCGATGTTGTCGGGGACGATGCGCTGCGCGGTCGCATAGTGCTGCGACGCCCCAGCGATGTCCTTCTTCTCGAGCGCGAGGTCGCCCTTGTTCATGTGGTCGTACGCGCGCGCGAGCACGACGAGGCGGCGCAGCTCCTGTAATGGCTCCGCCGTGTCCTCGATGCGTAGCTCGAGCTTCTTCTCGGTCCAGGGTGTTTCACTGCGCTTACCGCTGACGATCAGAATCGCCGCCGATTGGCAGCCGCGCAGATCGCCACCCGCGGCCTGCGCCGCATCGAGCGCTGCGAGCATGCGATCGGCCAGATCGCCTTTCGTCGTCTCGTACGCTTGCGCCATCGCCGGCACGACCTTGTCGTTGCTCATGATGTTCGCCTGCACCGCGTAACCGTCGCCGACCTTGCTGCTCGCGAATGCGATGCACTTCGCTCCGGTGTGCGAGGCGACGCGGCCCATCGCGTCGATGAAGCCGAGCTGGCGCGATGCCTGCTGTGGATCGGCGGCGGTGAGCTGCGCGATCGCGTCGGCGGGCGCGACGCCGTCGCGCATCAGCGCGAGCCCCTTCGGGCCATAACCAGGCTCGACAAACGCCTGCGTCGCGACCGCGCCGACGCCGGGCTCGGCCCACGTGACGATGCTGCCGACGGAGAACCAGTGCGACTGCACGGCGACGCCGAGGTCGCCGGTCGCGGGATCGCGCGCCACGATCGAGAACGTGTTCGTCGGCCGCACCGACGAGCCACCGAGCGTGCCGAGCGGCGACGGCGCCGGAACGAACTGGCTCTGGCCGCGGCAGTAATCGCCGGTCGAGGTCACCGGCTTCGACGACTCCTTACATGCGACGAGAGCAACGATGGCGACAAGCAGGGAGCGCATGGCGCGACTGTATAATGGCGACGTGAGGTTGGTCGCGCTTGCGTTGTTGGCCGCGTGCGGCGCCGCTGCGAAGCCTTCGCCGAGCTCCACCCGTGGGCCGCCGTACCTCGTGCTGTTCGAGAGCGGTCGCACGTGGACGCTGCCGATCACGACGGTGACTGGAGAGCGGCGCGGCGATGCGTGGGTCGCGACATCGACGCAATCGGGCACGCTCGCGTGCGAGGTCGCCGGCGTCAAACCGGTCGGCGATGCGACCGTGTCGCGCGTTTCGTGCGCGGCTCCGTATGCCGGGTTGCTCGTGGTCGGCGGCTGGGTCGCGACCCCGGCGGGTCTGTATCACCCGGCATTGCCGATCGACGACGTCGACGAGCTCGCGCTACTCGGCGACGAAGAGCTCTTGATCACGGCGCGGGCACGGGACCGCGAGCACAGCCAAGCAACCGGTGGCATGCAGCACTCGATTCAAGCATTCCCGCACGAGCGCAGCTGGTGCGTGCGCGACACGACGTCCGTGGCCGACGAACGCCGCGTCTACACGCTGTGCTTCTCCGAGGCGGGCGTGACCGGCGGAGGTGAGCTCGTGATCACCGGCGCCGATCGGCGCTGGCACCGCACGACGTTCGGCTCGGTCGCAGAGGATGCCGACGACCCGACGCTCGGTCACTCAGACTGATCGTGCTCGGCGATCGTGCGCTCGGCTTGCTCGAGCTCGTGGCGGCGCACCGCTCGGCGATAGATCACCGCGAGCGCGACGAGCGCGGCAGCGCCGAAGCCCGACGCGACGACCCAGATCAGCGCGACGTAGGCTTGATCGTGACCGCCGAGCATCAGGGCCTCGTGAACATCGTGTCGAAGCCGCCATCGAACCGCGTGCCGACCTCGCCGATGATCGGCGAGGCGACCGCGACGTACTGCATGAGCGCCGCGACGAACAACGTGACGAGCACGACCACCGCGATCAGCGACGCCATGCGGCCGGTGGTCGCGCTGCCGGTGTTCTCGAGCATGCGCCGCACAACCGCACGACCGAACAGCAGCGTTGCAGTGCCGAGCGCGATGAACACCGAGCCGAGCGCGATCGGTATGCCCGCTTTCGAGCTCGTGTGATAGTAGATCGCGACGAGCGGCGCGAGCGTCGCGAGTACGAGCGCGCCGCCGAAGATCGCACGCGCGAACGCGCTCGACAGCTCGATCGCGGTCAGCTTCGCGTTGGTCAGCCGCAGCGCGACGAGCCCGGCCGGCAGCGCGGTCAGCGCCGAGAGCAAGATCACCATCGGCACCTTGTACGCATTCGCGACGGCGAGCGTCGCTGACGAGCTTCCAGCGGCGATACCCCACAGCGCCGACAGTGCGAGCGCGGCGACGACCGCGAAGATCGCAAGCATCGTCTCGTGCGCGCGGGTGACGGGCCGTTCTAGCTGGCCGCCGCACGTCAACGTCATGAGCTGAGACAGACGGTTTGTTTCCATGACGGGGTCTGGTAGCAACAGGCGTGCAATCCACGTCCTGCTCGCGCTTGCCACCGGCTGCCATCGCTTGCTCGCTCGTGCTGTGGTCCGCATGCGCCACGTCACATAGATTCACAGCGACTGACGAGGTCGCGGTCCTCAACGTGCTCACCGCGCAACAAGCCGCATGGAATCGCGGTGACCTCACCGGCTACATGGCCGGCTACGTGCGCGCGCCCGAGCTCGTGTTCACGAGCGGCAGCAAAATCCGTCGCGGCTGGCAAGAGACGCACGACAAATACAAAGCCAAGTACGGCAGCGACCGATCCTCGATGGGCGTGCTCGCGTTCGAGATCCTCGGCGTCCAGCAGCTCGGCGCCGACGGCGCGATCGTGCTCGGCCGCTGGAGGCTGACCGAGACGCCAAACGCAGGCTCGGGTGTGTTCTCGGTCGCGCTACGCCGAACGCAGGAGGGTTGGCTCGTCGTGCACGATCACACGTCGTCCGACCAATGAACGCTGGGCGTCTTAGCGCCGCGGGGCGTGCTCCAGAGTTACCGCCAAGACGCCAGTGCAGACGCCAAGAACGCCAGAAGAAGATCATCTCGATCGCGCGCTGCATGCCAGAGCGCTCATGCAGAACGCAGGGCGCTCGCGCCGAGTAAAGAACCGAACCCTTGTCCGGTGGCGTCTTTGGCCGCTTGGGCGTTTTGGCGTTCCATCTGGGAGGCGCTCAGCGCCAGACGTGCTCTGGAACGGCGTTCGAGCTACGACGGCACGAGCGACGGGATCATCCGTGCGACCTCGAGCGGCGTGACGCCGAGCCGGCGCGCATAGTCGGTGACCTGATCGTTCTGCAGCCGGCCGACCGAGAAGTAACGCGCGTCGGGGTGCGCGAAGTACAGGCCCGACACCGACGAGGTCGGCAGCATCGCGTAGCTTTCGGTGAGTGTGACGCCGTGGTGCTGCGCGTTGTCGAGCAGCGCGAACAGCGTGCCCTTCGGTGTGTGATCGGGGCAGGCCGGGTAGCCGAATGCCGGGCGAATGCCGCGGTACTTCTCGGCGAGGACGTCTTCCTTCGACAGCCCCTCGCTCGCGCCGTAGCCCCACTCGACGCGCACGCGATGGTGCAGCCATTCGGCGGCGGCTTCCGCGAGCCGATCGGCGAGCGCCTTGACCATGATCGCGGAGTAGTCGTCGTGCTGCGCTTCGAACGAACCGGCGAGCTCGTCGACGCCAAGCCCCGCGGTGACGATGAACGCGCCCGCGTGATCGGGCGCAACGTTTTGGGGCGCGATAAAATCCGCGAGTGACAGGCAGACGTCCTTGTCTTCCTGCTGGCGCAGCATCGGGAACCGCTGGTTGCCGATCACCAGGTCGTCACCTTCGGCGTGCGCGGGGAACAAGCCGTAGGTCGCGCGCGCGCGCAACAGCTTGCCGCTGATGATGCGCGAGAGCAGCGCCTGTGCGTCGGCGAACACCTTGCGCGCAGCGTCGCCCTTCTTCGGATCGTCGAGGATCGCGGGGTAGCGGCCCGACAGCTCCCACGTGTGGAAGAACGGCGACCAGTCGATCCACTCCGCGAGCTCGGCGAGCTCGAGATCGAGGTTCTTGATGCCGGTGAACGCGGGGACGGCAAGGTTTCCGAAGTCGAGCTTGCACCGGCGCGCGCGCGCGTCCTCGAATGTGAGCAGCGGCCGCTTCTGCGCGGCGACGAACGCTTCGCGCTGCGACGCCTGCTTCGCCGCGATGTCGGCGAGGTACGTGGCGCGATCGCCCGACATCAGCTTGCCGAGCACGCCGACCGCGAGCGACGCGTCGGGCACGTGCACGGTGGAGCCGGTGTACGCGGGCGCGATCTTGACCGCGGTGTGCTTGCCGCTCGTGGTCGCGCCGCCGATCAGCAGCGGCACCGTCATGCCGCGCCGGCTCATCTCGGCGGCGACGCTGATCATCTCGTCGAGCGACGGCGTGATCAGGCCGGAGAGGCCGACGAGGTCGGCGCCGAGCTCCTTCGCGGTGTCGAGGATCTTGTGCGCGGGCACCATCACGCCGAGATCGGTGACCTCGTAGCCGTTGCAGCGCAGCACGACGCCGACGATGTTCTTGCCGATGTCGTGGACGTCGCCCTTCACCGTGGCGATCACCATCTTGCCCTTCGCCGTGCTGACGCCGGTGCGCTTCTTCTCTGCGTCCATCAGTGGTTCGAGGATCGCGACCGCCTTCTTCATCACGCGCGCGCTCTTGACGACCTGCGGCAGGAACATCTTGCCGCTGCCGAACAGCTCGCCGACGATGTTCATGCCGTCCATCAGCGGACCCTCGATGATGTCGAGCGGCTTTGCATAGACGGTCAGCGCTTCGGCGATGTCGGCGTCGATGAAGTCGGTGATGCCGTTGATCAACGCGTGCGCGAGTCGTTTGCCGAGCGGCTCGGCGCGCCACGCGAGCTCGTCTTCCTTCTTTTCCGTCGCGCCGCCGAACGTGGCCGCGAGCGCGAGCATGCGCTCGGTCGCGTCCGGTCTCCGATTGAGCACGAGATCCTCGACCGCTTCGCGCAACGTCGGATCGAGCTGCTCGTAGTTCGCGAGCTGACCGGCGTTGACGATCGCCATGTCGAGACCGGCTTTGATCGCGTGATAGAGGAACACCGAGTGGATCGCCTCGCGCACGCGCGGTGACGTGCGGAACGAGAACGACAGGTTCGACACGCCGCCCGACACCTTCGTGCCGGGCAGCTCCGCCTTGATGCGGCGCGTGGCCTCGATGAAGCCGACGGCGTAGTCGTCGTGCTCCTCCATGCCGGTACCGATCGTCAGGATGTTCGGATCGAAGATGATGTCTTCGGCCGGGAAGCCGACCTGCTCGGTGAGGATCTTGTACGCGCGCTTCGCGATCGAGACGCGATGCTCGACGGTAGTCGCCTGACCGGTCTCGTCGAACGCCATCACCACGACTGCGGCGCCGAACCGGCGCACGACCTTCGCCTGGCGAATGAACTCGGCCTCGCCTTCCTTGAGCGAGATCGAGTTAACGACACCTTTTCCCTGCAGACACTCGAGGCCGGCTTCGAGCACCGAGAACTTCGACGAGTCGACCATCACCGGGATGCGCGCGATGTCGGGCTCGCTCGCGATCAGGTTCAAGAACCGCTGCATCGCGGCGACGCCGTCGAGCATGCCCTCGTCCATGCAGACGTCGAGGATGTTCGCGCCACCCTCGACCTGCTGGCGCGCGACCGCGACCGCCTCGTCGTACTTGTCGTCTTTGATCAGCCGGCGAAACACCGCCGAGCCGGTGACGTTCGTGCGCTCGCCGATCACGACGAAGTTCGTCTCCGGCGTGATCGTCAGCGGCTCGAGCCCCGACAGCCGCATGTGGCGCGGCGGCTTCGGAATCTTGCGGATCGCGACGCCGTCGACCGCCGCGCGAATCGCCGCGATGTGCTCGGGCCTGGTGCCGCAGCAGCCACCGACGATGTTGAGCAGGCCATCGCGTGCGAAATCGCCGAGCACCTGCGCCATGTGCTCCGGCGTGTCGTCGTACTCGCCGAACTCGTTCGGCAGGCCGGCGTTCGGATAACACGCGACGCGCAGCCCGGCGATCCGCGCGAGCTCGGCGACGTGCGGCCGCATGTCATCGGCACCGAGCGCGCAGTTGATGCTGACCGCGAGCAGGTTGCTGTGACTGATCGAGTTGAAGAACGCCTCGACGGTCTGCCCCGACAGCGTGCGCCCCGACTTGTCGGGGATCGTCACCGATGCGATCACCGGCACGCGTGGCACGCCCTGCGCGAACAGCTCCTCGAAGCTGTACAGCGCGGCCTTGCAGTTGAGCGTGTCGATGTGCGTCTCGGTCAGCAGCAGATCGACGCCGCCTTCGATCAGCGCACGCGCCTGCTCGCCGAACGACGCGACGAGCTCGCGGAACGTGACCGAGCGTGCGCCCGGATCATTGACGTCGGGCGACAGCGAGGCCGACTTCGTGGTCGGTCCGATCGAGCCGGCGACCCAGCGCCGCTTGCCGTCTTCTTTCATCGCGCGGTCGGCGGCGCGCCGTGCCGCTTGTGCGGCGGCGACGTTGATGTCGCGCACCGCACCTTCGAGGCCGTAGTCGGCGAGCGCGAGCGACGTCGCGGTGAACGTGTCGGTCTCGACGATGTCGGCGCCGGCGCGCAAAAACTGCAGGTGGATCTCTTCGATCGCTTCTGGCTTGGTCAGCGCGAGCAGATCGTTGCAGCCCTTGAGTGCGTGGCCGTGGTTCTTGAACCGATCACCGCGCCACACCGCCTCATCGGCCAGGCCCAAGCCCTGCACCATTGTGCCCATCGCACCGTCGAGCACGACGATGCGGCGGTCGAGCAGCTCGCGCAGGTCGTCGACGGCAGACATCCGCCCCTGATTACCACGACATGGCGCCGGGAGCGCTATCCTGTTGGAGATCGCGAGTCCGCGGGCTTACGGCGTCACGCGGCCGGTAATAGACTGCGCGCGCAATGTCCGAGCGGTCCCAAATCCTCGACTCGATTCTCGACACCACCGGCTCCACCCCGATGGTCCGCCTGTCACGCATCGGCCGCGACCTACCATGCGAGCTGCTCGGCAAGTGCGAGTTCATGAACCCGGGTGGCTCGGTCAAGGACCGCATCGGCGTGCGCATGCTGCTCGACGCCGAGCAGTCGGGACGCATCAAGCCGGGCGACACGCTGATCGAGCCGACGTCGGGCAACACCGGCATCGGCCTCGCGATGGCCGCCGCGGTGCGCGGCTACCGCGTGATCATCACGATGCCCGAGAAGATGTCGCAGGAGAAACAGGTCGTGCTCGAGGCGCTCGGCGCCGAGATCATTCGCACGCCGACCGAGGCCGCGTGGGACGCGCCGGAGAGCCACATCGGCGTCGCGAAGCGGCTCAAAGAGATCATCCCCAACTCGCACATTCTCGATCAGTACTCGAACCCGTCGAACCCGAACGCGCACGAGGACGGCACCGGCCGCGAGATCATCGATCAGTGCGGCGGCAAGCTCGACGCGGTCGTGATGACCGCCGGCACCGGCGGCACGATCAGCGGCGTCGCAAAGGTGATCAAGCGCGAGGTGCCGGGCTGCAAGGTGATCGGCGTCGATCCCGAGGGCTCGATCCTCGCCGGTCCCGGCGAGATCAGGACGTACAAGGTCGAGGGCATCGGCTACGACTTCATTCCCGACGTGCTCGATCGCCGGCTCGTCGATCGCTGGATCAAGTCGAATGACCGCGACTCGTTCCTGGTCGCGCGCCAGCTGATCCGCCAGGAGGGCCTGCTGATCGGCGGCTCGTCGGGCGCCGCGGTATGGGCGGCCATGCAGGTATGCCGCGAGCTCGGCGCCGGCAAGCGCGTCGTCGTGATCCTGCCCGACTCGATCCGCAACTACCTGACGAAGTTCGTCGACGATCGCTGGATGCGCCAGCAGGGCTTCTTCAAGGCCGACTGGGAGGTCGGCACGGTCAACGACATCATGCGCATGGTCGGCCGGCGCAACGTGATCTCGCTCGACCTCAACGACAAGGTCAGCCGCGCAACCGACCTATTCAAGCAGCACGGCATCTCGCAGATGCCCGTGCTCGACGGCGGCAAGCTCGCCGGCATCCTGACCGAAAGTGATCTCCTCCATCAGCTCATGACAGGCCGGGTCGATCGCGACACCGTCGTCGCCGAGGTCATGGAGCGCAAGGTCTCGACGGTCTCGCTGCACGCCAGCTCGGGCGAGCTACCACGCATTTTCGAGCGCGGTGAGGTGGCGATCGTCGTTGACGACCAACGTAGCGTTCTGGGCATTCTCACGAAGATGGATTTGATCGAGATGCTCGCGGCGCGTAAAAACAAGATGCCATGAAGGCAACTGTCGTCGGGGCCACCGTACCGGCCAAGGCATTGCGTGCGGCCTGCGCGAAGGCGGAGGTGTCGAGCAAGGACGTGCGCGTCGTCGGACCGCGCGCCTGGGTCGAGCTGCCGCATGCCACCCGCGACGCCATGCTCGCGCGACTCGCCGACCTGCTTTCCACCGGCATGATGGTGATCGACGTCGAGATGCCGATGGGGGCTCGCGGCGAAGGCCTGATGGCGTCGCGCGCGACCTATCGCGGTGTCGAGGAAGACGTCACCGAGGAAGCGCGCTCGCTGCTCCACGAATGGCTCGCCGATGCGCCGGGCACGGGCTTCGACGAGGACGTAGCGGCGAGCGAGCTCGCATGGGCGCTGATCGGCGAGGACGACGGCGCGCAATCGCCCGCGCAGCCGAACGTCGAGGAGCAGTGGGCGCAGGCGCTGCTCGACAAGCTCGTCACGGATGGCTTGATCGAGCTGCGCGGCAAGCAGCCGCCACCGCTGCGCCGCATCGCGACGATCTTGGAGCAGCCCGGGCGCGAGCTCGGCGATCGGCTGCTCGCCGAGCTCATCGACTCGACCGCGGTCGACGAGGTCTTCGCAGACGCCGACCAGCTCGCCACGACGGCGCGCGCGACCCGGCCCAAGCGCTAATCACGGGCACCTCGCCGCGGGTTTGCGTAATATGCGCGCTCGATGAAGATCGTCATCGTCGGGGCAGGGGCGGCGGGGCTCGCGATGGCGATGCGGCTCAAACGGGCGGGCCACACGGACTTCACGATCGTCGAGCGCTCGCCCGGCATCGGCGGCACGTGGCACGACAACCGCTATCCCGGCGCCGGCTGCGACGTGCCCTCGCACCTCTACTGTTTCTCGTTCGCGCCGAAGGCCGACTGGCAGCACAAGTTCGCGCGCCAAGCCGAGATCGAGCGCTACCTCCACGACTGCGTCGAGCGCGAAGGCCTGACCGCGCATCTCCAGCTCGGCACCGAAGTTCACGGCGCAGCCTTCACAGACGGCGCGTGGCGCATCCGCACGAGCCGCGGCGAGCTTATCGCTGACGTGCTGATCAGCGGCACGGGCCAGCTCAACCGGCCGCGCATCCCCGCGCTGCCCGGGCAGGACGCGTTCGCGGGCACGTCATTTCACTCCGCGCGCTGGAACCACGCCTTCGATCTGCGCGGCAAGCGCGTCGTGGTGATCGGCAACGGTGCGAGCGCGGCGCAGTTCGTGCCCGAAATCGCGCCGCAGGTCGCTCACCTCACGGTGCTGCAGCGCTCGCCGGCGTATGTGTTCCCGCGCAAGGACCGCGCGTACCGCGGCGTCGAGAAGTGGCTCTTCGAGCACGTTCCGGGCTGGCGCCGGCTCTATCGCAGCTGGATCTACTGGAACCTCGAGTCGCGGTTCCCCGCGCTGCACCAGCACAGCTGGACCGGCAAGTTCGTGCGTTGGACGATGCTGCGTCACCTGCGCAAGCAAGTCGCCGATCCGGCGCTGCGCACACGGCTCACGCCCGAGTATCCAGTCGGCTGCAAGCGCATCGTGATCTCCGACGACTGGTACCCGACGCTGCAGCGCGACAACGTCTCGCTCGTCACCTCGGCGATCGAACGCGTCACCGCCGATTCGGTGATCACTGCCGACGGCGCGGCGTATGCCGCCGACGCGATCATCTTCGCGACCGGCTTCGACACCACGAGCTTCCTCGCGCCGATGCAGATCGCGGGCAAGGACGGCACCACGCTCGCGGCGCGTTGGGCGGCCGGCGCCGAAGCGCATCGCGGGATCGCGGTCAGTGGCTTTCCGAATTTGTTCTTGCTCTACGGCCCGAACACGAACCTCGGGCACTCGTCGATCTTGTTCATGATCGAGTGCCAGGTCCGCTACATCCTCGGCTGCCTCGACGAGCTCGCGCGGCGCGGTGCGCGCTGGCTCGACGTCAAGCACGAGGCGATGGCGCGCTCTAACGACGAGCTGCAACGCGAGCTCGCGCGCACGACGTGGGCCGCCGGCTGTCACTCTTGGTACAAGACCGACGACGGGCGCATCACGAACAATTGGTCCGGTCGCACGACCGCGTACTGGTGGGCGACGCGCAAGCCGAACTTCGACGAGCTCGAGATCAGCTAAGGCCGCTTCTTCAGCTCTTCGATGTCGCGCTCGCAGCGCTCGACACGATCATAGAGATCGCGCTGGTTCTTGAGGCGAGTGTGCACATCCTGAAGCGTGCCGTGATGGTCGATGATCGCGGTTGCGAGACGGATCTCGGAGCTCACGATTCGGTGACCCACGTTGTCGAGCCCAGCTTCGACGGCGCCAACGCGGTCGGTAAGCTTTTCGACCCGATCCGTGACACGATCTACGCCTGCTTCTACGTTCGTCACCCGGCTGGTGAGCTTCTCGACATGCTCGGTGAGCCGGTCTACGCGCTCGTTGGTGCTGCGGACCTCGTCACGAACGCCGCGGACCTCGCCACGAACGCCGTGGACCTCGCCACGAACGCCGTGAAGCTCACTACGCACGTCCTGGAAACCGCTGCGAACCTCCTCGCGAAGCTCGACCAGCACACGGACGGTCAGATCATCCGATTCCATAAGCCATCTCCATTCTACCTAGGGTGGTCCGCGCGCCAACCAGCATCTTCAGTGCCAGGCGCAACTGGTCGAATGTGCTCGCGCGCTTGTCCGCGGTCCGACGAACTACGGACGCGACGTCCGCGGCACGTGCGCGAGCAGCTCGTCGCCGTACTTCATTGCAGCTCCATGATGTAGACCGGCTGCACGGGGTCGTCGCGTCGTGCGCGCACCTCGAAGCCCGCGGCGGTTGCGAGCGCTGCGATCGCATCCACCGGTGGTGCAGTGCGCACGACGAGCGGACCGAACGCGTGACGCAGGAGTGAGCCCGATAGCTGATCAGCATGCGCGGCGATGCGCTTGGCGTCGGCAGCTGGATCGAGCTCGACGATCACGAGCGTGCCGCACACCACGCGGCGGAGCTCGCGCAGCACGGCGGGCCGGTCGCGGACGTGGCGGATCGACGACAGGCACACCGCGACATCGATCACACCGTCGCCGATCGGCAGCGCCTCGCCTGCCGCACGCACGACGTGGACATCCGCGCGCGCGACCGCGAAGTCGCGGCTCGGCTCGATCGCCATCACCGCGAGGTGCGGATGGCGCGCCGCGGTGCGGGCCGCGAACGTCGCTGGGCCCGCCCCGAGGTCGAGTAACCGGCGTGCGCTGGCCAACATCGGCGCCAAGTCGTCGAGCAACCGCTCGTCGAGATCTCCGAACGCGGGCCGCTCTTTGGTCGCGTAACGGCGGGCACTCGCACCCTCGAACGGGTGGCGGTAGAGCACCCGATCCAGCCACGAGCCGATGACCACGCGAGGAGCATAGCCCGCCGCGTCGGCCGACCCCGATGCGGCGATCGCGACACTGCCTTGCCAATTCCGTCATACACGCCGTGCAAAGGCGGTGATAGGGTCGCGGCGTGAGGGACCCACGCCACGTCGTATTCGTGGTCGCGCTCTCGCTTGCCGCTTGCGGCAGCGACGGCAGCGACATTCCCGACCGCTGCAACCCGCTCGGCGGTCAAGGCTGCTTACTGCCGTGGCCGTCATCGGCGTACCTGGTCGATGACGCGTCGACGGTGACGGGGCGCCGCGTGCAGATTCCGATCGAGGCGATGCCGAAGAACCTCGACGAGATCTCGATCGACTCGGCGTGGCTCAACCGCTGGGATGGCTTCTCGCCGACCGGTCCGATCCTCGCGCAGTTCGCGACCGGCGTGTCGAACGCGAACTTGCCGACGTGGAAGAACCCCGACGCGTCGCTCGCGGCCGATTCACCGATCGTGCTGCTCGACATGGCGAGTGGCGAGCGCAAGCCGTTCTTCGCTGAGGTCGATCAGAACACGAAGGACATCAACGTCCGCAATCTGATCATCCGTCCGCTCGAGCGCCTCACGCCGAACACGCGCTATGCGGTCGCGATCCGCAAGAGCGTGAAGGCCGCCGACGGCACGAGCGACCTCGTGATCCCCGAAGGCTTTGCGGCCGCACTCACCGGCAGCTACGACCATCCGCGGTTCTCGAGCCAGCGCTACACGGAAATCTTCGCCGCGCTCGAGACGGCCGGCGTGCCGAAGACCGACCTCGCGCTCGCGTGGGACTACTACACCGCTTCGAACGAGTTCTTGCGCAGCGATCTATTGACGATGCGCGACGCCGCGCTGCCCGCGATGGGCACCGATGGCGCGAACCTGACGTTCACGGCAACGCCGCAGGCGGCGCGGCCAGGTTTGCTCAAGAGCTTCATCGGTACGTTCAAGTCGCCCAACTTCCTTACCAACGGTGAAGAGGACAGCTCGGTGATGCGGCGCGACGCCGCCAAGGCGCTGCCCGAGATGCAGGGGATGCGCGACGCGCGGTTCGCCGCGCTCGTGCCCGAGTGCGTGACCACGATGCCGCTGCCGCGCCCGACGATCATTTTCGGCCACGGCCTGTTCGGCTCGGGCGAGGAGTACCTCGACGACGACTTCGTGGTCGATCTCGCGCAGGACTACTGCTTCGTGATCATCGCCGGCGACTTCATCGGCCTGACGTCGCGGCAGCTCTCGCTCGCGCCGCTCGCCGTCAACGACATGAACAAGGGCCAAGCGATCACCGAGAAGCTCGCGCAGTCGGTGATCGACTTCATCGCGCTCGAGACGATCGCGCGCGGCCAGTTCGGCAAGCACCAAGAGTTTCAGTACAACGGCACCGGCGTGATCGATCCCAACAAGACGTTCTACGTCGGTGGCTCGCTCGGCGGGATCATGGGCAACACATTCATGGCGTACGACCCGAACATCAAGAAGGGCGTGCTCGCGGTGCCCGGCGGCGTGTGGTCGCTGATGTTCGAGCGCTCGAACGCGTGGCACTTGCTGATGGGCGCGGCGATGGGCGCGTACGAAGACCCCGAGGTCTACGAGCTCAACATCGCGTTCCTCGGCATGGGCATGGAGCTCTACGATCCGATCACGACTGCCGAGAAGGTGATCAAGGACCCGCTGCCGGGCGTGCCCGTCAAAAACATCCTGATCTGGTACGCGATCGGCGACTCGCTGGTCACGAACATCGCGACCGAGATGGTCGCGCGCACGCTGGGGCTCGACCTGCTCGGCCCGTCGGTCAAGAACGTGTGGGGCATGCCGGCCAAGCCCGGCCCGCTCGCGAACGCGCTCACCGTCTACGACGAGCACCCGACGCCGCTGCCGTCGGACCTCAACATCCCGCCGTCGAACGACAACGGGACCCACTCGGGCGTGAACCGCAACCCCTCGGCTTTGCGGCAGGTCGAGGCGTTCTTGCTCCAGGACCAGATCATCCAGACGTGCGGCGGCACTACCCCGGCGGCCTGCGATTGCGCCACCGGCGCGTGCGACTGAGCACTCTCGCAGTCACGGCCGCGTGATAATTTGGCGTTGTGGAGGGAACCATGCGGTTCGTACTGGTGACGTGCGTCCTCTCGTTGCTAGCGCTGAGCGCGTGCGGCCCCGACGGCAAGAAGGGCGATGACGACGATGGCGTCGACGCGCTCGCCGACTGCCAGAACGATACGCATCGCTGCGAAGGCTCGACGTATCAGACCTGCGTCGGTGGCATGTGGGAGAACGCGGTCGACTGCCCGACCGGATGCGTCGATTCGCTCGGCTGCGTCGACTGCGTGCCGGGCACGATGTTCTGCAAGGACGGCAACGTTCATCAGTGCGACGCGACCGGCATGCCCGGCGGCGAGGTGATGGCGTGCGCGGGCTCGACGTTGTGCGTCGACGGCGCGTGTGTCGATGCGTGTGCCGAAGCGGTGACGAGCAAGAGCTACATCGGCTGCGAGTACTGGGCGGCCGATCTCGATAACGCGCAGGACATTGTCGGTCTGCAAGGATCGCTCAACTGCGATCCGATTTTCGGCGTGCCCGGCGTAAAGAACGCGACGCTGCCGGTGTGCTTCAACATGATGGGCGGCGGCGCGATCGCCGGTTTCTGCGATCCGCCGAACGCTGCATGCCCGGCGAACTTCACCTGCCAGAACCAGCCGATCTGTTACCTCGACGCGCACCTGTCGCCGTTCGCGATCGTCGTGTCCAATCCGCAGCCCAAAGACTCCAATGTCACCGTGCTCGGCCCGGGTGGCCAGATGATCCAGCGCATCGTTCCGGCTGGTCAGGTCGCGTCGATCCTGCCGCAGATGGGCGGCGCGATTCCGGACCAGTCGATCGACGGCACGATCAAAGCGGCGAAGGCCTACAAGGTGACGTCGGATCTGCCGATCGTCGCGTACCAGTTCAACCCGCTCGACAACGTCAACGTGTTCTCGAACGACGCGTCGCTGCTGATCCCGAAGACCGCGTACGACACCGACTACTACGTGATGGCGTGGGCGACGCTCGATCGACGCAACCCGCTGCCCGGCTCGCATAGGTTCTACGGCTACGTGACGATCGTGTCGCCTGCCGACGGCACGCAGATCGAGGTCACGCCGACGGTCGCGGTCCAAGCGAGCGCGACGCAGACCACGCTCGCAGCCGGCGTGCCCGCGATGTTCACGCTCAACGCCCATGAGGTGCTGCAGCTGCAGGCCACCGGAGCGGGTGATTTGACCGGCACGCACATCACGTCGCCGAACATGATGCCGTTCGGCGTGTTCGGCGGCCACGAGGCCGCGTTCTTCGCGGAGGCCACGCCGCCGAATCCGCAGTACACCAGCCCGTGCTGTGCGGATCACCTCGAGGAGATGCTGTTCCCGTCGACGACGTGGGGGAAACAGTTCGCGCTCGCGCGCAGCGCCATGCGCGCGGACAACCTGATGCCGCCGGACTACATCCGGATCATGGCGCAGAAGCCCGGCACGGCGGTCACGTTCATGCCGGCGCCGAGCGCGACGGTGTCGGGCAACTGCGGCGCACTCGGTCCAGGTCAGTTCTGCGACGTCAAGATCATGGGAGACACCGAGATCAACTCGAACGAGCCGATCCTCGTCGGTCACTATCTGCAAGCGTCGATCTGGTCCGGCTTCTTCGACTCGATCGGCAACGGCGATCCGTCGATGGCGATCGCGGTGCCGACCGAGCAGTACCGCAAGGACTACACGATCCTGATCCCGAACAGCTACATGAACAACTACCTGTCGATCTCGGCGAAGGCGACCGGTGGTGTCAGCGTCGACGGCACGCCGGTCACGCTGACGAACTTCCCCGGCGGCGGTACGCATCGCGCGGCGCGCGTGCCGGTCACCCCGGGCCGGCATACGATCACGTGCGCCGACGGCTGCGGTGTCCTGGTCTACGGCTACAGCGACGCGGTCTCGTACATGTTTGCCGGCGGTCTCGACCTCAAGCCGCTCGTCATTCTGTGAGCTGCGTCGCCGCGTGCTCGACGGCGGCGGCCATCTCCGCTGCATCGGCATAGCGATCCGCCGGCGCCTTCGCGAGCGCGCGGCCGATGATCGGATCGAGCAGGCGCCCGGCATCACCGACGCTCGGCGGAGCGTCGTTGAGGTGCATGCTGATCAGATCGAAGTCGTCTTCGGCCTCGAACGGCGGGCGCCCGGTCAAGAGCTCGAACAGCACGACGCCGAGCGCGTAGATGTCGGCGCGCTGATCGGGCTCCTCGGCGCGTAACCGCTCCGGTGCGATGTACGTGAGGCTGCCGACGACCGTGCCTTGCAGCGTGAGCTTCGCGCTGCCTTCGAACGTCGCGAAGCCGAAGTCGATCAGCACGACGCGCTCGATCGGCCCCGGCGACGGCTCGAGCATGATGTTCGCCGGCTTGAGATCGCGGTGCAGCACGCCCGCCTGATGCACGGCGTGCAGACCCTGCAGCGCTTGCCATACGTAGCTCGCGGCGCGGCGCGGCGCGACGGGTCCCTCGGCTTTGATCACGCTGCGCAGCGAGCGGCCGCGCAACAGCTCGACGGCGAGATACGGCTCGTACTTCTCCTGCGTGACGCCGGTCGCGAGCAGCGCGGCGACGTTGCGGTGGCGCAGTCGCGCTTGCACGTCGGCCTCGCGTGCGAATCGCGCGAGCGACACCGAGTCGGTGACGTGCTGGTGGCGCAGGATCTTGAGCGCGACGAACGCCTGCGTCTGGAGGTCGAGCGCGCGATAGACCTCGGCCATCGCACCTCGCCCGATCAGCTCGTCGAGTCGAAACCTCTCCCCGATCGTGGTGCCGATCCGGCTCACCTTCGCTCCGGACACCACGCCACGATATCATCGCTCGATGGACGCGCGCACCCCGCGGTTTCTCGGCGAGCACGTCGACTTCACCGAGAGTCGCGTCCAGCTCCAGGACGTCGGGCAACATTGGATCGCGCACGTCAACGGCGTCCTGCGCGGCGTCGAGCTGCGCTGCCTTTACATCGCGAAGGTGCCGTGCGACGAGAACTGCGTCATCCGCAACTACGAGCCGGTCACGCCGGAGCACCAAGAAGCTCTGTGGGCGCGCGTTCTGCACTAACGGACGTCCGGTCGATCACGCGCCGCCGGCGACAAGATCGCACCGCCGATCGTGCATGCAGAGCGAGCGCCGAATCCAAATCCTTGGCGATCCGATGTTGGCGTCTGCTGGCGACTTGGCGGTTCAATCGAGGGGCCGCCGAAGCCGCCGAGCGCCCACCGACGATCGGCTCGACGTGAAAGCGGCCTAGCCCACGCTTCGTCCCACGATTCTGCTATACGGAGGGCGTGACGAGCGGTCCCCGGCACCTGGTCTCCATCGCCGACCTAGACGCTGCCGAGATCGTTCGCATCCTCGATCACGGCGACAAGTACTGGTCGCTCGCGGACGAGCCGATCAAGAAGCTGACGAGCCTGCGCGGTCGCACGGTGATCAACTTGTTCTACGAGAGCTCGACGCGTACGCGCACGTCGTTCGAGCTCGCGGCGAAGCGGCTGTCCGCCGAAGCGATCAACATCGCCGCGTCATCGTCGTCGACTACGAAGGGCGAGTCGCTGCTCGACACCGGCCGCAATCTGCAGGCGATGCACCCCGACGCGATCGTCGTGCGCCACGCATTCGGCGGCGCCGCGGCGATGCTCGCGCAGACCGCAAACTACGCCGTGATCAACGCCGGCGACGGCCAGCACGAGCACCCGACGCAGGCGCTGCTCGACGCGGCGACGATTCGACGCCACAAAGGCGAGCTCGCAAACCTCGAGGTCGCGATCGTCGGCGACGTCGCCCACTCACGCGTCGCGCGCTCGAACATCCTCTGCCTGTCGAAGCTCGGCGCGCGGGTCCGGCTCGTCGCGCCCTGGACGCTGATCCCACGCGGCATCGAGCTGATCGGCGGCGAGCTGACGCGCGAACGCGTGCGGATCTGCCCGCGGCTCGAAGACGGGCTCGACGGCGCCGACGTCGTGATGATGCTGCGCGTCCAGCACGAGCGCTTCGCAGGTGAAGCGCCGCGGTTCCCGAACACGCGCGAGCTGTCGCGCACGTTCGGACTGTCGGAGCGCACGCTCGCGTACGCGAAGGCCGATGCGATCGTCATGCATCCGGGGCCGATCAATCGCGGCGTCGAAGTGTCGCCACAGGTCGCCGACGGCCCGCGCGCGGTGATCCTGCAACAAGTAAGCTGGGGCGTCGCGATCCGCATGGCCGTGCTCGAGCGCGCAATTCTCGGGTCGACAGATTTGGGTGCCGGATCTTCATGACGAAGCCGGCGCTCACGGTTCACGGCCTGATCAAGCGCTTCGGCAATCACGTCGCCGTCGACGGCATCTCGTTCGAGGTCCCGCGCGGTGTGGTGTTCGGCATCCTCGGCCCGAACGGCGCCGGCAAGTCGACGACGCTACGCATGATCAATCACATCATTGCGCCCGACGCCGGCAAGATCACGATCCTCGACGGGCTCGAGCCGGGCCGAGCGGCCGCGCGCCAGATCGGCTACCTCCCCGAGGAGCGCGGCCTGTATCCGAAGATGCGTGTGGTCGACATGATCATCTTCGTCGCTGAGCTGCGCGGGCTCAAGCACAGCGATGCGAAGCACCGCGCGCACGCGTGGCTCGAGCGGCTCGGGCTCGCCGACTGGGCCAAAAACAAGGTCCAGGATCTGTCGAAGGGCATGGCGCAGAAGGTCCAATTCGCGACCGCGCTGATCCACGAGCCCGCGCTCGTGATCCTCGACGAGCCGTGGAGCGGTCTCGATCCGATCAACGCCGAGGTGCTACGCGAGGTCGTCGATGAGATCCGCACGCAAGGGCGCACGGTGTTGTTCTCGTCCCACAACATGGAGCAGGCGGAGAAGCTCTGCGACGCGGTGTGCATCATCGCGCGCGGCAAGAAAGTGCTCGACGGCAAGCTCCGCGAGATCAAGCGCGCGTCGGCAGCTGAAGGCGTGATCGCGCTCGGGTTCTCAGACGAGCTGTCCAAGGAACGCGCCGAGCCCGTACTCACCGATCCGAAGCTCGTGATCGAACGCAAACCGCCGCGGCCCGGCGAGCATGCCGACTGCGAGGTCGTGCTCGCAGACGGCGCGAAGCCCGAGCAGCTGCTCAAGACGCTGCTCAACCACGACGTCGGCGTGCGGCTGTTCGAGGTCGTCGTGCCGACGCTGCACCAGATCTTCGTCCAGAAGGTCGGTCCCGAAGCCGCGATCGCGATCCGCCGCGAAGAGGAGGAGGGGCTCGTTGCGTGAGATGTGGGTGATCGCGAAGCGCGAGCTCATGGAGCGCGTGCGATCGAAGTGGTTCATCGTGATGACGATCCTGTGGCCGATCTTGATGGTCGGCATGCTCGTCATCCCCGCGTTGATCGGCGGCCAGGGCACCGAGGGCGCGAAGGTCACGATCATCGACAAGACCGGCGACCTCGCGAAGCCGATGGCGTTCAACCTCGGTGTCCTGCTCGGTTGGACCACGACCGAAGCGCCCGTCGACACCGACGAGAAAGCGTTGCGCCAGAAGATCAAGTCGAACGAGATCAACGGCTACATCGTGATCCCGAAGGACGCCGTCGACGGCGGCGAGATCACCTATAGCGGCGACAACGCGAGTAACCAGACGGTCGCGATCCTGTTCGCGAAGGCCGCGCAGAGCGTGGTGATCCAGAAGCGCGGGCAACGCGCCGGCCTGTCCGAGATGGACCTCGTGATGTTCAACCGGCCGATCAACGTGAGCGTCAAGCACACGACCGGCGAAGAGGAAGGCACGTCAGGCGTGCTCACGTTCCTCGTCGGCTACATGATCGCGTTCTTTATCTACATCGCGATTACGCTGTACGGCGTCGGTGTGATGCGCAGCGTGGTCACCGAGAAGTCGTCGCGGATCGTCGAGCTGCTCGTCGCGACCACGACACCGCGCGCGATGATGTCGGGCAAGATCATCGGCGTCGGCATCGCGGGCCTCACGCAGATCGCGATCTGGTTCGTGTTCGGCGCGATCCTGACGTCGCAGCAAGACACGATCCTCGGCTGGTTCGGTGCAGAGCCGAAGGCGGCCTCGATGATTCCGTCCCTGACCACGACGCAGATCGCGGTGGTGCTCACATTCTTCGTGCTCGGCTACCTGTTCTATTCGGCGATGTATGCCGCAGTAGGCGCGATGGTCTCGAACGAGCAGGACACCCAGCAGGCCCAGATGCCGGTCACGTTCCTGCTCGTCATCGGCATCGTGTCGATCATGGCGGTGACCAATGACCCGCGCGGCGGGACCGCTGCGGTCATGACGATGGTGCCGTTCTGGTCGCCGATGCTGATGCCGCTGCGCTATTTCATGGGCGGCGCGACGCTCGCGCAGGTGGGGCTGTCACTCGCGATCCTGCTCGTGTCAACCATCATCGTTGCGCGCGCGGCCGCCAAGATCTACCGGGTCGGCATCTTGATGTATGGAAAGCGGCCGAGCCTGCGCGAGCTAATTCGTTGGCTGCGGTACCGCGGCTAGCACGCAATTCGGCGCCCTTATGGAAGTAACCTGAATTCCGGCGCTGGACTGGAAATTACCCGGCTTGCACCCGTATCCTTTTCGTCATGCGTCGCCGGTGGGGATTCGCATCGTGGCTCGCCGTGCTTCTCGTGCCGCTGACGGTTTCGGCCCAAGAGGCTGACGTCACCGCGGGCGTCAGCGCGGATCAATCCGTGGCTCCGTCTCAGGCGATCGCATACGGAGCGATGCCGGGTGGCTTGCACGCGCCGACCGCGGAGACATTGCCCAAAGGTGCGGTGCAGGTCTCGTCCCTGATGGGCCTGGGCCGGCGCACCGGCCTGCTCGGTCCCGAGCACAAGTTCAACCGCGGCGTTGGCGATCTCGCGATCGCGTTCGGCGCGACCGAGTACCTGTCGATCGGGCTGTCGCTCGACGGCCGCTACGATCGGCACTGGGGCCAGGTCGGCGATCCGAACCTCGGCGTGATGACCACGACGCCAGCGGTACCTCCCGGCAAGAGCAACGAGGACGGTTACGTCGGCGATCCGCACCTGATCGTGCGCATCGCGAAGGGCACGGGGTCGCTACTGATTGGCGGCCAGCTCGGCATCTGGGTGCCGGGCAAGGATGCGCCCTCCGTCGCCGGGTCGGCGATCTCGGTCGACGCGCGCGCGTTGATCTCGCTGCCGGCTGGCCCGGGCCTGCTCTCGTTCAGCGGTGGCTTCCGGCTCGATAACTCGGCGAACAGCGTCGACGAGCCGATGCGGTTGTCGCTGCCCGACCGTGTATCGCTCGGTGTCTCCGATTATCACGCGCTGTTCGGCTCCGCGCAGCTGCGCATCCCGGCCGGCAAAGCGTGGGTCGGCATCGAAGGCTCGCTCGATGCATTCCTCGGTGGTCCTCCCGATCCCGAGGACGGTGAGGTCAAGCGCGCCGAGCTCGCGCGCGGCTCGCTCATCTTCCGCGGCGGCCTCACCGCCGGCTACTTCATCACCGAGCAGTTCTCGGCGATCGTGTTCCTCGAGGCGGCGAAGGTGCCTGGCATCAACGACGCGCAGATCGACGACGGCAACGTCCCGCTCGTGCCGTACGAGCCGATCTTCACGGGCGGCATCGGTCTGCAGGCGCGGTTCGGTGGACCGAAGGCAGTCGAGCCGACGTTTACCGAGCGCGATTGCGCGAAGCGCAACCCGCCGGACTGCCCCGACGTCAAGGTGCCGATCGTCACCGAGGTCACCGGTACCGTCGTCGATAACGGCGGCAAGCCGGTCGTCGGTGCGAAGGTCTCGCTCGGCCTCAAGCTCTCGCAGGTCAATCCGGTCGTCACCGACGAGAAGGGCACGTACGTGTTCAAGGGCGTCCCGATCGGTCACACGCTCGCGAACAAGCCGACGATCGAGGAGACGGCTGGTGAGGTCACGGTCGAAGTCAGCAACATGAAGCCGGGCAAGGCGACGATCGCGGAGCTCAAGGAAGGCTCGAACACCGTCTCCCCGATCACGCTCGAGCCGGTGCTGCCGCCGGGTCAGCTCAAAGGCGTCGTGCGGTCGCTGCCGGGTGGCCGCCCCGTGGCCGGTGCGACGATCAGCGTCGTCGGCGGCGACGGCAAGGCCTCCACAGCCGACGATGGCACGTTCACGATCGACCTCGCTCCGGGCGATTACAAGATCAAGGTGACCAAGGCTGGTTTGCGTGACCAGGAGCTCGACGTCAAGATCGATCCCAACGGTGTCGCGATCAAGAACATCGATCTGCAGAAGTGACATGCGCAGGCCTTCCCGCCTCCTCGGCGTAGTCGGCCTGCTGTTGATCGCGTTTTCGGCGGGCTGCAAGAAGAAGCCGACGCCGATCGCCGAGCTCACGAAGACCGACGGCCCTGTCGAACGCCAGGAGGGTCAAGGTCCGTGGTCGACGTCGTTTATCGGCCAGAAGTACTACATCGGCGATGCGGCGCGCACGGCCGATGGCGCGGCCGAGCTCAAGCTCGTCGGCGTCCAGCTGATCAAGATGGAGAAGTACACGGTGCTGCGGTTCGGCGGCAAAGGCGGCAGCGCGAAGATCTCCGTCGAGCTCGGCGCGATCGTGCTCCGCGGTGGCGGTAACTACGGCCTCGACGTCGGTGACGTCAAGCTCGGCAATGACGGCGAGGTTCGCATCGCGGCGAAGGGGCAGGGCAAGAGCTCGATCCAGCTGCTCGTCGGTAACGCGCAGATCGCGAGCACGAACGGCCAGACGCACGATCTCGAGATCGGCAAGATCGTCGACATGGACCTGACGATCGGTCCGGTCAAGATGGACCCGCCGGCGGACGCAGGCGTCGATGCACCGGAGGCACCCGCCGATGCAGGCGTCATCGTCAGCGAAGAAGGCTCGATCGAGGTCACCGGCAAGAAAGCCGAGATCCTGCAGCCCGGGCAGACGAAGTGGGCACCGCTGCCCGCCGGCGCAGGCCAGCTCGTCAAAGGCTCCAAGATTCGGCTCGGCGCGGGCACGACCGCGAAGCTCGTCGCCAACGGCCTGACGCTCGCGATGGCCGGTAGCTCGCGCACGTCGGTCGGCGGCGACCTCCACTTCGGGCTCGAGCTCGGCGTCGCGACCGCGTCGGTCGCGGCACAGACGGTGGGCAAGGTAGGTGTGCCCGGTGGCAACGTCGACATCAAGGGCGGCGAGAAGGGGCCGGGTAAAGCGCGGCTCGACGTCAACGCAAAGGGCGACACGAAGATCGCGATCCTCGACGGCAGCGCGAAGCTGACCGGCACGAACGGCGCTGCCCTCGACATGCGCACCGGCGAGAGTGCGTCGATGCAGAAGGCGGGCGCGATTCATCAGACCGCGAAGATTCCCGACTACTACGACATGCGCGTCGTGATGGGCGAGTCACCGACGTTCACGATTCACGACCCGAGAGGCGCGACCGCGCTGCAGTTCGCATTCAACGGCAAGTGCAGCGGTGGCGGCACGATCGAGATGGACAACGATCCGCGGTTCCGCACCGCGCGCATCAGCGGTGGCAAGGAATCGGCGAACATCATCGCCGAGACCGGCGCGTGGTCGTATCGCCTCGTGTGCGCGGGCGGCGGGCAAGGCGGCTCGGGCCGCATCATCGTGCGCAAGGACGCCGGTACGCGGCCGCTGCCGAAAGAAACGTCGATGAACATCCTCGACGCCGACGGCCGCACCTACCGCATCTCCTACCAGTCGCTGATCCCAAATTTGAAGATCAAAGCCCCCGGGACCGGCAGCAAGTTCAAGTTGCATCTCGCGACCGGCGGCTCCGAAGAGACGTTCGACAGTGACAAGCCGACATTCACGGTCGAAGGCAAGAAGCTCAAGGAAGCGACGTACACGTACTGGGTCGATCGCGACGGCGTCAAACAGGACAAGGCGTCGACGTTGATCATCAACTTCGACCAGACGGCACCACAGGTCTATATCGAGGCGCCTGCGAACGGAAAGCCGTTTGCCCCCGACGTCGACGTCAAAGGCGCGGTGCTGCCGGGCTGGACCGCGAAGGTGCTCGACGTCGAGGTGCCGATCGATACGCGATCGCGGCGGTTCTCGGCGAAGGTGCCGGCGCCGTCGGGTGCACAGGCGCTCGCGATCCGGCTGTCGCATCCGCAACGCGGCGTGCATTACTACCTGCGTCGCGGCGGGAAGTGAACGGTCGCCTATCAAGCGCAGCTGCGTGATGAAGTGCTCGCGTTTCTGATCCGCTGACTTACGCGGAGCGGCGCGGGGATTGCTCATGCACGGCCGCATGCGTTTGCTACGGAAGATCGTTCCCCTTTGTTTTGCCGCGGCGTGCGCGTCGGACGCACCGGGCGGCGGCGACACAGGCGCCCGAGGCCCTCACTTCGAGCGGTCGATGTTCTGGAATCGCGACGTCTCCGCCGAGCCGAAAGCGGAGAACAGCGATGAGCTGATCGCGGCGCTGCATGCCGCCGGCGGCTGGGGCAATCAAGATCACTTCCGCGTCGACTTCTCGATGGACGTGCTGCGCGCCGACGCATCGGCACCGCAGATGTTCACGCCGACCGACCTGTTCGAGGTTCCCGATTGCGATCACATGCCCGTGCCGGTACCGGCGACCGGCAACATCGAAGGCGAGAGCGGCTATCGCTGCGCGTCGGGTGGCGACTGCCACTTGATCGTCCTCGACGAGGCCACAAACCAGCTCTACGAGATGTGGAAGGCGAACATCTCGACCGTGTTCTCGGGCGGCTGCTTGGCCGTCTGGGATCTCGATCACGCGTACGACGAGACGCTGCGCGGCGATCAGTGCACGAGCGCCGATGGTGCCGGTCTGCCGATCGCGCCGCTGTTGTTCAACGCCGACGAAGTTGCGGCGGGCTCGATCGATCACGCGATCCGCTTCATCCTGCCGAACGATCGGATCACCCAAGGTTTCGTGCGGCCCGCGACGCACGCCTCGTACACGAGCGGCCCGCTCGGCCTGCCGTATTACGGCGTGCACCTCAGGCTGCGCGCTGACTTCCCGGTGGATACGCTGACGACACTTGGCGCACAGGTCGTCGCGCGCGCGCTCCAGAAGTACGGCATGTATCACGCCGATGGCGGCGAGGACACGCTGACCGCGCAGAGCGACAAGTACACGACCGCGAAGTGGGACGGCTTGCTAGGCCCGCAGGATCTCTATCCTCTGCGCATCGAGGACTTCGAGGTCATCGATCACGGGCCGATGATTCCAATCACGAACGACTGCCAGCGCTAAGCGGTCCGAAACCTGCCTATTCATCCCGAGCTGGCTTTGTGAGAGCCTTTCGGTATGCGGGTGGGAATCGCAGTCGCGCTAGCGACATTGATCGGCTTTGGCTGTGGTGGTGGCAGCGGCGGTGGTGGTGGCGATGACGCGCCGGATCCGGATGGCGGTTCGAGTGATGCGCCGCCATTCTCGTCGATGACGGGGCCGTACTTCACGACGCCGATGTTCTGGAACCGCGACGTGTCGGCCGATCCGAAGGCGACGTACAGCGATGCCGCGATCGCGGCGCTGCGCGCGGCGGGTGGCTGGGGCAACAGCGACACGTTCCAGATCGATTTTTCGATCGACGTGCTCGGGGCGGATGCGGCGACGCCGCAGCGCACGTTCACGAAGACCGGTGACTTCTACTCGCCGGATTGTGACGACGTCGCGGTGCCGGTGCCCGTCGGCGGCAACCTCGAAGGCGAGACCGGCTACGAGTGCACGAACGACGGCGACTGTCACCTGATCGTGCACGACGGCGACGCCGGCCAGCTCTACGAAATGTGGCGCGCGAACATCGTCGGCTCGACGTTCTACGGTGGCTGCCTCGCGCGATGGAATACCCGCATGGCGTATACGGATACGCTGCGCGGCGATCAGTGCACGAGCGCCGACGCGGCGGGCTTTCCGATTTCGCCGCTGCTGTTCACCGCCGACGAGGTCAAGGCGGGCGAGATCAAGCACGCGATCCGGTTCATTCTGCCGAACGATCGCGTCAAGCGCGGGTACGTCAGGCCGGCAACGCATGGCACGAATACGACCGGCAGCGCGGCTGCACCGGCCTACGGCGTCCACTTCCGGCTGCGCGCGGACTACCCGGTCGACTCGTTGCCGTCGGAGGGCGCGAAGGTAGTCGCGCGTGCGCTCCAGAAGTACGGCATGTATCACGCCGACGGTGGCAACATCGCACTGACCGCGCAGTCCGATCGCCACACGACGGCAAAGTGGCAGGGATTGCTGACGCCGCAGGCACTCGCCGCGCTGAACGTCGAGGATTTCGAAGTGATCGATCATGGGACGATGATCACCCTTACGTTCGATTGTGCGCGCTGAGCTGATCTGTAGGCTACGATGAGGCGTGCCCTGGCTGTCGCGCCTAGTCACGATCGTCGTCTTCGTCGGGGCGGTGATCCTGATCGCGCTGTGGATCCGGTCGAAGATGCCGGAGACCGAGGTCGGCGACACGTTCACGACGTGCGCGCGCATGCGCGACGGCAGCCGGTTGGCGACGGGCTCGCCGGTGTTGATCGCGGGCGTGCGCGTCGGCGAAGTCACGAACCTCAGCGTCGAGGGCACGTTCGCGCGCATCGACATGGTGCTGCAGGACGGCATCGACATCCCGATCGACTCGTGGGTCACCAAGCGCGCGTACTCGCCGTTCGGTGACAGCTACGTCGAGATCATCCCGACCGGCGGCGAGCTCGGCGCGCCGACCGCGCAGCGGTTGCGTTCGGGGCAGTGTCTGACGCGCGTGCTCGAAGGCTCGTCGACCGATCGCATCCTGCGCGCGATGGACGACGTCATGCCGCGCGTCGTGCGTGGCCTCGATCGCATCCACGAAGTCGCGATGTACGGGCGCAAGTGGGCGATCGGCACGCTCGAAGACCGGATGATCGACGCCGAGCGCTGGCTCGACGAGGGACACGTCTCGAACCCGCTGCGCAAGGCGGACCAAGCACTCGCGCGGCTCGAGGCGGGCGCGACCGCGATGGCCGATCGTGTTCACGGCGCGCAGCCACGTGTCGACGACGGGCTCGATCGCGTCGATCGGGGCATCGCGAATGCGCGCAAGCAAATGGCAGAGCTCACCGTCAACCTCAAGGACGGGATGAAGAACGTGCGCGCGGGCATGGATGGTCTCGACAAGCCGGCCGCCGACTACGCGGAGCTCATGGCGGCGGTCGACGAAGGCCGGGGCGACAACTACCAGGGCACGCTCGGCCGCATGATCAACGACCCGAAGCTGGCCGACACGATCCAAGACGGCACGGAGTCGATGCGCGAAGGCACGAGCAGCTTCTCGCGGTTCAAGTCGTATCTCGGCCTGCGCTCGGAGTGGTTGATCTTCTCCGGCGCGCCTCACGTCTACGTCACGGCCGAGATTCGCGCGCGCACCGACAAGTTCTATTACCTCGAGCTCGAGCGCGGCCCGCTCGGTGACTTCCCCGACGGTCAGATCAGCGACATGGTCGGTGTGCCTCAGTACACGCGCTACCAAGAGATTCGCGATCGGATCCGCTTCACGGTGCAGTTCGGCAAGACGTTCGGCAATTGGTTCCAGGTCCGCGGCGGCATCAAGGAGTCGACATTTGGCTTTGGTGCCGACATGCTGCTGCGACAAGGCAAGCTGCGCTTCTCGGGCGACGTCTTCGGTTCGTTCCAACGCACGCCGCGCGTCAAGCTCGGTGCTGCGCTCGAGGTGTTTCGCTCGCTGTACGTGATCGCGGGCGTCGATGACGCGATCAACACGCCGGGCTATCTCAGCATCGTCAAGGGCAACGAGGACGTGCCCACCCGATTCGACGAGGTCAGGTTCGGCCGCGATTACTTCCTCGGCGCCGAGCTCAAGTTCGACGACGCCGACCTGTCGATGCTGCTCCGCATCTACGGCGCGCTCCTGGTCGGTCTGCTGTAGCGCTAGCCGCCGGCGAAGGGCGCGAGCAAATAGATCTCGTCGCCTTCGACAAGCACGCGATCCTGGTTGTCATGGAACGGCACGCGCTCGCCGTTGAGCATCAGCGTGTCGACGAGGTGTGGCGAGTTGGCGAGCGCTTCGCGCAGCGGCACGCCCGCGCGATCGGCGACCTCGAGCAGCTTGCCGAGCGTGGTGCCGGCCGGCACGCGCAGGTGCTGGTCGACGTCTTTCCAAGCGTCGCCGATGCGACCGCGGATCAAGATGTGGATGCGAATCTGGTCGCCGCGCAGCCGATCGAAGATGCCCATGCGTCGCGCGTTACTCCGTGTAGCCGGCGAGCAGCTCCGCCATGCCGAGCTCTTCGGCGCGTGCCTTCGAGACGTTGCCGGTCGTCTTGTTCCAGTGCATCGCGCCGTAGTAGTCGTCGCGCAGCATCGGCAGCGGCACGCGGACGCCACGCAGCGGGCCGGCCTCGAGGTTGCCGTCGCCTTCGCCGAGCATGCGCTTCGGGATGTTGAAGTCAGCTGGCTTGATGCCTTCGCGCCGGTTGAACGCCGCGCGTAGGTTCTGGATGCGCTCGCCGCACTTCAGCAAGTCGGCGTCGGTGACGTTCCATCCGGTCGCCGAGTTGACGAAGTCCGTCCACGGCAACGTGCCGGTGAGGCCGGTGAACATGCACAGCCCGA
>DATDCH010000052.1:0-11452 GCA_036524455.1 Kofleriaceae bacterium | reverse complement strand
CGCGGCACGGTCGAACATCGAGCGCGAGCGCGACGAAGCGCGCCGGCGCGTCGCCGAGCTCGAGCAGAAGCTGCGCGAGGCACAGCAACCGCAGGGCCCGCCGCCACCACCACCCGGCCCGTAGCGCTCATCGCGTGCGTTCTACGACGCCGGCCGCACGACCTTGACAGGTGTGAGGCTCGACGCCTGATTGCCGTCGCCGAGCTGCCCGCGGTCGCCGCGACCCCAGCACCAGATGTCGCCGTCGACGAGCAACGCACACGCGTGGCCGAAGCCGAGCCCGAGGCTCGTCGCTGCCGCGGGCAGGCCGAGCACCGCGACCGGGGTCGACATGCTGGTCGTCATCGCGTTGCCGAGTCGGCCGTTCTCGCCGCGGCCCCAACAGAACACCGCGCCGTCTGCGATCGCACAGCTCGCATCGTGATCGACAGGACCACCTCCGACCTGGACCGCCGTGACGTTCGTTAGGCCGGCGACCAGCACGGGTGTCGCGGAGTTGGCCTGCAGGCCGTTGCCGAGCTCGCCCATCTGGCCTTCTCCCCAGCACCACACGGTCCCGGCGTCGAGCGCGCATGCGTGCCAGCCGGCGATGCGTGGCTGCGTCGTGACGCCGCCGATCACGTCACCCGGTACGAGCACGGCGGCCGGCGTCGTCGAGCCGGTACCCATCGACCCGAAGTCGTTGTGACCCCAGCACTGCGGGGCGCGATCGGACGCATCGGCGCAGCCGTGATCGTTGCCGACGTCGATCGACGTCGCGGGATACGCCATCGCGAACGCGACGGGTGTTGGCTGTGCCGGCGGCGCCATGTTGCCGGTGCCGCATTGCCCGACGTCGTTGACGCCCCAGCAGCGCACGACATCGGCGAGCAGGCACGTGAAGCTTCCGCCGGCGGAAATGTCGGTGACCGGCGCGGGCGTCGTGATCAGCGTGGGTATGGGGTCGGTGACGCTGCCCCAGCAGTACGCGTCACCGTCGACGATCGCGCAGGCGTGGGTCTCGCCTTGCGTGATCGCCGTCGGGATACCCGGTAATGCGACACGCGTGGGCACGACCGCGTCCATCGTCGTGCCGTCGCCGATTTGCGATGCGCCGTTAGAGCCCCAGCAATACGCGCTGCCGGCGTAGAGCGCGCACGTTTGATCGGCGTGCGCCTCGAGCTGCGAGAAGCCCTGCGCGGTTTCGCTCGTGTCGATCACGGCGTCGGCGACACTCAGCTCGGCAAAGCCGATGCGACCGCAGCTCGCGAGCACAAGCCAGCCGACACGCCACATCGAAGGGATTGTCGCTTAGAGCTCGGTGCCCATCCACTCCGCAATCGAGCGGAAGATCGGGATACCGATCACATCGTCGGCACGACGTTCGGGATGATCCAAAGATCCTGATCGTCGCAAAGCGACATCGCAATCACGGGTCGACAAGCGACGCGGGATCCATGTCTTCGATCGGGTTGATGCTCCATGGCACGCCGTCGCGCACCGTGAAGACCCACACTTCACGCCAGCGGGGGACGTCTGCGATTGCGCTCTCGAACGTCGTGACGACGACGAGCTCCTTCGGTCCACCTGCGATGACGTCGCGCTGTTCGATCGAATCGATCGTCATCGTCTGATCGATGCGCGGCTCGCCGTGCGGCCACGTGTCTTCGCCGACCTCGCCGAGGATTCGCGCGTACCAGCCGCGCTTGACGCGGATCAGCAACATCGGCACGAGCTCGCCTTCGCGCGTGGCCGTCTGCACCGCGATGTACGGCGAGGGGAGCTTCTTGACGCGGGTGGCGACCTTGCAGCCAACGCACCACGCGGCGAACGATGGCTTGGGGCCGCTGAGCTCGCGCGGCAGATGCGTGTGGCCGGTGCCCCAGCCGATCGGCACCGAAGCTGGGTTTGCGCTCGGCGCTTGCGGCAGCGGCACGAGCCTATAGATCGTGTCAGCGCACGGATCGTCGATGGGCATCGGTGCGTAGCCAGCGAGGCGGAGCTCCATCCGCGGTTCGCGGTCATCTGGCGTGAGGCGCGTCCCCATGAGCTCGTTGGTCATGTAGAGCCCCCACTCGAACGCGGGCTTGCTCAGTGGCGTGCTGCCGATCGGAACTGCAATGCCGGGTTGACGGAGCCGACCGGTCGTGACGGTCTGCACGACCATGACCGCGGCGCCGGTGGGTTCGGATCGGACGACGCACTCACGCATCGTCCGAGGCTCCGGCGCGATCGCCGGTTCCTTGTCGCCGCAGTGGGCCGCGAACAAGATGATCAGGATGAGCCCGATGAAGAGCGGAATGCCGATCGCGGCAGGTCCGAGGGACGTGCTGGCATGCGAGACGGTCTCGCTCGTACGCGCTCGTGCAGGCGTACGCGCGGTCGGAGGCGCCGCCCGCAAACGCGCGACTTCGGCGCGCAAGCGATCGCGCTCTACTTCGACGCGCTCGAGCTCTGCCTTCGCGCGTTCGGTTTCGTATCGGCGCTGTTTGGCCTCAGCTTCGAGAGCTTCCGCGCGCGCGAGTGCGGCTTCGTGGTCGCTGCGGAACGTCACGCGGGCATCGTAGTGACGTTCGCGCAGATGCCAAGCGCAAACGCCCTGCGCAAGTCGCGCAGGCACAGCACTTAGAGCTCGGTTCCCATCCACTCCGCAATCGAGCGGAACCTACCGTCGCCGATCACGACGTGATCGATGATCGGGATGCCGATCACGTCGCCGACGGCACGCAGGCGACGCGTCAGCTCGACGTCCTGGATGCTCGGCGTCGGATCGCCGGTCGGATGATTGTGGACGAGGATGCCGGCGGCCGCGGCCATGCGCACGAGCGGGCGAAACACTTCGCGCGGATGGACCTCGACGGCGTGCACGCTGCCGCGACCGATCTCGACGACATCGAGTAGGCCATTGCGAATGTCGACGCCGAGCACGAAGAACACTTCCTGCGCGAGACCTGCGACGCATGGGCTGATGATGCGGAACACGTCGTCGGGCTCCGCGAGCGTGGTGCGGCGGTGCTCGCTCGCGACTGCACGGCGGCCGAGCTCGAATGCGGCGGCGATGCGTGCAGCGCGTGCGGCACCGACGCCGGTGACGAGCGAGAGCTCGCGCGGCGAAGCGCGGGACAGCGCGGCGACACCGCCGGCCGCTTTGACGAGGTCGCCGGCGACGGCGAGTGCGGGGTGATCGCGGACACCGGTGCCGAGCACGATCGAGAGCAACTCTTCGTCGCCGATCATCGTGACGCCGCGGGTCCACAGCCGTTCGCGCGGGCGCTCGGCGATCGGGGATGCGATTTCGCTCGTAGTCATGGCGGCGAGCTACGCAAGCGGTGCGCCAGCGAGCGGCGCAAGCGAGTCACGTGGTTGCGATTCGTCGACGGCCGACGACCGGATGGTGGCTACCGGATTTCGGACGACTGCGTGTTAGATTCTGCGGATGTTCGTGTGCGCCGAGTGTGGTGCGTCGCAGCCGGTGCAGGGCCAATGCACCGCCGATGGTTCGCCGCTATTGCACATCGGCGACGACTTGCTGCTCGGTCAGACGATCGGCGCGTATCGCATCGCGCGGTTGCTCGGCATCGGCGGCATGGGCCGGGTGTACAAGGGCGTGCATCCGCAGATCGGCAGCCGCGTCGCGATCAAGGTGCTGTCGCGCGAGTGCAGCGATCGCCGCGACCTCGTCGATCGGTTCTTCTCCGAGGCGAAGGCGGTCAACTTGATTCGCCACGAGAGCATCGTCAACGTGCTCGACCTCGCGACGCTGCCCGACGGCAGGCCGTACATCGTGATGGAGTATCTCGATGGCTCGCCGCTCGCGGGCATCATCGAGCACGCGCAGCGCAGCGCCGTGCCGGTGCCGCTCGGCGGCCTCGCGCGCCTGGTCGCCGAAGTACTCGACGCGCTCGGCGCCGCGCACGCCAAGGGCATCGTTCACCGCGACCTCAAGCCCGACAATATTTACGTCACGCCCGCAGGCCGAGCGAAGGTGCTCGACTTCGGCATCGCGAAGCTGCAGCCCGAGCTGGGCGGCAGCGCGACGCACACCGGATCGCTACTCGGCACGCCACATTACATGTCTCCCGAGCAGGCGGCCGGGCGGCCCGTCGACGCGCGCGCCGACATCTATGCGATCGGCGTGATCCTGTTCGAGTGCGCGACGCTGCACAAGCCGTTCGTCGCCGACTCGCTGTTCGATCTGCTGCGCAAGCACGTCGAAGTGCCGCCACCGTCGCCGCGCGCGATGCGTCGCGATATGCCCGAAGCGCTCGAGCACATCATCTATACGGCGCTCGCGAAGCTGCCCGAGCAGCGGTTCAACTCGGCGCAGGCGATGAGCATGGCGCTGCAACACGCGACGATGGGCCTCGCGCCCGAGCAGTGGGCGCCGATCGTGCCCGCGAACAGCAGCCGATCGAGCTCGGGCGGTTGGCAACCGACGCCGCCGGCGAGCTGGGCGGGCGGCCGACGCCCAAGCATCGCGACGGCTCCGACGCAGACTGCGGGCGAGGTCACGCGCGGCGCACGCACGCGATCCAAAAAGGGCTTGTGGATCGGCCTGGGTGCACTGCTCCTCGTCGGCGGTGGCGTCACCGCGGCCGTGCTCGCGGGCGGCGGTCCGAGCAAGACCGAGGTTGCGGCCGGATCGGGCAGCGAGGCGGGCAGCGCGGCAACCGGCAGCGCAGGATCTGACACGTTGGGAGAAGCAGGTGAAGTCGCGGGCGCGCCGGTCGCTGAGGCATCGCCGCCCGTACACGACCACGAGGACGAGGAAGACGAGAAAGCCGAGAACAAAGCCGAGCAAGAAGACGACGAGCTCGACGCCGCGACGACCGCGCAGATGGACGAGACGTTTGGCGAGATGTTCGACAGTCTCAGTCCCGAAGCGCGGGCGATGTTGCCGCCCGAGCTCGGTGCCGCGCTCAAGAAGTACGGCAAGTGGTCGAAGATTCCGAAGGCTGAGCGCAAGAAGCTGCTCGGCAAGATCGCCGGCACGACCGCGAACATCACGGCGCGTGCGGGTAATGACATCAATCGCGCACTCGCCGGCGGCGAGCTGGGAGTTGCGCCCGGGCGTGGCGGTGGCGGCGGTGGTGGCGGTGGCGGTGGCGCCGCGGCGGTGCAACGCCCGACCGAGGGCCTCGATGCCGATGGCTGGGTCAAGTCGCGGCGGTTCATGCCGTCGGGCTATGATCCGAAGAAGCTGTCCGTCGAGAAGTACACGACGTTCGCGATCGCCGAAGCGAAGAAGCTCGTGCCCGACGCGGTGCTGTTTCGCATCGATGCCGACGGCGTGTATCCCGACGGTCGCGCCGACATCACGCTCAACGACAGCGCCTCGCTCGACTTCCGCTTCATCTCGCCCAAGCGATCGAAGCGCGACCCGAAACTGCCGCTCGGCGTGAAGCAAGAGCCCAAGTGCATGTTCCGCGTCATGCTCGACAAGGAAGGTGCGTGGTCGGCGCCGCTCTCCGGCTTCGAGTGCAACGAGCCGTTGCTCGGTCCACCGAAGTGCAAGACCGCCGACGTGTGGAAGAAGGCACTCGCGAAAGGCGCGCCCTCGAACGCGATCGCCGAGCTCGGCTATCGCGGCTGGCAGAAGCAGGCGAAGTGGTACTTCGAGATCGAAGGCACGAAGTTCTCCGAAGTGTTCGAAGACGACTGTCGCTGACACTGCACGGCGATCTATCGTGCGCCGTGGCGCGGAAACTGGAACCGACGGATGCACGCGGCTGGCTCGCACTCGGCGACGAGCACACGAAGCGTGGCGCGCCCGCCGACGCCGTGCACGCCTATCGCGAAGCGGCGGTGCTCTACCAGCGCGAGGGCATGTACCTGAAGGCGATCGCGCTCTACAAACAGATTCTCGTCATCGCACCGAGCGACAGCGACGCCGCGAAGCAGCTCGCCGACCTCCACCGCGTGCTCGGGTTGACCGAGTAACCGGTCACGGGCGCAATCCGAACTGACCGCGCAGCGTGAAGTGCTGCGGTGCGACGGTCAGCACGGGCGAGTTGATGCCGAGCTCGCGGCCGACCGGCAAGCCGAACGCGCCAAGCGACGCCGGGATCGTGAACGTCGGGATCGGGATCGCGGGCAGTGCGTTGTTGAGCGATTGATTGACGAGCTGCTGCACGACCGCGCCGAGCGCCTGCTGCAGGCTCTGTTGTTGCTGCGCGCCGAGGTTCACGTCATCGGTGCCGACGTGAACCTGATCGACGACGATGCCGCCGAACGTGAGGTCGTTGCCGACGAGCGTGACGGTCGAGTGCGCATCCGCGCCGACGCGCACGCTGAGGTTCTGCGGCAAATCGGGATGCGAGATGATCAGATCCATCGCGCCGAGCTGGAGCTGCACGGTGCCGTTGGACAAGATCGTGGCGACCGGCGGCAGCCGCGTAACGATCGACAGCGTGACCGACGCCGGCACACCGTTGCCGAGCTGCGTGCCGTTGAGCGTTACCGCGAAGTAGTTCGCACGCCACAGCGCGTGCAGCGCGTGGTTGAAGATCGCCGCGTAGGCGCCGACGCCGGTGTTGGCCGGCGCGGTCACGGTCGGATCGAGGAGGATCGTGCCCGGTGTCGTTGGTACGCCGAGCGTCGGGAACGCGTTGGCCGTCGGACCGGTGAGCCGCGTGCCGATGCCGAACAGCATGCGCGCCGGGGTCGTGTTGAGCGACGAGAACGCGACGGCGAAGCCGAGCGCGACGTTCCCACTGCCGTCGAGGCGCGGCACGTTGAACGTGCTGCCGAGCGTGCTGATGTCGAGGTTGCCGAGTAGGCCGTCGAGCACCGCGTTGAAGTTGTTGGTCACGAAGTTCTGGATCAAGTTCCGCAGCGTGTCGCGCAGCGAGCCCTGCGCGAGCGGCACCACGATGTTGTTGATGATCCAGCCGTCGACGCCGCTGAACTGCGTCGAGATCGAGCCGACCGACGTGCTCACCGAGCCCGAGCGGACCGTGACGTTCGGCGAGCCGCCCGACAGCGCCGTGTTGAGGATCAACGTCACCTCGATGTGCGAGACGTTGACCCAGCCGTCCGTGGTGCCGGAGATGAGGCCGGCGCCTTCGTAGCGCACGCGCAGGTTGACGCCGATGTTCTCCATGCGTGCGACTGCGCGGATGCCGCCGTCGACGAGCGTGAGCGACACCGTGTTCGGCCCGGGGAATCGCGAGTCGAGATAGGTCACGCCGGTGCGATACCAGCAGATGCAGCCGAGGAATGTACACGTCTGCGAGTCGCACGCGAACGGCTTGAGCGGATTTGAATTGAGCAGGGCGTTGTGCACCTCGGTCTTGAGGCCGGAGCTGTTGACGACAGTGTGCAGCACGTCGCCGAGCGAGTTGATCTGGCCCGAGCGGTTCATGTCGTCGCACGCGGGCTGCGTGAGCTTGAGCGAGACCGTGTCGGCGATCGTATTGGCGGGATTGAAGTAGCGGTTCGACACCAGGAACGTGCAGAGCTTCGTCGTCGGCTCACCGAACGCGTCGAGCGCGGTGATGTCGACGAAGTTGTGGCCGAACCGCGTCGTGATGCTCGTCGAGAACGTGCCGTTCGCGCCGAGCGTGACCGCGTTGCCGTTGACGGTGACCGACGATACGCCGTTGACGTCGGTCGCCTGGCCGTTGACGGTGAGCGCGGAGCCAGGCGTGAGGTTCACCATCGTCGCGTCGTTCGCGCACGTGATCGCGGGGCCGCGACTGTTGACGATCACGTCGGTGGTTTGAGTGAGCGCGACGTTGTTGTCGGTCGGTGGCGTGACCGAGACCGTGATGCGATACAGGCCCTCACCGTTGTAACGCCACTCGTGCGGGCCGAGCACGACAGTGGGGCCAACGCCGGTGATCGGCGCGCTCGCCATCGTCACCGGGGCCGGCGTGATCTCGTTGCCGTAGCGGTCGGTCACCAGCGCGGTGACGAGCACGCTGTTCCCGATCGCGTAGACGGGCAAGTCGGGGAACTTCGAGATCAAGAGCGATGCGGGCAGGTTCGGCACGACATCGAACGGTGCGTTGTTGCTCGTCGTGCCCGGCAGGTAGCAGCGCCCGGTGTAGTGGCCGGCGCGCGTCATCAGTGCGTTGAGGTTCGTGATCGGGTTTGCGGAGTCGTCGGGCGATAACTGCAGCGTCGGCATCGTGCCGGTGACCTCGTTGCCGTACGCGTCGTAGACCTCGCACGTCGTGGTGATCGAGTTACCCGCGACGACCGGATCGGGAACGATCGTCGTCACGATGTTCGCCGCCGCACCGGCGACGATCTGCACGGTCGCCGGCGTGATGTCCTTGATGCCACGGCCGGGCAGCACGCACGCGACTTCGACCGTGCCGACCGTGCGCGCGATGATCGCGGTGCCCATGCGGATCACGCTCGTCTCCGCAGCGACCGTGATCTCGCCTGTGACCATCGACTCGATGTCATTCTCGAGCAGCGTGCACGACACGTTGATCATGTCGCCGGCTGCGACCTGCGCCGGTGCGTGCGTCTCGAGCGCGATGATCACGACGCTGTCGTCGTCGGGCGGCGGCTCGATGTTGTCGCCGCAGGCTGCAAGGATCGCTACGCACAGCGCAAGGCGTCGCCCCATTGCCCCCAGTTTATCAGCGGGCGTGGCGCACCCGCGCTAAATCAGCGCGTACCTAGAGCACGGCGCAGGTTCGTCCAGGCATTCGCAAGCTGCCATTCCGCCTGGATCAGGTTGCCCTGTGCCGTGGTGACCGCGGTCTGCGCGTCGGCCAGCTCGATCTGGCTACCAAGGCCTTGGGCATAGCGTGCCTCGGCGAGCTTGAGCTGGGCGCCCGCGGCGATCACCGCCTCCTGCGAAGCCTGCGTCGCCGCTTGATTCGCTTCGATCTGCGCGCGCGTGGCATCCAGTTCTGAAGTCAAATCGAGGAGCAGAGCGTCGCGCTCCGCGAGCGCCGACTCGCGGTTCGCGCGGGCGATGCGCACATCCGCCGACGTGCGGCCGCCGTCGTAGAGCAGCCACGACAGGTTGACCCCGACGCTCCACGCCGGCTGCGGCAGGTTGTCGCCGGTCTGCGGCGACCAGTCGGTGCGCGCACTCGCAGACAACACCGGGCGCTTGCCCGCACGCGCGGCATCGATGTTCGCTTCGGCCGCGGCGATCTCGCGGTCGGCCTGCACGATTTCGGGCCGCTGCTTGCGCGCGATGTCGACGAGCGAGACCAGCGCCGGCGGCGTGTCGGGCGAAGCGGGCCACGTCTGCGCGACGATGATCTTCTGGCTCGGATCGACCCAACCGATCGAAGCGCGCAGGTTCGCGAGCGCGATCGCTGCATTCGATTGGGCCTGCGCGAGCGACGCCTTCGCGTTGGCGGCACGCGCCTGCGCCTGCACGACCTCGATCGGATCCTTCGCCTGCGCGGCGACGAACCGCTTCGCCTGATCGAGGTGCTGCTCCTCGCTCTTCACCGTCGCGTCGGCGACCGTGACAAGCCGCGCGCGCGCGACCGCTTCGAGGAAGCTGAGCTCGACCCGGCTGACGACGTCGAGGCTCGTCGTGGTGGTACCGGCCGCGGTGGCCTGCGCATTCAAGTTAGCCGCGCGCAACTGCGCCGCGGTTTGGCCGAAGTCGTAGATCCGCCACGACGCCGAGGCGCCGACCGATGCGCCACCGTTCGGATCGAGGAAGTCGCGGGTCGG
Source organism: Kofleriaceae bacterium (assembly GCA_036524455.1). GTDB lineage: Bacteria > Myxococcota_A > Polyangia > Haliangiales > Haliangiaceae > JABFXX01. The sequence continues at coordinate 1,816 of DATDCH010000052.1, read as the reverse complement.
CTCGCCCGGAGCTGGATTAAACGCACCACCACCGCCGCTCGCCGAGACGCCGGCTGAAAGCGAGATCTGCGGCCGCCGAGACGCCTCGACCAGATCGACACGGCCACGAGCCGCCTCGAGTTGCGCGCGGCTCTGGCGCAGCACCGGCTGCTGCTTCATCGCGATCTCGACAGCCAGCTGCATCGTCAGCTCGCCCGCGGCCGGTGCCGGCTTGGCAGGAGCAGGCGCAGGCGGTGCGGGCTGTGCGGGTTGGGCATACGCCGGCACGGCCAGCAGCGCCGTGCACAACAGGACTCGCAACATCATGTCTCGTACCTCAGTGCTTGGATCGGATCGAGCTGCGATGCGCGCATCGCCGGGTAGAACCCGAACGTCACGCCGACTCCACCCGCGACGGCGAACGCGATCGCCGCCGTCTCCGCCGGGAACATGAACTTCCAGCCGTAGTAGCCGGCCATGCCCTTCGCCATCAGCGCGCCAAAGCCGAGACCGAGCACGCCGCCGATCGCCGACAGCACGATCGCCTCGACGAGGAACTGCGTCATCACGTCGAGCGGCTTCGCGCCGACGGCCATACGAATACCGATCTCTCGCGTCCGCTCGATCACGCTGACGAGCATGATGTTCATGACGCCGATGCCGCCGACGACGAGCGACATCATCGCGACGACCGCGAGCAGCGTCGAGATCTTGTCGGTCGATTCCTTTCGCCGCAGCGCGATGTCGGCGAGGTTGCGAATACGGAAGTCATCGTCGTCGGTCCCACTCAGGTTGTGGCGCTGCCGCAGCACCGCCGCGATCTGCGCCTCGCCGCTCGCGATGTCGTCCTCGGTCGCCATCGATACGTAGATCTGGCCTCGCGTGATGTACTTGCCGACGCCTTTGTCGAGCTTCGCCAGGTACGACTTGAGCGGGATCACGACAATGTCGTCCTGATCTTGGCCCATCGCGGACTGGCCCTTCGGCTGCAGCACGCCGACGATCTCGAACGGCTGGCCGCTGATGTTGATCGTCTGGCCGATCGGGTTCGCGCCCTCGCCGAACAGCTGCGTCACGACGGTCGTTCCGAGCACCGCGATCTTCGGGCCGGTCGCTGCCGCGTCATCGTCGAACAGCGTGCCGTCCTTCGGATCCCAGTTCTTGATCTTGAAGAACGACGGCTTCGTGCCGGTGATCGTGGTGTTCCAGTTCGTACCCTCGGCGGTGACTTGCACCTTGGTCTGCAGCACGGGTGCCACCCAGCGCACCGTCGGCACTTCGCCGTTCTCGAGCGCGGTGACGTCGTCCCAGGTCAGCGCCATCTGCGAGCCGGCGCCGCCGCGCACGCCGCCCTGCGCGCTCGAGCCGTTGCTGACGATGAGCAGATTGGTTCCCATCGCGCTGAACACGTCGGCGACCGACTGGCGTGCACCGTGGCCGGCCGAGATCATCGCGATCACGGTGCCGATGCCGAAGATGATGCCGAGCATCGTCAGGAACGAGCGCACCTTGTTGCGCCACAGCGCACGTAGCGCGAGCTTGAACGTAGTGAAGATGTTCACGCGGCAGCTCCTGCGCGGACGGGTTCCTGCGTCCTGTCGTCGACGATCAGCCCATCACGCAGCGTGATCACGCGGCGCGCGTGCGCGGCGATGTCGGCTTCGTGGGTGACGAGGATGACGGTGATGCCATGATCGCCGAGGCCTTGCAGGATCTGCATCACCTCGTGCGACGTCGTGGTGTCGAGGTTGCCGGTCGGCTCGTCGGCCATGATGATCGGCGCGTTACCGACGAGCGCTCGCGCGATCGCGACGCGCTGCTGCTGGCCACCCGACAG
>DATDCH010000051.1:0-2973 GCA_036524455.1 Kofleriaceae bacterium | reverse complement strand
AATTAGGCAGCGCGCTAAATGAAAACGGCCGGGGCAAGCCCGGCCGTTTTCTTATCCAGTCGTTGGCGCGTCAGTTCAGGCGCGCCGCCGCGTGGGCGAGGAGCGTATAGACCTTGCCCGTGTCCGACGTGAGATACGTTTTCGACAGGACCTGTCCGCGGTCGTCGCGCGAGACCTGCTCGAGGAGCCGCTCGAATTCGTCGATATAGCGGTCGACGGTCTCGCGGAACTCGTCGCTCTTGCGATAGCGGCGGCGGATCTCGTCGAAAGTCTTCTGGCCCTGCGCCGTATAGAGCCGGCGGGTGAAGATGTTGCGTTCGCCGCGCTGATGGCGGTCCCATAACTCGATGGCCGCGTCATGATCGATCATGCGTGCGATGTCGAGCGACAGCGCGTCGAGCGACTCGATCGTCTGCTCGGGGGGCACATCCTGGCGCGAGTCTTCGGCGCGGGTCAGCATGTCGGACAGCCAGCCGCTGTTGCGTTCATCCTCGCGGTTTTCGTTGCGCGCGGCCGGGCCAGGACGGCGGCCTCCCTCGACCTGGCGCGGCGCACGCCGGAACTCAATCGGCTCGCCGCGCGGGGCGGCGGCACGGCTGCGGGCGGACGCGATGTCCGTCACGGGTGCTGCTTCCACGTAGCGCGCACCGCCTGCTGCTGCCGCTTCCTCGCGGTAGCTCATACGGTGGTTAGGCTCGACGATGTCCATCTCGCGAGCGTGGCGTGTGACGATCTCGTTCAGTTCGGATAGCGCCTTCAACTGGTCGGAGACGACGCGGCGCATGGCTTCCGCGCTCTCGCGCGTCTCATGCGGCAGTTCGAGCACGCCGCGCTTCAGCTCCACGCGCGTCTGGTCGAGCGAGCTCTGCACTTCGCCGGCGACTTCGCGCACTTCGCGTGCGGTGTCGGTGAAGCGGTCCTGCAGCTCGGTGAACATCTGCTTCATCTCGCCCATCGCCTCCTCGTAGGTGGACTTCAGGGCGGTGGATGTGCGGCCACGTTCTTCCGAGTAGCCGCTGCGGATGACCTCGTGCTGCTTGTTGATGGTCTGCGAGATCTGGTTGGTGGAGTCCACGATGTGGCGCGCGATCTCGTGCGCGCGCGACTCGGCGGCCGTCAGCGACTCCTGGAGGAGGCGGTTGAAGGCGGCGAGGCGTTCGGCAATCTGCTGCGAGCGGTCGCCGAAGTTCTCTTCGATCGCGGACGTGCGCTCGACGAGCATGCGGATGATCTGCTCGATCGCGTCGCGGCGTTCTTCAAGCGATTGGTCGATGCGGCCATGCGTTTCGCTGAGCGTCTCGGCGACCGAGGCGATGTAGCGGCCCTGGCCCTCGAAGCGCTGGGTGACGGCGGCGAGATCGCGCAGCACGTTGCCCGCGATATTGCGCAGCTCGTTCATCTGGTTGTCGATCCAGTCGACCGTGCTGCGCGTCGTCGTGATCGTGGTTTCGAGCGAGCCCTGGAGGCTGCCGACGCGCTTGGCGACCGCGTTCTCGAGCGGCTCGAGGCTTTCGGTGACGCTCTGCAGAAGCTGCTTGAACAGGCGGTTCGATTCGATGAGCTTGTCGAGCGAGCCGACCACGTTCTCGCGCAGCGAGTCGTGCGTCGCGGCAATCTGGTGCGTCTGCTCGGCGAAGCCCCTAACCGCCTCGCCGGTGCGCTCGACGAGGGTCTTGGTCATCTCGTCGCCGAGCTGGGTGAGGGTGCGTTCGACGTCGGCCGCTTCCTGACGCAGGCTCGTCGAAACCTGGCCGATTTTGCTGACAAGCGAGTTCGAAGTCTCATCGAGATGCGTGACGAGCGAACCGGAGACATCGGTCACCTTGCTCACAAGGTTGCCCGATGCGGCGTCGAGCTTGCTGACGAGCAGGTCGGCGAGCGTCACGCCGCGCGTCTCGATGCTCTCGGTGATGCCGACGAGGCGGTTCGTGACCTGGTCCTCGAAGCGCTGGATGCGGCTGTCGAGGGTCTCGGTCATTTCGAGTGCGCGCTTGCCGAGCGTCTGATCGACGGCCTCGGCGCGGTCGGTGATCGTGACCGCGATCTCCTGCGCCTTGTGCGCGAAGTACTCGCCCATGCCGGCCACCGTCTTGTCGACGGCTTCGCCGGCGACCTTGGCGCCGTCGGAGATGGTGCGCGCGAGCTCCAGCGTTCGGCTCGCGAGCGTTTCATTGAGCAGCTGCGTGCGCGCATCGATCGTCTGCTCGATGCGGGCGATACGGCTGTCGATCGCTTCCGTGGTCTCGCGCATGCGGACTGCGGTGCGGTCGTCGAGGCCGGTGAGCGCGGTACGGGTATTTTCGCCGATCACGCCGATCGACTGCGTGACCTGCTCGACGAGCGCCGAGCCGTGCACCTTGATCGTGTCGTCGAAGTTCTGCATCCCCTCGGCGAAGCGGCGGGCGAGCGCGGCGCTTTCCGTGGCGACGCGGTCGGCGACCTCGTTGCCCTGGCGCGCGATGCCGTCTTCGGCGGCGGTGAGACGTTCCGAGAGCAGGTCGTGCACTTCCCGGCCCTTGGCGGAGATCGCATCGGTCACGCGCTCCATCGAACCGGTCATGTTCTCGGTGACCTTCTCGACGGACGAATTCATGCTTTCGGTGAGGCGTGCGGAGCGCGAGTCGAGTGCGTTCGCGACCTCAATGCCGACCTGTGCGAGGCGCTCGGCGAGCTCCCCGCTGCGGCCGTTGAAGGTTTCGAGGACGACGTTGACGGCGTCGCCGACTTGCGTGCGTGCGGTCTCGGCGTGCGAGATGAAATTCTCGGTGATGCGCGAGCTCGATTCCACGAGCGAGGCATTGATGCGCTCGGTCGACTCCGTGAGCGTGGTGTCGATGCGGCTCGCGACGCCTTCGACGTCGATGCTGAAATTCTCGTGCGCGCCGCCGATCGCTTCGCGCAGGCGCGTACCGTGCGAGACGATGGCGTCGCGCTCGCTCTGCAATTCGTCGACGAGCGCGCGTACGCGCAGCT
>DATDCH010000050.1:0-16642 GCA_036524455.1 Kofleriaceae bacterium | reverse complement strand
GCGCTCTGCTCGCCCATGCACCAGCGGATCGCATCCACGATGTTCGACTTGCCACACCCGTTCGGACCGACCACGCCCGTGATCTGCTCGCTGATGTTGACGACGGCCCGGTCGCAGAACGACTTGAAGCCGATGATCTCGACTCGCTTGATGCGCATGAAACTCCGTGTCCCCGGGCCTTTGCTCCCCGTGGCGCCCGCAAGGTGCCAGGGCCCTATGACATCAGGCACGTGCTATCACGGCTGACCGCGCTGGGTAGAATTCATTTTGCACGTGCACCGTCGAGGACCAGCGGGATCAGCGGTTTGCCGTGCTATCACCACGGTGTGCGGTGGCTCGTGCTGTTGGTGCTCGCGATCGGCGTCGCCGAAGCCGGTCCCACGGTCGAGATCCGCGCCCAGACCCAGCTGTCGCTCGGCAAGGTCAAGAAGGCCGACGGCGGTATGGTCGAGGTCACCGGCAAGCTCCACGACAAGCTGACCGGTGATGGCATCCCGGGCGAGCGCGTGTCGGTCACGATCGGCGGCGTCACCGAGACCGGCGTGACCGGCCCCGACGGCTCGTTCAGCATCCTGGTGCCCGCCGAACAGGAGGGCCAGCAAGAGGTCACGCTCGCATACCCCGGCGATCCGCGGCTCGAGAAAGCCGCACCTCTGACGGTGAAGACCGATCCGGCGAAGGCGCAGATCCAGCTCGCGATCGCGAAGATTGCAGACGACCCCGCGGGCGCGAAGCTCGTCGTGTCGGCGAGTATCGAAGATGAAGGCCAGGTCCGGATCCCGATCCAGCTCGAGATCGGCTCGATCGACAACGACGCGCTGATCCCGCTGCGCAATGTCGAGAGCGGCGTCGAGCTCTTGCTCACCCGCAAAGATGTCGGCGGCGCCGGCGTGCACCGCCTCCGCGCGTTGTTCCCCGGCGATGACACCCGGCAAGGCGCGCTCTCGACCGTCACGATCACGCTCGAGTCGAACACCACCACGACGATGAACCTGTCGTCGACAAAGCTCGCGTTCGAGGACGACCTCGTCGTCACCGGCAAAGTCGTCGACGACGATCAACGCCCGGTCGCGCGCGCCGCAGTCACGCTGGTGTCGGGCGATCGCCGGCTCGCGCAAGGTGCGACCACCGAGCAAGGCAACTATCGCTTCGAGGTCGAGGCCGAGATCATCGGCCAGGGCCAGTTCGGCGTGCAGGTGCAGGCCGAACCCGGCAAGGCGTTCTTCAAGTCGAGCCGCTCGAACCCCGAGATCGTGCGCATCGCGCAGCCCCAGCCGGTGCCGGTCTCGTACACGATCGCGGCGTTCCTGTTTACGGCCGTCGCCGCCGGCGGTTTCTTCGCCGCGCGCAACAAGCCGTGGCGCCGACTGCGGCGCCCCGCACCACCCGCCGAGGTACCGAGCGAGGAAGGCGAGATCGAGCAGCAGGTCGGCGGGCTCGTCGTCGCCAAGCCCGGCGTGGTCGCGACGCTGCGCCGCCCGAGCGACGACGGCTTCTCGGGCGTCGTGCGCGACACCGTGCGCGGCCGTCCCGTCCCCGATGCGGTGGTCATGCTCGTGATGGCCGATGCCGAGCGCTCGATCCGCACCGGCGCCGACGGCAGTTTCACGATCGACAAGCTCACGTTCGGCGAGCATCGCGCCGAGGTCGCGGCGCCCGGCTACGTTACCGAGAAGTTCGTCGTCACGATTCCACATCGCGGCGAGCTGCGCGGCGTCCGCGTCGACCTGGTGCCCGTGCGCGAGCGCGTGTTCCAGCTCTACCGCCGGGCCGCCGAGCCGGTGCTTCCGGAGTCGCGGCTGTGGGGCATCTGGTCACCTCGTCAGATCGTCGATCACGTGCGCAGCAAGCGGCCGTCTCCCGCCCTCGCGGATCTCACGGACTTCGTCGAGGAAATCTACTTCTCGCCGCGGCTTGCCGCCGAGACCGTGCTGCCGCAGGCGTCGGAGCGCGTCGACCGCGCCATCCACGAGCGCGCAGCCCGCCGCTAATACGGTATACAGCGCTCGATGCAGACAGAGCTGATCCAGCTCGGGATCGCGATCCTCGTGATCACCTTCGTCGTGCTGATGTTGCGCCGCGCATCGAACAAGAGCCGTGCGCAGGCACCGAGCGACGCGCGTACACGACTTGGCCTCGAGCAGAAACCAGAAGCGCCGGTCCGCAAGCGACCGGTCAAGACCGCCAAGAAACCAGAGCCCGCGCCCGAGCCGGAAGTCGAGGAGCGCGAGGAGCCAGCAGAAGCCGACGAGGCCACGGCCGCAGCGTACAAAGCGGGCCTCGCGAAGACGCGCGGCGGCTTCGTCGCGAAGCTCGGCAAGCTGTTCGGCAAGAAGAAGATCGATGCCGAGACGCTCGACGAGGTCGAAGAGGTGCTGTTCTCCGCCGACATCGGACCGCGCGCCGCCGAGCGCATCTTCACGTCTGTGAAGAGCGGGCTGTCGAAGGCCGAGCTCGAGGATCCGGAGAAAATCTGGAAGCAGATCCGCGAGACGTCGCGCGAGATCCTCGCCGTCAACGCGAAGCCATTCGACCTACCGGACAAGAGACCGTTCGTGCTGCTCGTGCTCGGCGTCAACGGCGTCGGCAAGACCACGACGATCGGCAAGCTCGCCTCGCTGTGGAAGAACGCTGGCAAGAAGGTCGTGCTCGCCGCCGGCGATACGTTCCGCGCGGCCGCGACCGAGCAGCTCGAGGAGTGGGCGAAGCGCGCCAGCGTCGACATCGTCAAAGGCAAGGCGGGCGGCGATCCGTCGAGCGTCGTGTTCGATGCGATCAAGAAGGGCGTCGACGAGGGCTACGACATCGTGATCTGCGATACCGCGGGTCGCCTACATTCCAACGCGGGCCTGATGGACGAGCTCAAGAAGCTGCGCCGCGTCTCCGACAAGGCATGCCCCGGCGCGCCGCATGAAACCTGGATGGTCCTCGACGCCACAACAGGTCAGAACGCGATCTCCCAAGCAAAAACCTTCAAGGCCGACATGGAGATCTCGGGCATCGTGCTGACCAAGCTCGACGGCACGTCCAAGGGCGGCGTCGTGCTCGGCATCAGTGACGAGCTCAAAGTTCCTGTCAGGTTCGTCGGGCTTGGCGAAAAAATAACGGATCTGCGCCCGTTCGATCACAAAGCCTTTGTTGACCAGCTCTACGAACGCGCCGATACCAGCGAAGCCGCCTGAGCGCAATCGCCTTGGGACGAATGTGTCTCCATACGAAGCAAACCTAGGTAGTTTGCTTGAGATGGGAAAAAGGCCCGTGTTATGAAGCCGATACCAATGCTCACCATCAGGGGTAAAGCACGGTCCGTATTGGTCGTCGTACTTGGTCTAGCGATGGCGCATTCACATGGCGCCGTCGCTCAGCCCAAGAAAGACGACAAAAAGCCCGCGCCCGCCGCGCCTGCTCCTGCCGGCGACGACGGCATCGAGATCGACGAGCCGAAGAAAGACGACGGCACGATCGATATGGAGGAGCCCGCAGAGAAGCCGGCAGGCTCTCTCGAAGCGGACCTGCAGGCGACCGAACAGGTCACCGCGGTGAAGACCGGGCCCGTCAAGAAGACGCCGCTGTCGTGGAAGGACATCCTCGTCGTCGTACGCAAGCCGTTCTTGAAGCTGCGCCGAACCGAGCTGACGCCGTTCACCGCAGTATCGATGAACGACAACATGATCACTCACTACACGATCGGTGGTGAGTTCGCGTACTGGATGACCGACGTGCTCGCCATCGGCGTCGAGGCCCAGTACTACGTGCACTCGTTCGGCGAGCCGTTCGACCTCGTGGCTCGCCAAGCGCGCCGTCTGCCGACGGTCAACCAGTACAACTGGTCGAGCGCCCTCAACTTCCACTACGTGCCGGTCTACGGCAAATTCGCCGTGTTCGATAAACGGCTCGTCGCCTGGGAGGTCGCGTTCACCGCAGGCATTGGCGCAGGCCAGAGCGAGGTGATTCCGCGCGACACCAAGTTCCCCGGCTTCACGAACATCCTCATCCAGCCGAACGTGGGCGCGAACATGCGCTTCTTCCTCGCGAAGTGGCTGACGATCAACCTCGGTATTCGCGACTACCTGTTCATCGACAAGTTCGAGCCGACCGATCGCTCGCCGACGATGAATACCACCGCGGCCGACGCCAAGGAGAACGCCGACAGCGCGTTCATCAACAACATCATGTTCCAAATCGGCGTCAGCTTCTGGCTGCCCACTTCCTTCGAGTACACGACGTTCCGCTGAGAGGAGACCAGTCATGAGCAACAAGCTTCTTCTGGCCGCGCTCGTCAGCGTGGCATCGATCGGATTCCCGGCGAACATCGAAACCGCTCACGCCGACGAGGCCAAGCCGGCCACGAGCACGAGCGCCAGCGCGACCACCGGTCGCCGTTACAGCTCGCTGCGCACCGACAAGGCCGTGCGCCATCGCCGTCTGCTCGTCAGCGGCCGCTTCGAGGTGACGCCGAGCTTCGAGTCGACGATCAACCCCGAGTTCCAGCACATCGTCGGTGGCGGTCTCAAGCTCGAGTACCACATCAGCGACATGCTCTCGATCGGTGCCGTCGGCATCGGCTCGACGCAGTTCAACACCAAGCTCACCGATCGCATCGTGCCCACGCTCGAGGAGTCGGCGATGGATGCGACGCGTGAGCCGAGCCAAGAGGAGTTCACCTCGCGGCTCAACACGATGCCGGTACACGGCGCGGGCTACATCAGCATCACACCGTGGTACGGCAAGCTCGCTGCGTTCAGCCAGGCGTACGTCGCGTTCGACTTCTATTTCCAGGCCGGCGTGTCGTTCGCGCAGCTCAAGAGCGACTGCCCGCCGAACGTGTGCGACGACCCGAATCCAGGCAAGCCGCGCCCCGGCACGATGCCCGGCGAGACGATTCCGCCCGACAACAACCCGAACAACGACGACCCGCTCAACAACGGCCAGCGCGTCGGTCTGTACCTCGCGGGCGGCGTTCACGTGTTCCTGAACGACTTCCTCGCGCTCGACCTCACGGTGCGCGACTACGCGTTCAGCGACAATCCGTCGGGCGCCGACTACAACGCGGACCGCTTCGTCGGCAAGAACGACGCGACCGGTGATGACGACAACCGCTTCCTGCACCACCTGTTCTTCGGTGCCGGCGTGTCGATCATGTTCCCGACGACCGTCAAGCGTACGCCCTGAGCTCGCGGACCACGCGCTGCCGAAACCGGATCGAGATCTATCGCAGGCCCGGCGCCATTCGCCGCAATGGCCGGCACGATCGGCGACACACGCCCCCCAGATGGAACGCCAAAACCGCCAGGGAGCCAAGAACGCCACCAAAGATTTCGGTTGCGGACCCGAATCTGATCTCCGGGCCGGTTTTGCGTTTTGGCGTTGGATCTGGAGCACGTCCTGCGGCGCCGAACGCGGCTGACGAGCTGTGCGGGATTCGCGAGCCGCGGCTATTCAGCGCGGCACGTAGCCGAGCGTGACGAGCGCCGTCAGCGGCACGCCCGCCGTGACCAGCACGTCGCGCGTGATGTCGACGCGTCGTGACGTGCGCACATCGCTTGCGAGCTGTTGCTCGTACCAGCGTGCGTCGAACAAGTTCTCGACGGTGAAGCCGACCTCGAAGTCGCGCCAGCGTTGACTCGCGATGATGTCGACAACGGTGTGACCCTCGGCGGTGAGTCCGGGGCTGCCGGTATTACGTGGGCCGAGCGCGCGCACGCGCAGCGACGCAAAGCCGGTGTCGCGATGGACGGCCGCACCGGCATGGGCCATGAAGCGGGGCGCGAGCGGCAGCGGTTTGATCGGGCGGTCGTGCTCGGGGGTGGAGTGACCGCGTGCGATCGAGAACGAGACGTCGGTGGTAAACCAGCTCGTCGGTGCAACCGCGAACCGCGCGTCCATGCCGGCGCGCTCGGCGTCGTCCGCGCGATACGAGCTGCCGGTGCTCGGTACCCAGACCTGGTTCTCCTCGACGGACGACCACCACATCGCGAACGCCGCCACGGCAGACTCGGTCGGCGCCACGCGCACGCCCGCTTCGCCGTTGTACGTGCGGATGAACGCGCCGTAGCCGCTGCGCTCGCTCGACGCGCGGGCGTCGGTAGAGTGCGAACCGGCGCCGGCGAGCAGCGCGAGCTCGACTGCGCCGTTGCCGATGAACATGCCGCCCTTGGGGCCAATGCGTGCGCGCGCGCCGGTGCCGCCGAGCGACGTCGGCCCGAGCATCGTGTCGGCGTCGCGATCGTCGACGTTCCACGTCTCCTGATCGAGGCGCGCGCCGGCGATCAGGCGCACGTACTTGCCGTAGCGCAGCAGCTCTTCGATGTAGACCGACGACGTCGCGGTCTGCACCGACATATCCGTGCACGGATTCGTCGCCTCGAAACAATCGGGACGCCGAAGCCGGCGCGCGTCGTGCCACGTGGTGAGGTCGGCATGATCCGCGCGCGCTTGCACGCCGAGCCGCACGCGCCCGTGCAGCGGACCGAAGCGATGCGGGCGGCGATAGAACGCATCGATGCCGTAATAGATGCGGCGGTCGTCGTACTCGATCTCGTCGCCGTAGAGCGCGTCGCGCACGAACAGCGTCGGGTTCGTGTAGAGGCGCAGGTTGGAATCGACGACGTAAAACGAGAAGTGCCACGTGCGTTGCTTCGCGTCGGTGACCTCGTAGCCAATGCTCGCGCTCGCACGCTGGGCGGTGCCGCCTTGCGTTGGATCAGCCGCGGAGTACGGCGTCAGGCGCCCGGCCTCGATCGCTGCGCGGGATAGAAAACCGGAGTCGAACCAGCGGCCCGAGTAGAACTGGATCGCGGTCGACAGCGTGCCACTGCCGACCGGCCGCTTCCATTTGCCGAGCACCACGCCGCGCCGGAATCGCTGCGGATGCACGTACGGGCCATCGTCGATACCGACTTCGGCGGCGAGCAGCGCGCTGCCGCGCTCGAGCTCGGGGCTGAACATGCCGACCAGGCGGTAACGCAATCGGCGCAGGCGCGAGCGCAGCAGCGGCGCCGTGAGCTCGGTGCCCGACGAGATCCGCACCGCCGCAGTGCCGCTCGGGACCTTGTCGATCGTTTTCATGTCGAGCGTGCCCGCGACCGAGTACGAGCCATAGCGCGGCGCGTACGCACCTTCGTAGAGCGCGATCGAATCGATCGTGTCTGCGATCAAGAAGTGCGTTTCGGCGTAGCCGTGCGCGAACGCGTGACTGCCGATGTTGATCGGCACGCCGTCGACGACGACGCCAACCTCGGCGCCCTGCCCGGCGTTGAAACCGCGCACCAACAGCTGCGGCGCGTGGCCACCGTGGGCGAGCGCGGCGAGCCCGGGCACGTGGCGCAACAGATCGCTCGCGCGCAGGTGCGGGCGACGCTCGAGCTCGCGGCGCTCGAGTTTCGTCGACACCACCGATGCGGCGGGTTCGTCCTCGTCGTCGGCCTTGCTCTGGTCGCCGCTCTTGTCGTCGCCGTCGTCGGCGGCGACATCGCGCGCGCTCGCGAGCACGGCGACGAGCACGATCAGTCGATCAAAGCGCATGCGTCAATGCGGACAGTTGAAGTGGCTCGCGCGGAGCAGCGGGAAGTGCTCGAGCACCGCCGTATCGGTCTCGGCCGTGCGCGAACCAAATGGGTACGCGAACACCTTCGGATCGAAACCGTCGGCGCGCATGAGCTCGAGCGCGGGCACGATCTCGTCGGCGACGTAGCGGTCGACGCCAAACTCGGCCGCGTACGCTTCCGCGTCCTTGTGGTTCGTCGAGTGGTAGTCGATGGAGTGACCATCCGCGTGCAGGTCACGAAGCTTAGCCTTGCCGACGTCACTAAAGCCTTCGTACGCGCTGATGAAGAACGTGACCTTGGCCCCATAGAGATCGAACAGCTCACGCAGCGGGTGCCAGCCGTCGAGATCATGATCGTCGAAGCTGAACGCGAGCCCATGCGTGGCGGTGCCTTCGGCGAGCTCGCGATACGTGACGAACGGCATGCCGCGATCGGCGGCGGCCGCAAGCACCTGCTCGATCGTGCTCTCGTCGACCGTGCCGGCGGGCTTGTGCGTGTAGAGATGGATCACGACCTCTTCGACCTGCGCGCGATCGAGCCCGGCCGCGATCGCGTCGGCGCTCACCGCGTTCTTGTTGTCGACACTGATCGCGCACAGCACCGGATGGTCGGCGCCGCGCGAGTAGATGTTGTCCATCGCGGACAGGGTCACGTCGCAGCCCGCGAGTAACGCAAGCAGGAGGAGGCCCCGCACCCGGCCATCGTACATCCGATCGGTGGGCTGACTCGCGGAGCCAATAGAATCCACGTTCTGCCAACCACGTTGGCGGGACGTTTTAGTAAGTGCCTTAAATCCTGTAGGCTCATCTGGACCGGGCCTTGCTGTTGATGGATCCCGGCGATCTGCGCCACTCACTCGAAATGCGTCGTCTTGCCCTCATAGCGCTGCTCGGACTTGCGGGGTGTGTCACTCCGTCGATTCCGATTCCGCCGCCGGATCCGGCGCTGATGACCTTCACCGTGACGGTCGACGGACAGGGCGCGATCACGAGCGCCTCGTTCGAGTACCCACCGACGGTGAGCTACGTCGGCGGCGTCGCGTACGTCTATAACCGTAGCCGCGGCATGGGTGTGATCCAGGCGGTCAACCCGAACGGCAGCATCGGTCCGACGCCCAGCGTTGCGGCCACGGACAACGACCAGCTCGTCATCTCGGTGGAGAACGACGAGCAGACCGTGTCGACGTGCGTGCTCCTCAAAGAGGGCGCGCCGGCGAGCTACTGTCCTTGATCAGTAATTGACCATGCCCGAGCTCGGCCATGCGGCCAGCGTCGGGATGACGTTGCGAACGTCGCCATTGCGCTCGATCGTCAACGTCGGCTGCGTGCCGGGACGCGAGCCATAGATGCGCTCCTGCAGGTCGCTGGCTGCGCGAATCGGCGCGCCATCGATCGATACGACATGATCGCCTGGGCGCAGCTGGATCGCTTCGGCCGGCGTTCCGGGCAGCACGCTATCGATCTCCGCGACTCCATCGCGGAACACGTAGCGAATGCCGAGGAACCCATGGTCGGGAGCGTAGTCGACGGCCTGCACGTCCGACGCGACCACCCGGTACGGACACGTCCGCACGGTCATCGAGTCGGCGACTTGCATCGCCATCAGCGTGGTCGCAAGTGCGAGCCCTGACGCAACGCCGGCCATCGTGCAGACGACGGCGACTGTACCGAGGCCTCGGCTGCGCTCGTTCGGCAGCAGGGCTTCGCGTCGGAGGACGGGCATGGCGTCCGGTACTCGTTCGGGCTCGGGCGGCGTATCGACAGACATCTCGATTCCCTCGCTTTCGGTCCTTACTTCCCAGTATAGGCGGCGGTCTTTCGATTGCCATCGAGAAGTGCACGGCCCCGCAACACTGCGTGCGAATCTCGCCGAGCCCAAAAAACGTTGAACACCAACGGTCGTGGTAGCGTCCGGAGCACGGTGCGGTCCCGTCGACGCAAGGGCCGGTGGCTCGCGGTCATCGGCCTCGCGGTGCTCTTGCTATTGGGCACGGCGTACGCGTACCTGCGCGTCGAGTGGGAGGGCGCCGATCTCGGGGACAACCTCGCGACGATGCTCAACAAGCGGATGCGCGGCCGGATCTCGATCGGCGCCATCGAGTGGCAGCCAAAAGCGATCAAGACGCTCGTCACCGGAGGTTGGGTCCCGCTCACGGTCTACGACGTAAAAGTGTGGGACGACTGCGCTCTGTCGACGGACCTCGGTGCGCTCGACGAGGGCCGTCTGGGCGACCCCAACGAAGACTGTACGCTCGACCACAGACCCGATCCGGACCCAACTTCGAAGCGCAAGCCGCGCAAGCTGTTGGTCGATGCCCCGCGCATCGACGCCGAAATCGATGTCCACGCCGCGCTGTTCGGCAACCACGACCTGGTCTTCCGCAAGGTTGTCGTCCACGGCGGAAAGGTCCTGCTCGAGCAGACCCGCGAGCCCTATCCGCTCCACGCGTACGACCGCACGATCGTGAGCGTCATCACGGCGTTTTACCCGCGCATGAAGGCGGGCTTCCGCGCCGGCATCTACGCCGAGGGCGCGGCGCCGAAGTTCGACCTGCGGGACATCAAGATCACCGACGTCGACGTCACCCTGCAGTTCGGCCAGTACGCAGCCGCCAACGGCAAGATCGGCTACGCGATGGCGGGCCACATCGAGGACGTCGATGTCGACCTGACGCCGACCGGCGATCCGGAGACGTACCTCCACATGAACGCGACCGATCCGCTCGTGCCGAAGTTCTACGTGCGGCTCGCGCTCGCCGGCAAGCACAGCAGGCTGCGCATCTTCGACGAGGGCAAACGCGAGACGTTCGTGATGCCGGGTGGGATCAAGGCGGCGTGGGCCGCCGGTCGCAAAGCGCGTTACGAGGTCGAGCTCTCGCAGATCAAGATCAACCGGCTCGCGCAGCTGCCCGATCAATGGGCCAAGAAAGACTACGTCGCGAACAACCTCGAGATGGACATCACCGCGCACACGATTCCGTGCAAGGTGAACGGCATCGCGGGCAATCCGAAGGACGGTGCCGATCTGCACCTGACCGGCAAGTTGCTCGAGTGGTGGGACCGTCCGTACGACGGCAAGTGGGACCTCTCGCTCGCGGTCAAGAACTTCGGTCCGACACTGCGCTCGTGCATCAACCCGCAGCTCGGCGGCGACAACCTGCACGGCACGATCAAGCTGTCGGGGCCGTTCATCGCGATGCCGAAGGTGCAGCTCGATCTCGCGGGCCTCGACTTCGACATCCCGCTATCCGCGAAAGAAGAGCCGCTTCGGCTCACGCTCGCCGAGGTCGACGGCCACATCGATCTGGTCAACGAGCAGGGCCAGATCCAAAAGACGACGGCGCTGATCCGCGGCGGCAAGGAGCCGGGCGAGGTCATGGTGTCGGCGACGTTCGGTCTCAAGCCGCTCTACTCGGTCGCCGACATCGACATCATCAAGCCGATCGACATCGGCAGGTTCTTGCCGCCGAGAGCGGTATCGAGTGTCGGCAAGTTCCTGTCGGGCCAGCTGCGCGTGCGCGGCGACGTGATCGAAGGCTTCGCGCTCGAGAACTTCGATCTCGCGCTCGGCCGCACGCCCGAGGAGAAGGCGATCCGCGTCTACAACGGGCGCATCTTCACGAAGGACTCGTTCGACTGGATCAACATCGAGGATGTCGAGTTCCAAGCCGGCCGCAGTCACGCGGTGATCAACGGTGCGATCGAGTACCTCGAGGAGAACGGCGAGTTCTACTACCGCAACCTCCGCATCAGGGGCGACTACCCGGACCTGTCGATGTGGCTCGAGCGGTTCGGCCTCCCGCCGCTCGTGCAGAGTGCGGGCGGCCCCGGCGAGATCGTGCTCGACGGTCCGATCAAGAACCCGACGATCAACGTGCGCGTGATGCTCGCCGGCGTGCCGTGCATCGACACGTTGCGCGTCGACAACGCGGTGATCAAGGACGGCATCCTCAACGCGAAGATGTCGACGACCGGACTCGGCGGCAACTTGTCAGGCACGGTTCGCGCCGACATCGCGAGCGCGGTCAAAGTGATCCAACGGCTCGAGCTCACCGGCACGAAGGTCGACGCGGCAAAGCTGTGCGGGCTCAAGGGCAAAGCCAAGGGCACGATCGACAACGTCAAGATCTCGATCACCGAGCCGACGCGGATCGATCCCAACAAGTCGGCGCCCGACTGGCTGGCGTCGATGACGCTGACCGCGACCGCACCGAAGCTCAACATCATGGGCGAGTCCTACTCGCGCGTCGCGATCCGCGTGAACCAGAACTTCCTGAAGTCGATCCCGTCGTGGCTGACCACGCGGCTCGACCCCGACGACATCGCGCAATGCGACGACGCCGCCAAGCGCGGCGGGTTCTGCGCGCTCGTCGAAGCGACCCGCGATCTCGGCGGCAAGCTCGGCACGCTGATCGCCGACGTGCCCGCGCAGCGCTCGGGTCGCGTCACCCTCGCGCGCCGGCTCGGCGGTACGATCGCGCTCGACGACATCCCGCTCACCGTGCTGGAGCCGTTCATCGGCAAGGGCACGATGGGCGGGCTGATCTCGACGACGCTCCACCTCGGCGGCAGCGCGAACGCGCCGTCGGTCGATGTCGGCAGCACGATCAACCTGACCCGCGCGTGGATCGGCGGCGCGTACATCGGCGACACGCAGCTCTACGTGATCCCGACGACGTTCGGCAATGTCGATGCCGTGCGCATCTATGGGCAGCTGATGGCGGGCGCGCTCAACCTCGACGCGATCATCGGCACCGTGGCGCCCCACCCCGTCGACCTCGTGCTGTACGGCCGCCGTATCGAGGTCGGCCCGTTCGTCGATATCACGAAGAAGCTCGGCTTCACCGAGGAGCTGCAGGCCTGGGCAACCGGCACCGTCACCGTGCGCACCGAGCTGAAACCGCTCGGCGGCCGACCGTCGGAGCCCGAAGCGTGGGTCGAGCTCACCGAGGTCGAGGCGATCGTCAACCACCGCACGCGCGACGGCCGCCGCATGCCGATTCGGTTCGAGATGGTGCCGCGCAACGAGCGTGACAAGAAGGTGCTGTCGCTGCGGTTGACGCGATCGACGCTCGAGCTTGCGTGCCGCAACTACACCGTGCAGACCCGCCGAGAGCCCTGCCCAGCGCGGCTCGTCACGCCGGCCGGCATCGTCGAGATCTCGGGCGGCGCGACGACGACGCAGATGCAGATCAGCGCGCTTGGCCATTCGCTCGACCTACGCCGGCTCGCGCCGCTGTTCGAGAATCAGCTCGAGGACATCTCGGGCACGCTCGAGCTCAATGCAAAGGTCGGCGGGACGTTCGAGAAGCCCACGTACGAGGCCTCGCTCGACGTCAAGGACCAGGTTTCGCTCCGGCTCCCCGGCGGCGAGTCCGTGCTGCAGATCCTCGGCCCGCGCACGGTCATGGTGGAAGGCCAACCGCAACAGCTCGCGGGCGCACAGATCAAGATCCGGAACGGCACGGTCGGCTTCGGCAGCTTCACGATCAATGTCAAAGACGAGCGCAAGGACGAGCAAGGCGAGCTCGAGGTCGCCGGCTCGATCGCGCTCAGCGGGCTCAAGCCCGCAACGTGGGGCGTCGCGATCTCGGGCAAGATCGCGGGCAAGATGTTGTCGGCGATCGCGCCCAATGCGCTCGCCCAAGGCAGTGGCCTCGCACGCATCGACGCGACGCTGAGCGGCAAAGGCGCGCTGCCGAAGGTCGACGCGACGCTGACGTTCGATCCCGAGGAAGGCACGCGCGCCCAGCCGCTGTCGATCTTCCCGCGCGGCGTGCGCCGTGAAATTGCACTGCTCGGCGGCAGCGTCGAGATCACGACCGAAGAAGTCGGCTCGCACCGGCGCTACACGCTCGAGTTCACCGACAACCCGATCAGCGCGACGATCGACAACGAAGGTCGGCTACTCAACGTACGCGGCAACGTCGTCCTCTCCGACGGCAAGCTCGATCATGCCGACGTGTCGCTCGATGCCGAGAACATTCCGTATCGCAAACCGGGCGTGCTCGATCTCAACCTATCTGCAAGCAACATGGTGTTGCGACTGCCTCGTGCCGATGCCGCGTGGCAAGCCAGCGGCAGCGTCGCGATCGTCAACGGTGCGTACAGGAAGAACTTCCTGCTCACCGAGGTGATCCGGCCTGCGCCCGACATCGTGGCTCCCGCGAAACCGTTCTGGGACGAGTATCCGTCGATCGGCAACGCCGACCTCGACCTCGATCTCGAGGTTCGCAAGTTCGCCGTCGACAACAACATCGCGAAGATCGATCTAGGCGGGCCGCGCCTGCGCATCAGCGGCAGCCCGAAGGAACCTCGTATGTCGGGCGCGATCCGCGTCCTCGCCGGTGAGTTCAAGATGCAGGGCGTGCGCGCTCGCTTCATGCGCACCGGTGGATCGATCGACTTCGCCGAGAATGACAAGGCGACGAACCCATCGCTCGATATCACGAGCGACGCCCCGGACTACGTCGACCTCTCCGGCCAGTCGCACACGATCTCGCTTTCGATCACCGGCACCCTCGAGCTGCCGTTGTGGGACCTGCGCACGTCGACCGGTTATGACAAGTCGCAAACGCTGAACCTCCTGCTGCTTGGCCGGACCCCCGAGCAGTTTCGCCGCTCGCTCGGCGACACCACGCCGGGGTCGGACCCGACGCGCATCGATCCGTCGACGAACCCGAGCGGCGGTGTCGGCGATCAGCTCGTCAAGGACCTCGCCGGCGACTGGGTGTCGAGCCTGCTCGGCAGCTCGCTGACCCGGTTCACCGGACTCGACGTGCTGCGCTTCGAGGTCGGCTTTGGCTCGATCGGCATCTACGGCGCACGCACCTTAGGGGAGAACATCACGCTCGTCGGTCGCTACGAGCAGACAGTGCGCGGCAGCACCGGTAATTTGCGCGGCGAGCTGAGAACGCCGTACCACCCTGGCCGCTGGCTGCAGCGGCGGTTGCCATGGCGGATCATCACGAACGACAACGTGTCGGCCCAGGCCGGTTATCTAAGCAAGTACTACAACGATCCCTCCGAGCTCGATATCGACGACCTTCACGCCAAGGTAGTCTACCGACTGTTCATCCCGTGAACGCTGCGCTGATCACGACGCTCATCGTCGCGCTCGCGGGCTCTGCACTCGCGCAAGGCCCCGCGCCGTCGACGCCCGTCAAGCCCGAGCAGGAAGGCGCGGTGCCGCCCGCCGCACCCGCCCCCGTGCCCGCGCCGATTCCAGCCCCGGCCGTGCCGACAACCCCGGACGAAGCGGCTGTGGCGACGCCGACGATCGCGACGGCGGCGACCTGCGCGCCGCTCGATCTGACCCCGGGCGCGCTGATCGATGGCGTGGTCGGCGCGAGCGAGCTCGAGCTCGCGACACCGATCCCGTGGAGCGAGTTCGAGATCGCTGGCAATCTCGTCGATCGGCGCGACGTCGTGCACGCGTTGCTCGAGCCGACGCTGCAGCAGCTGCGCACGTCGCTATCGATCGCGACGCTGCCACAGCTCGCCGCGTTGACCGCTCGGTTCGGCTATCAGCTCGACCGCCACGACACGATCGATCTACCGAACGGCGCGAAGCTCGTGCTCTACCTCGCGCCACTGCCGCTCGTCCGCCGCGTCAATATCGATATCGATCAGTCGATCATCGACAAGCTGCTCGAAGACGACGTGCGACGGCGCTTGGGCATGCGCGCCGGCGCGTATTTGCCCTCGGAGCCGATTCGCCGCCAGTGCGCGATCCTCGAAGAAACCCGGCGCATCGAAGAGTTCCTCCATGACGAGGGTTACTTCGACGCCAAGGTCAATGCCTACGCGGCGCTCGAGCGGTCGAGCGCGACAGTGAACATTACCGTCGACCTCGGCGATGACTTCAAGCTCGGCGAAGTGGTGATTGCATGTCCACCAGGCTTCGAGCGGCGCAAGGGTCGCTGCGTGGATACGGCGACTAACGTCGTCTACACGCTCGCGGTCCCGGAGGACGAGATCAAGAAGGTCTTCGAACACGAGAAATGCATGCTGAGCGTGCTGTGCTTCGGCGAAGCGCGGTTCACACGCGAGCAGTTCCAGAAGGATCTGCTGACCGTGCGCGAGAAGTTTCACACGGCCGGCTTTCCCGGCGTCCGCATCACGTCGAGCGATCTGCGCGCGTCGTTTCAGCGCCGCGGCGAAAAGAAGGTCAATCCGGTGCTCACGATCGAGCAGCGCAGGCGCGTCGACGTCGATTTCGAAGGCTTCGACCCCGACGTGATCAGCGACGAGGCACTGCGCAAGCAGCTCACGTTCAACGAGGCTGGCAGCGCCGACGACGTCGAGACCGCGGAGTCTGCGAAGGCGATCACGACGTATCTGCAGACACGCGGGTTCTTCGACGCACGCGTGACGTGGTCGCGCGAGCGCCGGGATATCGAGCCGCGGCCCGGCACGAACGACGCCGGCGTGCACTTCGACAAGGTCGTGTTTCGCCTCGACACCGGTAGGCGCCGGCGGGTCGAAGCCGTCGAGTTTGTCGGTAACACTGAGCTGTCGGATAACCAGCTGCGCGGCCTGGTCGGCACCAAGGCCGGCACCATCGGCGGCGCGTTCCTTGGCACCGTTGCATCGGCAACGTCGGCCGAGCTGATCGCGGATCAAGAGCGGATCAAGGAAGCCTACCGGCGTGCCGGCTATCCCGAGGCGCGCGTCGGCACGAGCGCGAGCCCGCGTCCCGGGGGTCTCGATAACGCCGCGCTGACTGCCGCACTGCTAGGCGTCGACGAGAGCGACGATCTCTACGTGCGATTCACGATCGACGAGGGTGCGCCAACGCTGCTGACGCGGATCGTGATCCAGCTCGACGGTGGCACCCAACCCGATGCAGCGCTGTGCGCCGAGCTGCTCGGCGAGCTCGCGCGCAAGTTACAGAAGAGCCAGATCGCGCTGCCGACCGACAAAGACAAGTGCGCGACCACCGTGCAGGACGTCGAGTTTCGTGCCGACGAGGTCGCCGCGACCCGCGATGGTCTACGCGAGTTCATGTTCAAGCGCGGGCGCGCGCGTGCACGCGTGGAGTACGCCGCCATCCCGATCGGCCCGCAGCGCATGCAAGCGCTCTACACCATCAAG
>DATDCH010000049.1:0-14417 GCA_036524455.1 Kofleriaceae bacterium | reverse complement strand
CGCCCGGCGCGATCACCGGCAAGCTCTCCGACTTCGCGGGCCTGGTGTTCTTCCCACTGCTGCTCGCGGCAGTCGCGGAGTACGCCGGCATCCGCCGTGGCATGGCGACGATCTTCGCCGCGGCGCTGGCGACCGCCGTCGCGTTTACGGCGGTGAAGACGTGGGCGCCTGCCGGCGAGCTGTACCGGGTTGGCCTTGCCGCACTGCAATGGCCGGTGCACGCGGTGCGTGCGCTGCTCTCCGGTGACGGTGCGCCCGCGCTCGGCCGCGTTCAGCTCGTCGCCGATCACACCGATCTCGTCGCGCTCGTCGCGCTTGTGGTGCCGGTCGCGCTCGCGCGCCGTGCCGTGCCATCATCACGCGATGAGGCGGCTGCTGCTCCTGGCTGCGCTGGCGGCTTGCGACTCGGGTACTCCGAAGCAGACACCGGCGCCGCCGCCTCCGCGCGGTGATGCCGCAGCGGTCGACGCGATGGCGCTCATCCCATCACCCGATGCGATCGCGAGCGCGCCCCATCCGTTGTCGATGACCACGCCGGTGTGGATCGGCCGTCGCTACTTGACCGGCGCGGTGCGCGCGACGCAAACCCACGAGACGTTCACGCTCCAGTTCGCCGGCGGGGAAGCGCTGCTCAGAGTCGCGAAGCGCCACGCGAAGTCGTCGCTCGACGACGTGATGAGCGAGCCGCGCGGGTGGTCGGAGCCGGAGCTGCAGCAGTACATCGGTACGATCAAGGAAGACGGCGACGTCGTCACGATCGCCGTCGAGGGCAACGACAAGATCGACTGGAAGTGCAAGCGCACGAAGGTCGCCGCGGCGCGTGCCGATGCCGTGCGCGGCCGCACGCCGGGGTCGGGTGGCGAAGAGTGCGGCGACACCGGCCGGTGGGTTCCCGCGACGACGAAACAGGTTCCGGTGATCCGCTGCATCCCGTTCGCAGAGCCGAAACCGAACGACCCCGACGGCGCCGGCGAAGTCTGGGAGAAGCTCGCGTTCGCCGAAGACCCGGGCATCGAGTGGCTGCACGTCAACGACGACTGCGTGATCCAGGGTGGCGGCTGGCGCCTGGTCGCGCCCGATCGTGCGATCGCGAAAGTCCGCGAGCGCCGCTGATCACCTGCGCGCGCAGCGCACGCCGACGTGCTGCACCCGTGCGGGCGGATTATCCGACGAGCGGTTCGCGGAGCGGAGATTGTTCGCCTGGTTCTTGAAGTAGCCGCCGCGCGTGCCCCGCGCGGTCCCGCCGCTGAGGATCGCGCAGTCGGTGCACGGAGTCGGGTAGGGCGCATCCCAGTCGATCACCCATTCCCACATGTTGCCGGCCATATCAGCGTGACCCCACCGTGCATCACCGGCGGGCGATTCGCTACCAACGCGATTGGCAGCCCCGATCGATCCGTTCGTGCAGTGGGTGGCCGGTCCGATGAAGTAATTCGCGTAGGAGCAATCGATCATCGCGAAGTCCGGCGGGTTGGACCATGGATAGACGCGGTGCTCGGTGCCGCCCGACGCGGCGAAGTTCCACTCCGCTTCGGTCGGCAAGAACCCGCCGTCCCAGATGCAGAACGCCATCGCGTCGTACCAGGACAGGCAGCTCATCGGCAGGCTCTCGTTCGCGCCCGGTGTATCGGTCCACGTCTGATCGGCGAGATCGCAGTTGTTCGCGAGGTTTTGTGCGGTCGGCGTGGCTGGTAGCTGGTTGTTCCACGCGGTCTGCCAGCCGCCCTGGTTGGGGATCCCGTTTAGCGTGCGCCCGCCATCGCCCGCCCCCGGCACGACCGCCATGTCTTGGTTCATCGCGAGGTACAGGCGATAACGGCCGACCGTCACGGGGTACTTGTCGAGCCAGAACGACGTCACCGTTGCCGGATAAATCATGTCCGGATACATCAGGTCCGCGCCGACGTCGTAGCTGCGGAAGAACATGCCGCCCGGCACGGGCAGTGTCTCGCAGCAGTCGTTGGTGCCGGTGGGACCACACGTCGCGGGTAAGCCGATGCAGCCGAGCACGGGCGGTGCGTCGCCGAAGTCGGCGTCGGTGAGCGGTGCGTCGTCCGCGCTGCCGAGCGGGTCGAAATAGATGCGGCCGCATCCCACGACAGCGAGTGCGAGCACCCCGACAAACCGCACGCCGAGATGCTATCAGCAGCGCGCTACGGACAGGTCGAAAACATGCGCTGCGTGCCTTCGATGCGCCACGTCACGCAGTTGTTCTGCATCGTGACCTTCAGCGTATCCGCGCCGTCGAGCGTGAAGCTGCCGCTCGTCTGGTTCGTGCTCGACACGCCGATCGAGCCGTCGACCTTGGCACCGCCGACACCGATCAACTCGACGCCGCTGCCGTTGATGTCGATGGTGCGCCCGTCATCGGTTTCGGCGTAGACGTCGGACCGCACGCCGATGTCGAGCTGCACGCTGACGATGTCCATATCGATGTAACCGTCGAACGTGGCCGACGACATCCAGCCGTCGAACGAGCGCCCGAATCCCGACTGCGTGATCGAGAAATTGTCGAACGTGTAATCCGACGGCGCCGCGAAATTGCCCTCGTACTCCATGTCGCACCAATCGGCCGCGGTGTCGAACACGAGGCACCAGTTGCGCGGGTTCTTGATCGTGATCGAGCCTTCGAGCGCGTCGCCGTCCTGCGTCGTGCAGCCACCGGTGATCGTGCCGGTGTCACCAGAGAACGCACGCGCC
Source organism: Kofleriaceae bacterium (assembly GCA_036524455.1). Classification (GTDB taxonomy): domain Bacteria; phylum Myxococcota_A; class Polyangia; order Haliangiales; family Haliangiaceae; genus JABFXX01. The sequence goes on along the minus strand of DATDCH010000049.1, from coordinate 11,717 downwards.
GGGCACGGATCGCTGGGCTCGAATGGATCGGCGTAGCTCTCTGCGGTTGCCTGCGCCTGAAAGCCTTCGCTGCCGGACGCCGCGTTGACCAGACGCGAAATCTCGGCGTCGCTGCGATCGGAGAAGCGAAGCGTTCCTTTGATATCCGTCGAGCCGCCGCCCCCGCAGGCGACCAACGGCAGTGCCATAACTAGACTAATGCGAGACATCGTCCCTCCCTCGCCATGCATCACATAGCAGCGCGCATGCCGGACCAGAATCGCAGCAAACGCCGGCATTCGCACGATGCTTCGTGACCCGCCGTTCACGAGCACCGGCACACCGACATGTGGCTAATCGGATGCTTCGACGGCCTTCGCCTGGAACACCATACGGTCGTCGAGCCGGATCGCGGTCAGTGAGCGGCCCCAGACGCAGCCGGTGTCGAGCGCGATGTGATGCGGGCCGAGGTCGAGCCCGAGCGCCGACCAGTGACCGAAGATCGCCGTGTGCGTGCGCCACGCCGCGTTCGGCGCGTGAAACCACGGCACCAGGTCGGCGGGCGCTTCCGAGGGTGCGCCGTCGAACTCGGGTGCGACGCGGCCGTCGGCCTTGAGCATACGTGCGCGAACGAGGTACGCGAGGATTGCACGCCAGCGGTCGCCGCCGCCGAGCCGCATGTCCCAGCGCGGTGTCGGACCCTGCAGCTGCGCGAGGAACGCGCGCCACGTCGGTGCCCGCAGCTCGTGCTCGATCTCCGCGGCACGCGCCTTCGCGTCGTCGACGGTCCACTGCGGATGCAGGCCGGCGTGCACGAGCACGTAGTTGCCCTCGACGTGAATCAGCGGTCGGTTGCGCAGCCACGCGATCAGCCGTTCGCTGTTGCGTGCATGCAGCACGTCGTCGAGTGTGTCGCGCTTCTTCGCTTCCGCGGCACCGCCGGCGCGCGCGAGCAGATGCATGTCGTGGTTGCCGAGCACGCACGTGACGACGCGATCGTTGTCGTACGCCCAGCGCAGCACGTCGAGCGAGCGCGGCCCGCGATTGACGAGGTCGCCGACGAGCCACAGCCGATCGCCGGGCGAGAACTGGATCAGCGCGAGCAGCCGCTCGAGGCTGGCCATGCAACCTTGGATATCGCCGATGGCATAGGTCGCCATGTTCGTGGGCTAACCGTTCACACTTCGATCTTCGCGGTCGCAAAGCCCGTGCGCGCACAACCGATTCGCACCTCGAGCACGCCTCCGCCTTTGACCAAGTAGGTCGCCCACGCCGCGTTCGTGGTGCCGCGCGTGCCCGGATACGCCGGCAGGTTCGCGCCGGTGTGCAGGCCATGGCCCCAACCGTCGAGATGACCGAGCTGCTGATACGCCATGCCCGGATCGACGAGCTCGCCCTTCGCGGTCGCGTAGAGCGGCTCGTTGAAGTCGAGCTTCTTCGCGCTCGGCGGGCCGTAGCTGCCGAAGTAACCCTCGTTGACGATCTTGACCTCGACGCGGACGATGCCACCCGGCAACGCGTAGCGATTGGTCTCGGCGATGCGTACGCGCGGTGCAAGCGCCGCGAGGCGCACGAACACCTGCGACTGCGCCGCGCACAGGTTCGCGAGCTCGTGCAGCGGCGGGTTCCAGATGCCGACGCGCGGATCGATACCGCCGAGCTCGACCGCGCCGAGCTGCGGATGGTTGAACGGACGCCACGGAGGAAAGCAGCGGCCTTCGTTCTCGTCGCGATCCCACCACGCGAGCTTGACGAGATCGTCGCGCGTGAACCGTTCGTAGTACTGGACGAACTTCGGCGGCTTCGTCATGCCGACGCGTTTGAACAGGTCCCACAGCTCGACCACGTACGCGAGCGCGCCGCGCTGGTTGTACGCGTAGTCCGAGAGGTCACCGTGGATCGCCTTGTCGGGCTCGTAGAGAAACTCCTCGTAGCCCGACACCGTCGGATAACCGGTGTGCTCGGTCATCCACGCTTCGAGCTGGCGGAAGATCGCGAGATCTTCGGGATCCATCTTCGCGTCAGGCGCGTGCCCGAGCGGGCGGATCAGCACGCCGCCGAACGTGTGGTAGTCGCACCACGCGAAGATCTCCGGATGCTTGGATGCGAACTCGACGATGCCGCGTGCCTCGGGCTCGCTCGTCGGGAACGGACCGGCGCCAACCTGTTCGTGGCCCGGCGCCCACGACCACGGGAACTGGCGATTGAGATCGATCGGGTTGTCGCCGAGGAAGAACGGATTCGGCACGTGCTTGCCGTCGAAGTTCTCGATCGTGCCCTCGGGATAGAGCTTGTAGAACGGGCCTTCGTCCTCGACCGTGCGCTCGACGAGCAAACCCGGATACTCGCGCGACTCGACGAGCTCGCCGCCCGGATCCTTGACGCGCATCGCGAACGACAGCCCGTCGCCGTCGACATCGCCGAGGATCCAGCGTGGCTTGCCGCGCTCGACACGCTGGTCGCGCGGCACCGAGCGCACGGTACGGCCGGTCTCGAGCACGCTCTCCGCGCCATCGGGTGAGATGCGCGGCACGACGTAGAACAACACCTCGCGCATGCGATCGACGATCGGCTTGGGCAGATCGAGGTTGTCGGGCTCGAGGTGCGCGCGAATCGCGTCCTCGACGATCGAGAGCGCCACCGACGAACCGGCGAGCTCCGCGGCGTGCAGGTTCCCGTCGGCCCACACCGCCGGCCGGATCCGATCGGGGTCGGGCCCGACGGTGACGAGCCAGACGTCGCGGCCCTCCGGAGTCTTGGCGAGCGACGTCAGCCTGACCAAGGTCGGATATGCGTCGACCCATGCCCGCAACTGTGCGGTTAGTTGCTTGTCGTCTAGGTACGCCGAACGAAAACCCTGGGAGAGATCGGCAACTGAGCGGACCATGGGTGGCCCAGCTTACACCGGTGAAGAATCACGGGGTGCCAGGCGTCTCTCTAGAACGTAATACTAGGTGAAATGCCCATGCTGACCTTTGACTCGATTCCGCAAGCCCGTGTCGTACGTAAGGGCGGTCAGCAATTCGCACCGCCGCCGGTGCCGAAGACGCCTGAAGGCAGCGTCATGCGCGAGCATCTTTACGGCGCGCTGCACGTGATGGTGGGCCTGTGGCCGCTGACCGTGATCGTGCTGCTGTGCACGGGCCTTCTGATCATGGCCGGCAACAACGGCGCGCCTTAGTCGGCACGCTTCAGTCGAGGAAGATCGTCAGGTACGGCAGCGCGACCGCGACGATGATCGCGAGATACGCGACCGCCGGGCGCCACGCGACGAGCACGAGATCGCTGAACCGGTGCGCAGGCGCGTCGGCGACATAGACGTGCGAGACCTCGATCGCGTCGCTCGCGCGGAACGGGTGACCATGGCCGACCGTCGAGCGAGTGGCGATCACCACGCGATCACCAGCAGACAGCACGCCGACGTGATCGCCGACATCGAGGAGCGTCGTCGTCGGAGGTAGTGGAGCGATGAGCGTCGCGCCGGCGATCGGCACATCGCCCTCCGGCGTGGTGACGACGAACGGTCGCGTCGTGAGCTGCGGCCCGCGCAGCCAGCTCGTGATCTCGTAGCGGGCGACCTCGCCGTGCTCGTCGCCGGCGATCACACCGGTCCGGTAGGTCCGCTTGCGCGAGCGCCATCGTGATCGCAGCGAGCGCATCCCGGTAGCCGCGATCAGCAACAGCAGTGCCGCCACCGCGAGCACGACGGCGCCCATCACGAGATACGACGACTCGAGGTAGACCAGCCAGCTCTTGTCGGGCAACGACGCCGCAAGGACGGACGCCAGGATCAGCGCTGCCACCGTAACGATACGAATGCTGCGGCGCAGCCGTTCGAACAGCCCGGGCGCGCGAAACACAATCGCGACGAAGGCGATCGAGATCAGCGCAGCGGGGATGGTCGCCATCGAGGCGATCGTGTCGGCGTCCCACTCGCGCGTCACGTCGTCCCGCCACCAGTCGCTGTCGTGAATTCGCACGGCCAACCGCGATACCAGCGGAAGCGACAGACCGACCAGCAGCAAGTTCGATAGCGCGAGCATCATCGCTGCGTGCGCCCATTCGCCATGACGGCGCTTGATCGCGATGGCGACTAGCACCAGCGCGGCAAACCCGACTGCGAGCGTGCCTCCGTCAGGTAGCGGCACTGCGGGATGATTGAAGTAGTTCGCGATGTCGAGGCGATTGATCTTCGCGAGCGCATCCGCATCGAAGATCGACCATACGTGCGCCGCGACCACGATCGTGCCGATGTGCAGCACCGGCAGGATCACAGCGACTCGCAGCAGCTTCGAGACTCGGAACCGCGGCCACCAGGCGAGCGCGATCGCGATGCACGTCGCCATCCCAAGCCCATTCGTGTACCAGAAGCGGTCGCGCCCGGGCGATACCTCGTCCCAGTACGGCTCTTGGACCCACTCGACCGCTTCCCACAGCGCTTGCATGCCGTAGAACGCGATCGCGATCGTCACGAGGCACGCGGCGACGATCACGGCTCCGACGCGCGGCGTCGCATCGCCGGGCTCTAGCTCCATACTCACGCGATACCGTTGGACGCCATCGGTGTTTGTTTCGACGAGGTCGCGACGCATGGCGGTTCGACACCCATAACCCGTGTTCGGTTTGAAAAATTCTCGCAGCACGATTGCGGCGTTTAAGTCAGCACGATCGACAGATACGGGAGCGCGACCGCGATGAGGATCGCGAGATACGCGACGGCAGGGCGCCACACCACGAGTGCGACGTCGCTGAACCGATAGGGCCGCACGAACGGCGACGCGATCGTCGTCACCTCGGTCGCGTCGATCGCACGGAACGGACTGCCGTCGCGATTGCCGGCGCGGCAGGCGACGAGCACGCGATCGCCCGGGCGCAATACCGCTGCGTGCTCGCCGATGTCGAGCTGCGTCGTGCTCGCCGGCACCGCCGAGAGCACATGCACGCCATCGAGTGGCACGCTGCCGTGCTTCGTGGTTACGACGAACGAGCGCGTGGCGAGCCGCGGTCCGCGCAGCCAGCTCGTGATCTCGAAGCGCGCCGCTTCTTGATCGTCGTCGTGCGCGATCACGCCTTCGACCTTCGACTGGCGCCGGAAGCTGAAGTGAGCGGCGAGCGAGCCGAGTCGGGTGATCACGGTGAGCGTGATCAGCGCGCCGATCGCGAGCAGCACCGCGAACAGCACGACGTAGGACGATTCGAGGTAGAGCAGCCAGGCTTCGTTTGGCAGCGTGAGCGCCGCGAGGAGCGCGCCGCAGAGCAGCAGCTTCACGGTGGGGCTCGACCAGCGCCGGACCCGCGCGTACAGCCGCGGACCACGGAACGCGATCGCCGTGAAGCTGATCGCGATCAGCGCGGGCGGAATCGTTGCGAGCAACACGAACGTTTCGCGGCTGACCAACCGCTGGTTGAACTTCCAACCCCAATACCACTCTAATCCGTAGCGGCCGTACTCCTCGAACGTCTCGATCGCTTTGAACGGACCCGGCGTCGATACCGACAGGCGCGACAGGATCGGCAGCCACAAGCCGAGCAGGAGCAGGTAGCTGAGCGCGATCATCACGCCCGCGTGTGCCCACTCGCCGCGACGCCGCTTGATCGCGATCGCGATCGCGAACAGCGCACCGAACGCAAGCACGAGGCCCGCGCCCGACGGCAACACGATGCTCGGCAGGTTGTACATGCCCCAGCCGTAGTGCGCGTTCATGCGCGCGACGTCGCCGCTCAGCACCGACCACGCGGCGCCCGCGACGAAGATCGCGATCACGTGCACGATCGGCATCAGCACCGCGACGCGCAGCAATCGCGAGACGTCGAAGCGCGGCAGATACAGCAGCACGAGCCCGATCGCGAGACAGATCGCGAGACCGTTCGCGTACCAGAACGCGGAACGGTCGTGTCCCCACCGTTCTGAAGACTGCACCCACTCGACGCCGCCCCACATCGAGTCCATGCCCATCGCGGCGATGATGACGGTGACGGCGCAAGCAGCTGCGATCAGCGCGCGCACACGCGGTGCGACTTCGCCGGATGAGTGATTCGTCGGCGTCATGTTCAACACGGTAGCTTGGACAAAGACCGGTGGCAGTCAGATTCCGTTCGGCGTCATTTTGTCGCCTCGGTGTTACCTGGTGCCACCGCGTCGTGTCGCACGCCGGATTGGCGCGACTACTCGAGCGGCATGGCGCGCAGCGTCTTCGGCAGATCGAGCAGGCTTTCGGTCGGCGAACCCACGAGCATTGCTGGGCTCATGTTCGTCAGTCCCCACGGCTCGATCGTGCCCGCGGTCACAGCGAACGCGCCGCCATCGATACGACCGACGACGCCGAATCCCGAGCGCATCGGGACGCGCGCTGTCTCGATGACAAGATCTGGCAGGTGACTGACGTCGATCTCGACGAGCCCGCGCTCGCATGTGAGTACGAGCCGGTACTGCAGCACACGGCGCTCGACGAGCAGGATGTTGCCCATCTCGGACTTGAAGACCTCTTGCCAGCCTTCGGTGGGGCTGCCGTGTTGGGCCAGCGCTTGGTACTCGAGATGAAACAGGCGCGCGTCGTCGATCTTGCGCGCGAGCACGCCGTTCGCGGTGACGACGCAGTCGAGCAGGCCGAGTGCGTGCAGCTCGATCACCGCCGACATGTGATCGATCGTCCACCACGAGCCCGGCACGTGCGCCGCGCAACCGAGGAACACGTTCTTCGCCGAGCTGCCTTTGAGCCACTCGCTGAGCGCGCACGCGACCTCGGGTGCAGAGCCGGTGTCGCCGAGCCGGCGGTCGCCGTTCCACAGCACGCTGTCGCCGGGTAGCCGGTGCACCGCGTCGAAGTGGAAGAAGCGGCCCTCCCAGGGCGGGACGAGCGAGAGCTTGTCGCCGACCTTGATGCTCGCGACCGCGTCGAGATCTTCGGGCACGGCGATGTACGTCTCGCCGCGCGGATCGAGCGCGACGAACAGCAGGCCGCGCGGGGTCAGGCCCTGTTTGCGCAGCTCTTTGAGACCGAGGATGACCGCCGCCGGGTCACGGTAGTGGTAGACGCGGGTGGCGAACATCGAGGGGACTATAGAGGCAAAACGCGGCTCAACATAAGATTCGCGATACCGAAGTAGATCAGGATCCCGCTGACGTCGACGAGCGTGGCCACGAACGGCGCGGATGCGCTCGCAGGGTCGGCACCGAAGCGGCGCAGCACGAACGGCAGCATCGCGCCGGCGAGCGTGCCGCAAGTTGTGCAGCCGATGACACTAACTGCGACGGCGAGCGCGATCATCATGTAGTGCGGGCCGTACGCACCGAACGAGCCCCAGATCGCGACGCGCAGCAGCGCGACGACGAACAGCACGAGCCCGAGCGAGAATCCGATCAGCAGCTCGCGGCGCAAGATCAGCCACCAGTCCGCACCGCGTACCTCGCCGAGCGCCATCGCGCGGATCACGAGCGTCGATGCTTGGGAGCCGGAGTTGCCGCCGGTCGATACGATCATCGCGATGAACACCGCGAGCACCGGCACGCGATCGATCTGACCTTGGAACGACTCCATCGCAGTCGTCGTCAACATCGAGCCGACCAACAGCAGCACGAGCCAGCGCCCGCGCTTCATGATCATCTCGCGGCGACGCGATTGGAGATACGGCACTTCGAGGGCTTCCATACCGCCGAACTTCTGGATGTCCTCGGTCGCCGCTTCTTGCACGACGTCGACGATGTCGTCGACCGTCACGATGCCCTTCATCTTGCCGTCTTTGTCGACGACGGGAATCACGTTGAGGTCGTGCTCGGCGAACAGCCGCGACACGGTCTCCTGATCCATGTCGTCGGTGACGCGCACGACGTCGGTCTCCATGATCTCGGAGACCAGCTTCTTCGGCTCGGCCGCGAACAGGTCGCGAAACGACACGACGCCCATCAGGCGTTGCTGCGTGTCGACGACATACGCGACGTAGATCGTCTCGAGCTTCGCGCGCGCTTGCCGGCGCAGATAGAGCAGCGCTTCGTCGGCGGTCATCGTCGGGCGCAGGCGGGCGAAGCGCGTCGACATCAGGCCGCCGGCCTCGTCCTCGGCGTACGCGAGCAGCGCGAGCACTTCCTTGCGCGTCGGATCATCGAGCAGTGCGAGCAGCGTTTGCTTGTGCGCCTCGCCCGCGTCCTGGATCACGTCGGCGACGTCGTCGGGCTCGAGCATGCGCATCCATTGCCGGCGCTGGCCCGGGCGGAAGTGCAGCACGAGCTGCGCCTGATCGTGCGCGGGCAGCGCGATGAAGTATTCCTCGGCGTCTTCGCGCGGCAGCACGCGCAGGCCGTCGCTGCGTTCCTCGTGATCGAGCAGCGGCCATGCGTCACGCAGCTCGTCGACCGACAGCGCGTTGTCGTCTTCGGGCTCGGGCTCGAGCACCGGCAGCGGCATCTCGCCCGTCGACAGTGGCGGGATCGACGTCGTGCTCGCGCGGCGCGTGCGGCCCGACGGCAGCGGCATCTCGACGAGCTCGACGACATCGGAATCTTCACCGCGCTGCTCGGCGACTGCTTTGATCTCGGCGATGACCTCGGCCGCCTCGTCGGGCGGCAGCATCGATACTTCGCCGGTGAGCTCGCGTTTCTCCGCGATCGGCTCCGGGATGCCTTCGTCGTTGCCGGCCATGGGCAGGCCTATAGCAGAACGCCGCGCAAAAGGATGTTCGCGATCGTGAAGTAAATCAGGATGCCCGTGACGTCGACGATCACTGTGACAACCGGCGCCGACGAGCTCGCGGGATCCGCGCCCATCCGGCGCATCATGAACGGCAGCATCGAGCCGAGCACGTTGCCGAACACGACGCAGCCGAGCACGCTGAGGCCGGCGACGATCGCGAGCAGCTCGAAGTGGCCGTAGTCGGCGATCGCGCCCCACGCGAGGATGCCGACCGCGACGGCGGCACCGAGCAGCGTGCCGAGCACGAGCCCGGTGATCAGCTCGCGTTGCATGATCAGCCACCAGTCCGCGCCGCGGACCTCGCCGAGTGCCATCGCGCGCACGACGAGCGTCGACGCCTGCGTGCCCGAGTTGCCGCCGGCCGAGACGATCAGCGTCATGAACACGGCGAGGATTGGCACCGCGTCGATCTGGCCTTCGAACGAACCGAGCGCGACGGCGGTCAGTGCAGCGCACAGCAGCATTCCGATCAGCACGCCGACGCGCTTCTTGAGCATCTCGCGGCGCGTCGATTGTAGATAAGGCACCTCGAGCGCGGCGACACCACCGAGCTTCTGGATGTCCTCGGTCGCGGCTTCTTGCACGACGTCGACGATGTCGTCGACCGTCACGATGCCCTTCATCTTGCCGTCTTTATCGACGACGGGGATCACGTTGAGGTCGTGCTCGGCGAACAGGCGCGACACGCTCTCTTGATCCATGTCGTCGGTGACGCGCACGACGTCGGTCTCCATGATGTCGGAGACCAGCTTCTTCGGCTCGGCCGCGAACAGCTCGCGAAACGACACGACGCCCATCAGCCGCTGCTGCGTGTCGACGACGTACGCGACGTAGATCGTCTCGAGCTTCGCGCGTGCCTGCCGGCGCAGATAGCTGAGCGCCTCGTCGGCGGTCATCGTCGGGCGCAGGCGGGCGAAGCGCGTCGACATCAGGCCGCCGGCCTCGTCCTCGGCGTACGCGAGCAGCGCGAGCACTTCTTTGCGCGTGGTGTCGTCGAGCAGCGACAACAACGTCTGGCGGTGTTCCTCGTCGACGCTCTGGACCACGTCGGCGACGTCGTCGGGCTCGAGCAAGCGCATCCACTGCCGGCGCTGGCCCGGGCGGAAGTGGAGCATCAACTGCGCTTCATCGTGCGAGGACAGCCCGATGAAGAACTCTTCGGCGTCTTCGCGCGGCAGCACGCGCAGGCCGTCGCTCCGCTCCTCGAGATCGAGCAGCGGCCAGGCGTCGCGCAGCTCGTCGATCGAGAGTTGATCGTCGTCCTCCTCGACCGGGGCGGGCTCCGCCTGGATCGCTGGTAGCTCGCCGGTCGACAGCGGCGGCAGCGAGATCGCGCTCGGCCGGCGGGCGCGGCCGGTCTGCGGCAAGTCGACGAGCTCGACAACCTCGGAGTCTTCACCGCGCAGCTCGGCGACGGCCTTGATCTCGGCGATGACCTCGGCCGCCTCGTCGGGCGGCAGCATCGAGACCTCGCCGGTCAGCTCGCGCGGCGCCTGCTCCGCGAGCGGCTCCGGGATGCCATCGTCACTGCCGGCCATTCCTCTTGAACCCTGCCGGTTTCGATCGCGGCTGTCCAGTTCGGGATCACAGAACAGCGTCGACGATCGCGGGCAAGATCGCCGCGGCGGAGCCGCGCACTGCGCCCCCGGACTCAGCCGCGATCTCGGCGAACGGGTTGTCCTCGACGTTGATGTCGACGATCGTGGCACCGGCGCGCGCCGCGAGCGTGACCACCTGCCAGGGCAGGTTCGTCTGTGCCGAGGTACCGGCGACGACGAGCAGGGTGGCGCGCCCGGCAAGCCGGCGGGCCGTATCGAGGAAGAACCTCGGCTCGTCGTAGCTCTCGTCGAACCACAGCACGTGCGGGCGCGCCATGCCGCCACACTTCGGGCAGCGCAGCTGCGCCTTGACCTCGTCGGTGACCGGCTCGCCTTTGCCGAGCGCCGGCACGGTCTCGGGAATCGGCCACCGATCGAGGGCGCAGTCGTCCGCGCACCTCATCAGATTGATGTCGCCGTGGATCGGGTAGGTCCGCTCGCGCGGGCTGCCGGCGCGCGCGTGCAGACCGTCGACGTTCTGCGTGATGAGGCCGAACCGGCTGCCCATCGTCTGGTCCCAGCGCACGAGCGCGGCGTGCCCGGCATTCGGGTCGGCGCCTCGGCAGACGCCGCGGCGATACAGGTACCAGGCCCAGACGTCCCACGGCATGCGGCTGAACGCGTCGTGGGTCGCCAGCTCCTGCGGGTGGTAGTCGCGGGCACCGACGGTCCAGTAGCCCTCCTTGCCGCGAAACGTCGGAATGCCGCTCTCGGCCGAGACGCCCGCGCCGGTGAGCACGAGCACGTGACCGTCCTTTGCGAGCGCGGCCTTGCAAGCAGCGATGACGCGTTCCATGGCGCGACCATAGCCAATGCTAAGATTCCGAGTATGGCCCGTTGGCTCTTGATCGCCCTGGCGCTGTGCGCGTGCTCGCGCGCGAGCGAGGAGGGTGACGCCAAGAAATGGCAAGAGGCCCCGCCGCCGCGCGAGGTCAGCGTGCCGACGGGCCTCGCGATCGGCGTCGAGGTCGACGGCACGGCCAAGCCGCCGATCACGAGCAAGGTGCTCGAGACCACGAAGCCGGACTTCGTCGACCCCGAGCACCGCGCGTGGCGCGTGGCGACGCTCGTCCCCGAGGCGAAGGCCGGCACGGTTGTCGAGGCAGCGTCGCCGAACGGCGTCGCGGTCAAGTTCGACCAGCCGACCCCCGACGGGTTCGAGCCGGTGCTGTTCCTGACCCGACGTGGCGAGGTGATCGTCGCGGCGCTCGATCCGAAGGAACCGTTTCCGAAGTATCACGGGCAGGGTAGCCGGCTGCGCCGACCCGGCGACACGATGCCGCGCGTCGTGCCGGTGACGAAGCTCTCGATACTCACGCAGCCCAAGCCGTGATCGGATCGTTCTCGCCGGCGGCGACCAACACCTGCGCGCCCGGTGGCGGCGGACCGAAGCCGAGCACGCGCGTGCCGAGCCGCGACTCGAGTGCGCGCGCGACGTGACCGAACGTATGCC
>DATDCH010000048.1:0-22142 GCA_036524455.1 Kofleriaceae bacterium | reverse complement strand
GGTGATCGCGATCACCGCGCCCGGGAAGGGCTTCTGGACGCCGAACGGCCGGCACCGGCTGGCGGCATTGCAGCGGCTGGGCGCAAAGGCGATCACGGCGCTGGTGGTGCCCAGGCGCGAGATCGCCTGGCAGATTCTCGCGCTCAACACCGAGAAGGCGCACAACCTGAAAGACAAGGCGCTCGAGGTCATCCGCATGGCCCGCGCGATCGCCGCCGATGACGACCGCAGCGAGACCGCGATGGCGTTCGAGCTCGAGACGCCGTCGCTCGTCACGATCGGTGTCTGCTACGAGAAGAACCCGCGGTTCTCCGGTGGCGCGTACAACTCGGTCGTCACCAAGTGCGAGTCGTTCGCGACCGAGCCGATGAGCAAAAGCCTCAAGATGCGCGAGGCGCACGCCGACAAGCTGCTCGAGCTCGACGAGCTGGTGGGCGAGGCCGTGAAGAAGCTCAAAGACGCGGGCTGGACCTGCGGGTATCTCAAGCCCATTGTCGTCGCGCGCATCAACCCGCTGCGCTTCGTGAAGCTCGGCAAGGACGAGAAGAGCGACTTCGACAAGACCATCGACAAGATGATCGATGGCGCGAGGAAGTTCGACCCCTCGAAGGTCAAAGCCGCGGACATGGTGCTCGCCGCCACCGTTGGCGGTGGCGACGAAGACGTCAACTAACGCCTTAGAAGAAGTAGTAGTGGATGCCGCCCGTGATCACCTGACCGGAGATCACGACGCCACTCGCATCGACGACGCCGAGCGACACGCCGGTCGCCGCGCTGATTGCGACGTTGGCCGCGAGGAACACGCGCAGCTGAACGCCGGGCTCGAGGAACACGCCGGTCAGCCGATCGGGATCGGGGCCGCCCATCTCGGGGAAGCTGACGATGCCGAGGCTGCCGCCGACGCCGAAGTCCGACATCGCGGTCGAGTGCACGTGATAGTAGAACCGCGCGCCGAGGCTCCAGATGGTGTTGTCGGCACCATCGTCGTCGTCGAAGCCGAGGAAGCCTCCGACGTGAAAGTCCCCGGCGTCGTAGTTGAGTGATGCCCCGCCAAGGCCGCTCAGCTGGAATTCGGCGCCGACGCCGAGTGAACCCGCCTGACCACCGGCCTGCGCGATGCCGGAAGCAGCCATTACCAACGCTACAGTTAGAAAGCTGGTCTTCAACATAAGCGGATGCTCACCCGGCCCGGATCGACAATCAAGTATGCTGCCCGCGTGATCTCGCCCGAGCTCGAGCTTCACGATCTGGATGCCCGCCATTGGCGCAATGGGTGGCGTTTGCTCGCACCACCGCGCGTGCTCGACAAGCCGCGCTGGGCGCTCGTGATCATCGATCGCACGCCTGATCGCGTGCTCAAGGTCGTGATCGCGGGGCACGAGGCGCGCGGTTCGATCGATCCGGACAGCACGCCGTTGCCGGGCGTCACCGAGGCAGCGTTGGCGGCATACGCGAAGCAGCTCGGCGTCGGTGCTGTGATCGTCGTCGATCGCCAGCTCGTCAAGCAGCTGTCCTCGGAGATCGAGGGCGCGCTGCGCTTCGACATGGATGGCATCGCGCAGTCGCTCGTCGCGCTCAAGGCGCTCAAGAAACACGCCGGCAAGGGCATCTGGACCGAGCCGGCGCTGCTCGAGCTGTTGCCCGCGCCGTCGATCGAGCCAATCCAGCGCACGTTCGACCTGTTGATCCCCGATCGCAGCGCGCTGGTCGCATATGTCATCGAGGACGATCGGTCACGCGTGCATACCTCGATCATCGCGGTCAAAGACGACGGCGATATCGTGCGGGCCGCCGGTCACCGAGCGATCGCGGATCTCGTCCCCGAGGGCAAGCTCGCGCTCGCGTGGGACAAGAACTACAAGCGCGTGCTCGACGCCGTCGAGGAGCGGTTCGCAAAGCCGTCGATCGCGCTGTTCCTCGAGCGTGCGACGCTGATGAAGATACTGACCGGGCCGAGCGATCAGCTCGCGCGCGAGTACAACGCGAAGCGCGTGATCATCGATCCTGCGCCGGCGTGGCTACTCGGTTTGCTCGGCGGTGCCGCGGTGGCGGCGATGGCGGGCCGCGCCGGGAAGGCGCTCGCGGCGATGCTGCCGCAGGCGACACGCGATCGTGCGAGCGCACTCGTGCACCTCGCGCAGGATGCGCTCAAAGAATCCGGCGCACACCCGTTCGCGCTGCTCGGCTTCGATCCGATCGAGCTGTGGTCACGCCTCAAGCACCACTATCGACCCTGAGGGATTGGCCACGACGACACGAAGGCCACGAAGGTCAGATTGGATTCTGATCTTCGTGATCTTCGCGGCTTCGTGGCTAATCCTGTCTGAGCGTCTCTTGCGTCGTCGTCAGCGGATCGCTCGGCAGCGCTTCGAGCAGGCCGTCGAGCTCGGCGAAGCGGTCACCACAACGTTCGCACTTGAGGTCCTCCGGCAGCGTCTCTCCGCAACGGCAGGCCCAGCCTACGCGGCGACCGGGTGCACCGACGACGATCGCGTGCGGCGGTACGTCTGCCGACACCACGGCGCCGGCGCCGATCATCGCGTACTCGCCGATCGTGACGCCGCAGATGATCGTCGCGTTCGCACCGATCGTCGCGCCCTTGCACACGAGCGTGCGCGCGAATTCGTCCTTGCGTTGCACGTGCGCGCGCGGATGCTTGACGTTCGTGAACACACACGACGGGCCTAGGAACACGTCGTCCTCGAGCGTGACGCCATCGTAGATGGAGACGTGGTTTTGGATCTTGCAGCCGTGTCCGATGCGCACCTTGCCGATGAAGCAGCCCTGGCCGATCGAGCACCGGCCGCCGATCCATGCCCCCGGCATGACGTGGACGAAGTGCCACACCTTGGTCTCGGCCCCAATGTGCGTGTTCGGCCCGTCGACAACCGCCGTGGGGTGAATGAACGGATCATCGCCTCGATCCTTGCGTTGCATCGATGTCGTTCCTTAAGGCTAGGATGCGCCGGTCATGCCCAAGCGTCCACCCCGCGAGGACCACGAGCTGCCCGTTCCGCGCGATTTGCGCGCCGCCGGGCCGACGCGGGCGCATGCCAGCGACGCGGGCGAGCTGTGGCACAGCGATGTGATGGAGCTGCTGGGCCGGCTGCCCGATCGCAGCGTCGACCTCGTGGTCACCGATCCGCCGTACGCGATCGCGAAGGAGAGCTGGGACGAGTTCGAGTCGCTCGATGTGTATGTCGAGTGGTGCGACCGCTGGCTCGCCGAGATCGCGCGCGTGCTCGCTCCGCACGGGTCGGCGTACGTGTGCGGGTTTTCCGAGATCCTCGCCGATGTGAAGGCGCGGAGCGCGCGCCGGTTCGCCGGTTGCCGCTGGCTCGTCTGGTACTACAAGAACAAAGCGAACCTCGGCAAAGACTGGGGACGCTCGCACGAATCGATCTTGCACTTGCGCGGCGACGACGCACGCATCGACGTCGATGCGGTGCGCGTGCCGTACAACGGGCACACCACGAAGTATCCAGCACGCGTGCAGGCGGTCAATTCGCAGTACGGCCGCGGCGTGCGGCGTGATCGCTGGGTGCCGAATCCGCTTGGCGCGAAGCCGCGCGACGTGATCGAGATTCCGGTGATCTGCAACGGCATGACCGAGAAGACGCCGCACGCGACGCAAAAGCCCGAGGCGCTGATCGAGCGGTTGATCCTAGCGTCGAGCGCGAAGGGGCAGCTCGTCGTCGATCCCTTCGTCGGCTCGGGCACGACCGCCGTCGTGGCGCAGAAGCTCGGCCGCAAGTGGCTCGTCGGCGATGCCGATGCGCGCTACGTCGGGCTCGCACGCGAACGCCTGACCGCTCGCTAGTGATACGTTCCGCGCATGCGATCGCTCCGGGTGTGGTGCATTTGCGTAGCTGCTGCCCTATTCGCGTGCAAGGGCAAGTCGGATCCGCCGTCGGCGACTAAACCGCCCACGGCGCAGCCGGCGAAGCCGACCGGCTATCACGCGACGATCCGATGGACGAGCTTTGGCATTCCGCACATCGAGGCGAAGGATCTGCGCGGGCTCGCGTTCGGCCAGGCCTACGCGGTCGCGTCGCAGAACGTGTGCGTGATCGCCGATCAGATCGTCAAGGTGCGCAGCGAGCGCGCGAAGTACTTCGGCGCCGGCGACCAAGACGCGCACCTGACGAGCGACTTCGGTTGGCTCGCGCTCGACGTGATGGAGACCGCAACGAAGGAGTTGCCGCGCGCGTCGCAGGAGCTGAAGGATCTCGCGGCTGGCTACACCGCTGGCTACAACAAGTATGTCGCCGAGACTGCACCGGCGGCGCTGCCGCCCGATTGTGCGAACGCGCCTTGGGTGAAGGCGATCACCGAGACCGATCTGGTCGCGTACTGGCTGTCGGTCGGCATGATCGGCTCGAGCGGTTACTTCGTCGACGATATCGCGCGCGCGCAGCCGCCAAGCAACGCGCCGAAGGGTGCAGCCGCGCCCGCGCCGATCAAGACCGGCCAAGCGCTCCCCGCCGGTCGCGCGAGACCGCGCAAGCCCGATATCAATCGCTGGGCACTGCCTGGTGGGCTCGCAAGCAACGGCTGGGCGATCGGCGGTGATCGCGCGGCGAACAAGCGCGGCATGCTCGTCGGCAATCCGCACTTTCCGTGGGAGGGCGAGCTGCGGTTCTCCGAAGTCCACCTGACGATTCCCGGCGCGCTCGACGTGTACGGAGCGCAGCTGCTCGGCCTGCCGCTCGTTGCCTTCGGCTTTACCGCGCACCACGCGTGGACGGCCACGTTCTCGAGCTCGAGCCGCTTCGTGCTGTATCGACTCGCGCTCGATCCGAAAGATCCGACGCGCTACCGCTACAACGACGAGGCCCATCCGCTTACGTCGCGCGAGTACACGATCGACGTACGCGGCAAGGACGGCAACCTCGCGAAGCAGAGCCGCACGCTGTATCGCTCGCAGCACGGGCCGATCATCGCGAACGACCGGCTCGCATGGGACAAGCAGCACGCGTTCGCGCTGCGCGACGTGACGCGCAGCCGGTCGACGTTCGAGCAATACCTCGCGATGATTCGCGCGAAGTCGCTCGACGAGTTTCGCGCGGCTTTCGCGGCGCACCAGACGACGCCGTTCCTCAACACGATATACGCCGACGTCGACGGCAACGCCTGGTACATCGACGGCAGCGCCGTACCCGACTTGCCGCCGGGCGGCATCACTGCGTGGCGGCTCGGGCTCGCGACCATCCCGGCGCTCAAGGCCGCGTGGGACTCGGGCGTCGTCGTGCTCGACGGCAGCTTGCCGATGTTCGATCTCGCGACGACGAACAAGGTCCGGCCCGGCGCGATTCCCACCGAGCGCGCGCCGCAGCTGCACTCGCGTGACTACGTGATGAACGCGAACGACTCGTACTGGCTCACCCACCCGACGCTGATCGCGGGCGAGTTCTCGCCGTTCTACGGCGAAGCCGGTAGAGCGCCGTCGCTGCGCACGCGGATGAACCACGCGTTGATCACCGAGGTCGCGAAGCCGACGCACGACGACCTCAAGCGTCAGATCCTGGCGAACCGCGCGGCGAGCGTCGAGCTGCTGCGCGAGCCGGTCATCGAGCGCTGCAAGAAACAGCCGAGCCTCGCGAAGGCGTGCGCGATCCTCGAAACGTGGGACGGCACGTTCGGCGTCGCCGCGAAGGGCGCTGCGTTGTGGCGCGAATTCCTCGCCGCGCTCGAGCCGATTCCGTGGGCCGAGCCGTTCGATCCGAAGCGCCCGCTCGTGACGCCACTCGGCCTCGCACCCGCAAAGGGCGCAGACCCGATCGTCGCCGCGATCAAGACCGCACTCGCGAACCTCGCGAAGGCCGGCGTTGCACCCGACGCTGCGCTCGGCGACGTCCAGTTCAGCGAGAAGGGTGGCAAGCGCTACGGTGCGCCCGGCAGCAACTGGCGCGAAGGTTCGACGAACCCGTCGCTCTGGCAGCCGCGCAACGACACGCTGCTTCCGGCGATGAAGCGCAGTGAGCCGATCAATGCCAAGACCGCCCTTGGCAAAGGCGGCTATCCCGTCAACTACGGCTCGAGCTTCATCCTCGTCGTGTCCTACGAGGACAAAGGCCCACGCGCCGAGGCGATCCTCACGTACTCGCAGTCGACCGATCCTCGCTCGCCACACTTCGCCGACCAGACCGCGCGTTACGCGACCGCCGATGCGTGGCGGCCGGTGCTGTTCACCGCCGACGCCATCAAGGCCGACCCGGCGTTGCGCGTGCAAGAAGTCTCGGCACCGTGAGTCAGGGCACCACGACGTGGTCCCACGTGCACGCGTAGGGACCCGAGCCGCCATTACTGATTCCGACGACGAGCATGCCCGAAGCGGGGCACGGAACGATCCGATCGGGACAGTCCGGCGGCGGACTGACGACGATCAGCGGCGGTGACGGTGTCTGCGGCGTGCACTCGTCGACCGAGATCGTGCCGTCGCAGATCGACATGGTCGGGCGACCACTGCACCGCCTCCCGACGTTCTCGGAGCAGCCGACGCGCAACATCGTGCCCGGCGTGCACGCGATCTCGCCGCCGAGCTCCGATGCATCGCTGCACCCTGTAACAACGACCATGCTCAGCACCCACGCAATGCGCATATCCGACCATCGTACGTCGGCGCGGCCGGGGCGATGCGCGCAAAGGGTGCGCCGGTTAGAGCGCCGCAGCCACTTCGGTTGCCGAGCGTGACTCCAGCGTGACAGCTCGCGCCCTTGCGCCAAGCAACCGAGGGCCAACACCACCGCGCAAACGAAAAACGCCCGCACCGGCGGAGCATCCGCGCACGGTGCAGGCGTGTCAAACCGCGACGAGCTTACAGCTGCGGCTGCAGGCCCATCTCCTTGACCAGGTGATCGGCGCCGTCGACGGCGTCCATCTGCCAGATCATGTAGCGCGCATCGACGTGGATCGTGCGCGTGGTCTTGGTGTTGAACAGCACGTCGGAGGCGAGGCCTTCCTTGGTGCCGTCGAACGCGAGGCCGACGAGCTCACCCTTATCGTTGAGCGTCGGCGAGCCGGAGTTGCCACCGGTGATGTCGAGGTCGCTGAGGAAGTCGATCGGCAGGTCACCGCCGAGCGCGAGGTCCGCGTAGGGGCCGAACTTCTTGCTCGTGATCAGTGCCGTCTGCTTCGCGGGCGCGTCGAACGGCTCCTTGCCGCTGTTCTTCGGCAGGATCTGCGACGCCGTCGTGAACGCCCAGTCGTCGGCCGACTTCGAGTCCGGCTTGAACGACTTCACCGTGCCGTACGTGATGCGCAGCGTGCCATTCGCGTCGGGCGCGAGCGCGCCGCCGAGCACAGCCTTCATGCCCTCGACGTACGACGGTGTCACGAGGAGCAGCTCGCCCGCCTTTGCGTCGTCCTTCTTCTCGACGGCCTTGTAGGTCGCCCAGATGCGCTGCGCCGCCTTGATGAACGGATCCTTCGACGCCTTGATCTGCTTCGTCGTGCCCTTGGTGAGCAGCTCGATGCGGAGCTTCTCGTCCTCGAGCGTCGTGGCCTTGTACCAGCCGTCGAGCGTCTTATCGATCAGCGCCTCGTCGATCTTTGTGCCCTTCTTGACGTCGAGCAATGCGGCGAGCCACGGGCGATCCGCTTCCGGCAGCTGCGTCGCGCGGAGGAGCTGCATGCGGAAGCTCTCGCGATCCAGCGTGCGATCGAATAAACGCGCGAACGACTTCGCGCCGGCGGTCGCGCGCGGCAGGTCGCGCTCCTGATAGCCAGGCTTGCGATCCATGTCCTTCTTCGTGCGCTCCTCGGCCCACCGCGTGAGCGAGAGCGAGGTGGTCAGCAGCTTGCTGCCGCCGAACGTGTACTTCTGCTCGAAGTCGACGCGAGCGGTGCGGAACTTCGCGGCGAGGATCTGCTCCTGCTTCTCGATCGCAGCCTTGTGCGCCTCGTTGCCCGGCTGCGCGGCCCATTCCTTGACGCGCTTGTCGAGGTCGGCCTTGCGCTCGAGGATGTCGCTCTTCTTGAGGCCCTCGAGGATGCCCTGATACTTCTCGATGCCGTTCTGCACCGACTGCTTCATCGTGGTCGCTTTGACCGCGGTGTCGCTGTTGTCGCCGAGGTGCGACTCGGCGAGCTTGTACTTCTCCTCCATGAACTGGATGTAGTACGGCAGGAACCACTCGACGTCGTGCTGGATCTCCGACGCCGTCTCGGTGCGGCTCGTCATGCCCGGATATCCGGTGACCATCACGAAGTCGCCTGACTTGAGGCCGGCAGTCGTGACCTTGAGCCAGTGCTGCGGCTTGAACGGAATGTTGTCGGGCGAGTGCTCGGCCGGCTTGCCGTCCTTGCCGACGTACGCGCGATAGAACGCGAAGTCACCGGTGTGGCGCGGCCACGCCCAGTTGTCGATCTCGCCGCCGTAGTTACCGACCGCGCGGTGCGGCACGTAGACCAGGCGCACGTCCTTGATCTCGAGCATCTCGATCAGCTGGTACTGACCGCCGCGGAAGAACCCCGACACGCTGCAGCGCAGCCACGGGCGATCCTTCTCGCACGCCGCGATCTGCTGCTTGTAGCGCTTCTCCGATTCGTCCTTGCGCTTGATCGGGTCTTTGATCTTGTCGAGACCGTCGCGCATCTCCTTCGTGATGTCTTTGTACGACTGCACGACCATCACGCGCTGCGACGGGCTCGCGAGGATCTCCTCGCCGCGCGTCTTCGCGAGGAAGCCGTTCTCGACGAGATTCACGGCCGGTTTCTCGCCGGGGTTCTTGCCGCCGCCCTTCGAGGAGTTGTACAGCAGCGAGCCCTGCACGCAGTGATGGTTCGTGACGATGAGACCGTCGGGCGACACGAACGACGCCGTGCAGCCGCCGAGCGACACGATCGCGGCGAGCGGATGGCTCAGCGGATCGGAGAGCACCTCGGCACTCATCGGAACGCCCATCTTCTTGAACGTGTCGACATGCTGCGGCAGCGTCATCTGCGCCGGCATCCACATGCCGCCCGGATTTTCGTACTGCTTGCGGAATCCGAAGTTCGGATCTGCGGGGCGCGTCGCCGCTTCGACTTGCGCTGGGCTACTCGGCGATGAGCTCGGACCAAGGTCACTCGTGGTGACCGCTTGCTTGTTGCCGCCGCCGCACGCAGCAGCCAACAAGCCAATCAGGATGGCGTTCCTCTTCATGGGCGCGATGTACCACAGACGATCGCCACTTCCTCCTCTACTACCGCTGACATGCGTGCGACTTCCTTCCACGCGACAGGGTGCGACAGCCGCGGGCGCCGAGCGCTGCGCGCGGTCTCTGTCGCCCTCAGTCGTCGAATGCGAAATTCGCGAAGAAGTTGGCGACCTCGTCCTTCGGAACCTGCTGCCGCGCTTCCTCTGCGAGATCGCGGATTTCGAGCAGCTCGTCGGGAATCTCCAGTAAGAACCGTGACGGGGTGCGCGGGACCGCACGGCCGCGCGAGACGCGCAGACACGCCCGCGTCAAATACAGCTTCCGCTGCGCGCGCGTGATCCCGACGTAGCAGAGCCGGCGCTCCTCGCTGACGTCGGTCGCGTGATCGGCATCCATCACGTCGGTCGCCTGCGGCTGCAGCGTGCGGATGTGAGGCAGCAGCTCTTCTTCGAGGCCGATCATGAAGCAGACCGGGAACTCGAGGCCCTTCGCGCCGTGCAGCGTGGTGAGCACGACCTTCTCGCCACTGTCGTCGTGTTTCTCGTCGCTGTCGGATGACAGCGAGAGCTGACGTAGATACTCGGAGAGCTCGCGCGTGCCTTTACCGCGCTGGGCCCAGCGCTCGAGTGAATTGAGCAGGCCGGTCACGTTGTCGATGCGGCGCTGCGCGGCAGACATGCTCGGGGCTGCCGCACGCAGATCGTCGTAGAGCTTGATGTCCTCGATCAGCGATTTCGTCGTCGCGACAACATCGAGGCCGCTCTCGAAAGCCGCGGCGGTGCGCTTGATGATGTGCACGAGCTCGATGATCCCGTTGCGCGCAGCGCCGTGCACGCTGCGCGTCGCCGCGTCGGCCGCCTGTGGGCTCGCGACGACCTCGAGTGTGTTCCACAGCGTCGTGTGAGCCGACTGCGACGCGAGCACGAGCTTCTCGATCGTCGTCGCGCCGATGCCGCGCGCCGGATAGTTGATCACGCGGCGCAACCCGAGCTCGTCGCGCGGATTGAGCGCGACCCGCAGATACGCGATGACGTCTTTGACTTCCTTGCGCTCGAAGAACTGCTGGCCGCCGTACATCACGTAGGGCACCTCGGCCGCGCGCAGCTCTTCCTCGAGCACCTTCGACTGCATGTTCGAGCGATACAGGATCGCGACGTCGCTCCAGCGGCGGCCGTCCTTCTTCAGCGTGCGGATCTCGCGCGCGACCCACTTCGCTTCGTCCTCGGCAGTTGGCGCGACCGCGTGCGTGATCTTCTCGCCGGGTGGCAGCTGCGACCACAGCGTCTTGCCGTGGCGATCCTTGTTGTTCGCGATCACGGTGTTCGCGGCCGCGAGCACGTTCTTCGTCGAACGGTAGTTCTGCTCGAGCTTGACGATCTTCGCGCCGGGGAACACGCGATCGAACTTCAAGATGTTCGACGGGTCCGCGCCGCGCCAGCTATAGATCGATTGATCGTCGTCGCCGACGACGCACAGGTTGCCGTGCTGCTCGACGAGACACTTGACCATCCGAAGCTGCGCCGCGTTCGTGTCCTGGAATTCGTCGACCATCACGTAGTGAAAGCGCGATGCCCAGCGCTCGCGCACCTCGTCGTTCGCCCGGAACAACCGCACCGGCTCGACGATCAGATCGTCGAAGTCGAACGCCGCGCACGACCGCAGCATCTCTTGATACTTCGGATAGACCTGCGCGGTCATCGCGTCGTAGTCGTCGGCGGGATTGCCTTCGTACTCCTCGGGCGCGACAAACCCGTTCTTCGCGAGCGAGATCCGCGTCAGCACGGCCTTTGCGTCGTAACGGCGATCGCCGTCATGAATATGGCGCATCGCTTCGCGCACCGCGCCGAGTTGATCGGACTGATCGTAAATCGCAAATCCGCGCGGCAAGCCAAGCGCCTTGCGCTCGGTCTTCAAGATCTGCAGGCCGAGCGCGTGGAACGTCCCGATCGTGAGCTCGCCTGCGAGCTGCTTGTCGCCGAGCAAGTGTGCGACGCGCTCGCGCATTTCTTCGGCTGCTTTGTTCGTGAACGTGACCGCGCAAATTGCGCGCGCCGGAATGCCCTGGGCGAGCAGGTGCGCGATGCGGAACGTGATCACGCGCGTCTTGCCCGAGCCGGCACCCGCCAGCACGAGGATCGGTCCGCCGCCGTGGCTCGCCGCCTCGCGCTGGGGCGGATTGAGCTTGCTCAGATCGACTGCAGACACCGAGCCGGCAACGCTACGGATCTGGGATCGATCCGTCAATCGCAGACACTCACTCCCGCGCTACGATTAGGACGTGGATCGCTACACCGCGCTCGTCGAGGCGTTGCAGACGGAGATCCCGGGATTTCGGATCGTGCGCAAGGATCAGTCCCCGCTCCACCGCGCGATTCACTACGCCCTGATGCTCGTCACGTTCGGGCGGATGCGCAGCTACCTCGACTCGTACCAGACCACGATCCGCAAGACGGTGTACGTGACCTCGGACTGGGACGACTGGTCGGCGGATCGCCGGTACGTCACGCTCCGCCACGAAGCGATTCACCTGCGGCAGTTTCGTAAGCTCACCCTCCCGGTGATGGCGATCATCTACGTACTGCTGCCGCTGCCGATGGGGCTCGCCTACGGCCGGGCGAAGCTCGAGCAGGAGGCGTACGCGGAGTCGATCCGTGCGGCGGCCGAGGTTTGGGGCTGCGACTACCCGAGGCGCGACGAATACCGCAAACACATCATCGACCAGTTCGTTGGGCCTACCTACGGTTGGATGTGGCCGTTCCGCGCGAGCATCGAGCGTTGGTACGACGAGATCCTAGCCTCGCTCGACGAACGGCGATAACGTTGTGGATCGAACGGTGACTGACCCCATCGTAGGCATCGATCTAGGCACCTCGAACACGGTCGTCGCGCACGCGACACCGGCAGGTGCCGTGCAGGTCCTGGCCGATGCGAACGGCTTCAAGATCCACCCGTCGGTCGTGTCGTTTCATCCGACCGGTGGCGTGGTGGTCGGCGCGGCCGCGAAGCAGCGCAAGGTCATCGATCCGAAGAACACGATCTACTCGGTCAAGCGACTGATTGGCCGCTCGTACGGCTCGAAGGAAGTCCAGACCGCGAAGCAACGCGCACCGTTTCAGATCAAGGAAGGCGCGAACCAGCTGCCGCTGATCGTCACGCGCGGCGGTGAGTTCGCGGTCCCCGAGATCTCGGCGATCGTGCTCGACTACGCGAAGAACGTTGCGAGCTCGGCGCTCGCCACGCAAGTCACCCGCGCGGTCGTCACTGTCCCGGCGAGCTTCAACGATGCGCAGCGCTCGGCGACCGCGACCGCTGGCTCGATTGCCGGTCTCACCGTCGTGCGCGTGCTCAACGAGCCGACTGCCGCCGCACTCGCGTACGGCACCACGCGCAACCTGCGCGAGACGATCGCGGTGTTCGACTTTGGCGGCGGCACGTTCGACATCACGATCTTGAAGCTCGCCGATCAGGTCTACGAAGTGCTCGGCACCGCCGGCGACACCTTCCTCGGCGGTGACGATCTCGACGAGCGGTTGGTCGATCGCATGGTCGAGAAGTTCCTGATGGAGAACCGGGTCGATCTCCGCCAGAACGAAGTGTCGATGATGCGCCTGCGTGCCGTCGCCGAGCAGGTCAAGATCGAGCTGTCGCGTCGCTCGCGCGCGATGGTGCGCATCGACGAGATCGCGTACGGCCCGAAGGGCAAGCCGCTCGATCTACAGATCGAGATCAAGCGCGACGAATTCGTGCGCCAGGTCGCCGACATCATCGACCGCACATTCCCGGTCTGCGACGAGGCGCTGAAGTTTGCAAACCTGACGATCGATCACATCGACGACGTCATCCTTGTCGGCGGGACGACGAAGATTCCGTACGTGCGCGATCAGGTCGCGAAGTTCTTCGCGAAGGCGCCACGCACCGACGTCAATCCCGAAGATGCAGTCGCGGTCGGTGCCGCGCTGCAAGCGAGCGCACTCGAGCGTTCCCTCGCGCGCAAGAAGCCGTCGCGACAGGTTCCGCTCCAGCCGTTCGCAGGAGAAGAGATCACGTTTGGCGGCGAGACCGCGAGCAAGGACACGGTGACTGCCGCCGAGGCGCCGGTGATGGCCGAGCTGCCGCTGCACCAGGCGACCGACGAGCTGCTCGAGCTGCTCGAGCCGACCAACGAGACACCGCCCGTGCGCCACACCGCCGGCTATCGCCAGGTCGAAGCGCCGAAGCGCGGCCGGCCCGGTGAACGCGCCGTGAGCCGAGGCGAGCATCGAGACATCTTCGAGGAACGCACGCCGCCGCCGCCGGGGCCGAACCAACCAGTGATCGGCCGGATGACGAAGCAGAACCTCACGGCACCGACGGCCGGTGCGAGGCCACCGCCGACGCCGAGAACGGTCACGCAGCCGGTGCCGATCGTGCGCCCACCAGCACCGCCGAAGTCGGTCACGATTCCCGCGGCCGCACCGCCAGGACCGGCGAGCACGTTGCGCGGCATCGCGCCGGTACACGAAGAAGAGGACACCGGCGGGTTCCCGAACGTCACGACCGAAAAGCAGTTCGCGGATATCGACCTCGGATTTCCGGACCTCCCGACCACAAAGGATCCGCTCGCGTCGACGACCGCGAAGGGGTTTGCCGCCGCGTCGGCAACACCTCAGATGACGCAACAGCTGCCGCTGATGCAGCGACCGCCGGGCGCGCAGCGACCTGCGCCGCCAGCGGTGCCGTCACCACCGATGCCGATCGCGCCGGCATCTGCGCCAACGATCATCGTCGAGCCCGAGACCTCACCCGCGCTGCCGAACTACGGCGCCAAGGTCGCGGCCACGGCGCCAGCCAGCACACCCGCCGCAAAGACGTTGAGCGCGCCGCCTCCGGCCAACACACCCGCCGCACGTACGTTGAGCGCGCCGCCACCGGCCAGCGCACCCGCCGCACGGACGTTGATCGCGCCGCAGCCGGCAAGCGCACCCGCTGCACGGACGTTGATCGCGCCGACGCCGCAGACATTTCCGGTGACGCAGCAGCCGCCGACGCCCGTCGTCATGGACGTGACGCCGCGCGGGCTCGGCATCGGCACCGTCGCCGGATTCTGCGAGGAGCTGATCCGCCGCAACTCGCGCGTACCGACCGAGATTCGCAAGCTGTTCACGACCTCGCGCGACAGTCAGGACTCGGTGCGCATCATCGTGTGTCAGGGCGAATCGCGCCGACTCGACAACAACACGGTGATCGGCGACCTCCGGCTCGACAACCTGCCGCTGCGCCCGCGCGGCGAGACGTCGATCGAGGTCACGTTCGCGCTCGATGCCAGCGGCATCTTGCAGGTGCGCGCGCGCGATCCAGAGACGGGCCGCGAGCAACGCGCGTCGCTCGATATCGTCGGGACGATCCAGCAGCAAGACGTCGAGGCCGCGCGCGAAAAGCTGCAGCTGCTGCGCCGCTAGTTGGTTCGGGCTCCATCAGGCGGACCGCCGCCCAGAGGATAACCACCATGACGCCAACGCCGCCAAGATCGGAGAGGGATCGGGGTCGCGTAGTGCTCGGACGATCGCTCGCCGAGACCGCGGAGCCGCGAGTCACTTGCAGCAACCGCATTCGTGTCTCGCTCGGTGTGCGCGCTCGAACAGCGTGTGCCTGCAGAGCGCGCGCCGAACGAAGCCTCTTCTCGTCTTGGCGTCTGCGGCGCTTGGCGGTTCATTCCGGGGCGGCGCAGCTGCCTGACCGGCGTGAGTTACTCGCCGCCTTCTTGCGGATCGCTCGACTCGGCTTGGGTAGCGCCACGCGTAGTCTTCTTCTTCTTGTCGTCGCCCTTGTCGACCTTCTTCTCGTCGGCGGGCTTCTCGGCTTCCTTGTCCTTGTCCTTCGCCGCGCCGCCACCACCGCCCTCGGCACCGCACCACGGCATCTTGAGCACGGTCTTCTCGGCGAGCGACTTCGGATCGACGATCGCGACCTCACCGAGGCGGTTGCCGCGTAGCAGCACGACCAGGCTCTTACCGCCGGCGACGACCGTACCGCCCATCAGGTGGCCAGACGCCTTCGTGATGCTGTCCTTGCACTTGTCGGAGACCTTGTCGCCATCGACCCAGTACGCGTCGAGCTCGGCCGGCTTGCAGGCGAGCTTCGGCATCTTGCGCACGAGCTTCGCGCGCGCACCGTTGTTGACGTCGTAGGTCGTCAGGATCTCCATGCCCTTTTCGGCGACGCCGACGCGCGCCTTGTCGAGGATCGAGAACGAGCCGCGATGCGTGGAGATCGGCTTCTCTTCCTTGCCGCCGAGCGTGGTGATCGGACCGACGGGCGTGCCGTCGGCCTTGAACACGAACACGGCGGAGTACGGACCTTCGTCCGCGCCTTCGACGAGGATCGACTCGGCGACGAAGTGCACCGCCTTCGGCTCGTTCGTCACGCCCTTGTCGCCACGGATCGTGAACGACGACTCGTGCGCTTTGCCGTCGGCTTTGAACAGGTGGACTTGGTCGTCGACGAGCACCGCGACCTTGCTGCCATCGAGGTTCGTCGCCATGTATGCGAGCTTGGCCTTCGGCTCCGCCGTCAGGCAGTAGCCCCGCGCGCACTTGCCGTCGAGGCGCACCGTGAAGCCGCGGCCCGGCAGCGGTGCCGGATCCTTGTACTCGAGCTTGCCGGTGATGACGTCGAGCTTCCAGCAGGCAACCGTACCGAGCAGACGCTCACGGTCTTGATCGATGGCGCACACCAGCGCATCGCGGCCGGAGGCCCCGAGCTCGAGGCGCGGCGCGTTCGGGTCCTTGAGCGCAGGCGGTAGACATGACGAGCCTTCGGGCACGATGGCGACGGCGAGCTGGCGTCGCTTCATCTCGCGATCCGCCTCGGTCTCGGGCTTGTCGCCGTCGTCCTTGACGTTCGTATTCGTCGGCTTGGTCGGCGGTTTCTTACCGCCACGTTCGCCGCCGCACGCGACCAAGAACCCCAAGAACACATAACTAACAAGCGCGTAGCCCCTCATGCCGATCGTTGTACGGTAGCCGACGGGCTGATACAAGGAGCTGTGGCACGTCGGACGCGCATCGAGCGCAACACGAAGGAGACGCAGATTAGCGTCGACCTCGACATCGACGGGTCCGGCAAACGGTCGATCAAAACGCCGCTGCCGTTCTTGACACACATGCTCGACGCATTTGCGCGGCACGGGGTGTTCGACCTCGAGGTCCAGGCGACCGGCGACATCGAGATCGACGGCCATCACACCGTCGAGGACATCGGCCTCGTGCTCGGGAGCGCCTTCGAGCAAGCGCTCGGTGACCGAGCCGGAATGGTGCGCTACGGCTCCGCGACCCTGCCAATGGACGAGGTGATGGTTACCGTCGCACTCGACTTCTGCGGACGGCCCGCGTTCGTGTGGAAGGTGCAGGGCCTCGAAGGCAAGTGGATCGGCGGCTTCGACTGCGAGCTCGCGAAAGAATTCTTCGCGGCGTTCGCGACCCGCGCTCAGTGCAACTTGCACGTCAACGTGCACTACGGCGGCAACGCGCACCACATGATCGAGTGCATCTTCAAAGCGTTCGCCCGAGCGTGCGACGCCGCGACGCGAATCGATCCGCGCTTGCAGGGTGCGATTCCGTCGACCAAGGGTACGCTCACGGAGTGATCGCGATCCTCGACGTTTGTTCCGGCAACCTGCGCTCGGTGGAGCGCGCGGTCGCGCACGTCGGAGGCAACGTCGTCGTCACGCGAGATCCGGAAACGGTCCGCAAAGCGGACAAGCTGATCGTGCCAGGGCAGGGCGCGTTCGGCGTGTTCATGCGCGGGCTCGCAGAGCGCGGCCTCGGCGAGCCACTGCGCGAGCACATCGCCGGCGGCAAGCCCTACCTCGGCATCTGCCTCGGGCTGCAAGTGTTGTTCGAGCACAGCGAGGAAGGCGACTGCGCCGGGCTCGGCGTGCTGCGCGGCAACGTCACGCGACTCGTGCCCGGCGATCCGGCGTTAAAGATTCCGCACATGGGTTGGAACCGCGTCGTCGCGAAGCAGCCGGTGCGCGGTATCGACGATGGAACGCACTTCTACTTCGTGCACTCGTATCGCGTCGTGCCGGCGGACCCGAGCATCACGGCGCTCGAGACCACGCACGGCGTGCCGTTCTGCGCCGCGATCCAGCGCGACAACTTGTTCGCTTGTCAGTTCCACCCCGAGAAGAGCCAGGCGGTCGGCCTGCGCATGCTGAAGACGTTTGTGGAGGCGGCGTGAAGCTGTACCCGGCGATCGATCTGCTCGGCGGCAAAGCGGTGCGCCTCGAGGAGGGCCGGCGCGATCGCGCGACGGTGTTCCACGATCACCCGCCTGCGCTCGTCGCCGAGCTCGCGCGCGACGGCGCCGATCGCTTGCACGTCGTCGATCTCGACGGCGCGTTCGCCGGCGCACCACAACAGGTCGAGCTGATCCGCGAGATCGTCGCTGCGTCGCCGTTGCCGGTCGAGGTCGGTGGCGGCATTCGCGATCGCGCCGCGATCGATCGCCTGATCGAGCTCGGTGCAGCGTTCGTCGTGCTCGGTACCGCCGCCGTGCGCTCGCCGGCGCTCGTCGAGGAAGCGTGCCGCGCGTACCCCGGCCGCGTGATCGTTGCCGTCGATGCGCGCGATGGCGTGGTCGCCGTCGACGGCTGGACCGCAAGCGGCGACATCACCGCGATCGAGCTCGGCAAACGCGCCGCGAGCTGGGGCGCCGCCGCGCTGCTCTACACCGATGTCGCGCGCGATGGCCTGCACGTCGGGCCGAACGTCGAGGTCACGGCGCAGCTCGCACGTGCAGTGGACTGCGAAGTGATCGCGTCGGGGGGAGTTGGCAGCCTCGACGATCTCGTGCGGCTGCGCGATGCCGGGATCGCCGCGGTCGTCGTCGGCCGCGCGATCTACGACCGCCGCTTTACTGTCGCCGAAGCTGCGCGCGTCGCGCATGGAGATTCCTAGTGCTCGCCCGTCGCATCATCCCGTGCCTCGACGTCAAGGACGGCCGCGTCGTCAAAGGCATCAACTTCGTCGAGCTGCGCGACGCCGGCGATCCGGTCGAGCAAGCCGCGGCGTACGAAGCACAAGGCGCCGACGAGCTGTGTTACCTCGACATCTCGGCGTCGCCCGAAGGTCACGACACGATCGTCGACATCGTCAAGCGCACGGCCGACCAGGTGTTCATGCCGCTCACCGTCGGCGGTGGCGTGCGGTCGATCGCCGACGCCGAGCGCCTGCTCGAAGCCGGTGCCGACAAGATCGCGGTCAACACCGCCGCGATTCGCAGGCCGGAGCTCGTGCGCGAGATCGCCGAGCGATTCGGCAACCAGGCGATCGTCGTCGCGGTCGACGCGAAACGCCGCGCCCGTTCCTCGATCGAGCAGCCACGCATGTCGCACGATGCGGGTTGGGAGGTCTACAGCCACGGCGGTCGCACGCCCGAGGGGCTCAACGCGATCGAGTGGTGCGTGCGTGTCTCCGAGCTCGGCGCCGGCGAGATCCTGCTCACCAGCATGGACCGCGACGGCACCGGTCTTGGCTACGATCTCGAGCTGATCCGCACGGTCGCGCTCGCGGTCACGGTGCCGGTGATCGCATCGGGTGGTGTAGGCAAGCTCGCGGATCTCGCGGACGGGCTCGTCGCCGGGGCCGACGCGGTGCTCGCCGCCTCGATATTTCATTTCGGACAGCACACGATCGGTGAGGCAAAATCCTTTCTGATGGAGCGCGGTCTCGCGATTCGGAGCTGACGTGGCGAGGGGCTTCTGACCTCGCGGCTCTTGCTGTCGCTCGTGCTCGTCGCGCTCAGCGCGCCGTCCGTCGCTGCCCAGGACACGCCGACGGAATCGAAGAGCGAAAAGCGAAAACGCCTCAAAGAAGAGCGCGCGCAGAAAAAGCTCGAGCGGGAGATGCGCGCAAAAGAGCGGCGCCACAAGCGCAGGGAGGCAAAGCGCAAGGCCGAGCGGGCCGCGGCACGCGCCGCCGCAAAGGCCGCGAAGGCCGCCGCCGCCGAGCAAGCCGCTTCCGACAAAGTCGCCGCCGAGCAAGCCGCTTCCGCCCAGACCGCTCCCACGCAGACCGACGCCGCGCAGGCAGCGCAAGGGGATCCGTCGGCGGTGCCGACCGACGCGCCAACGGCCGAGCCGGCAAACGAGCCGCAGAGCGCGATCACATCCGCGGCAACCGCGCACCCGACCGGTGAGATCGCTGCGACCACGCCTCCACCAGCTCCGAAGCTCCCGGCCGTCGAGCTCGCGATGACGAAGTCCGTGACTGCAGAGCCGCGCAAGCCACGCTCCGGGCCACGCTGGTTCTTCGCGCTGCGCGGTGGTCCGTCGGTGGTCGATCGTCGAGGCTTCAACGAGTACCAGAGCAACCGCCAGATCTACGCGGACCACCGCAACATCCGCGCGGAGCTCGCGCTCGGCCGGTTCGTGTCACGCCACTTCGCGCTCGGTCTCGCCGCCGGCAGCGGTCCGTATCCGAAGTTCGACGCGCCCGACCTGCTGCTCGACGAGATCACGCGCTACGAGGTCTACCCCGCGCATGCCCGACTCGACCTCGAGCTGCATGCGGGCTGGTTCGTGCTCGCCGTCGGTGTAGGGGCCGCCTACGAGCGCGCGCAAGGTACGTTCACGACGCAAGATCCGGACACGTTCGAACAGGCCGAGCATCGTTCGGTGTTCGAGCGGTTCGGCGCGATCGGCACCGCGCGAACCGGGCTTCAGATCCAGCTCGGTCACCTCGGCATCGAGCTGCTCGCCGAAGCGAGCGCAGTGAAGCTCGGCCGCGGCACGTACCAGCTGACCTCGACGAATCCTGGGCCGTCGGATCGCGAGATGGCCTACGTCGGCTCGGTGCTGCTCGGAGTGCGCCTGCAGTAAGCTTGACAGATCGATCTGCGACGGAGAACGTAGGGCGTGTCTGTCGAGCCGGTGTACGACGACAAAGGGCTCGTGCCGTGTGTCGTGCAGGATGCCGAGCGCGGCACCGTGCTGATGCTCGCGTGGATGAACGCGGAAGCGCTGCGATTGACTCGCGAGACCGGCGTCGTGCACTTCTGGTCGCGATCGCGGCAAGCGCTGTGGAAGAAAGGCGAGACGAGCGGCAACACGCTCGCGCTCGTCGAGCTGCGCGTCGACTGCGATCACGACACCGTGCTCGTGCGCGCCAGGCCGGCCGGGCCGACGTGTCATACCGGCGCGACAAGCTGCTTCTTCCATCGGGATGACGGCAGCGACGACGACGGAGTGCCAGCGGTGACGATCATCGAGCAGCTCGATCGCGTGCTGCAAGCACGACGCGATTCCGCCAGTGGTGAGACGAGCTACACGAAGTCGCTGCTCGACGCAGGCATGCCGAAGATCCTCGCGAAGATCGCCGAGGAGCACGGTGAGCTCGCCGCGGAGCTACCCGGCGGCGACGACGACAAGGTGATCCACGAGACGGCGGACTTGCTGTTTCACATGATGGTCGGGCTGACCGCGCGCGGAATTCCGATCGAGCGCGTGCTCGACGAGCTCGGCCGCCGGTTCGGCACGAGCGGTCACGCCGAGAAGGCGGCGCGCAAGAAATGATCGATCTCCTCGCACCGGGCGGTGGGCTCGAGCGTGCGATTCCGTATTACGAAGACCGCGCCGAGCAACGCACGATGTCGGCCGCGGTCGCGCGCGCACTCGACGACGGGCGGCCACTGATCGTCGAGGCCGGCACCGGCACCGGCAAGACGCTCGCGTACCTGATTCCCGCGCTGCAGTCGGGCAAGCGCGTCGTCGTGTCGACCGGCACCCGCGCGTTGCAAGATCAGATCGCGCGGCACGACATTCCGTTGCTGCGCACGATCCTGGCGCGCCCGTTCTCCGCGGTCGTGCTCAAAGGCGTCGCGAACTACGTGTGCCGGCGCAAGCTCGCCGAAGCGGTGTCGCGCGGCGCGAGTGAAGCGGTGAGCACGCTCGTCGACTGGAGCGAGCATAGCGAGACCGGCGATCGCTCCGAGGTCGAGTGGCTCGCCGAAGCGGCGCCGCTATGGACCGACGTGACGACCACGCCGGATGCACGCATCGGTCCGCGCTGCCCGTACTTCGAGCGTTGCTTCGTGACGCAGGCGCGGCGGCTCGCCGAGAAGGCGGAACTGATCCTCGTCAACCATCATCTGTATTTCGCCGACCGCGCGCTGCGCGCCGCGCATCCCGGGGCGAAGGTGTTGCCCGAGCACGATGCCGTGATCTTCGACGAGGCGCATCAGCTCGAAGACGTCGCGACCGAGCACTTCGGCGCACGCGTGTCTACGCACAAGCTCGCGCAGCTCGTGCGCGACGCACATATCGCGCTCGCCCGCATGCCGCTGTGGACGGGGCGCGCGGCGACCGACACGATCGACGCCGTCGAGCGCTCCGGCATCTCGCTGTTCGCGATGATCCGCGGTGCGCTGATCGGCGAGACCGAGTCGCGCATGCACTTGCCGCCCGGATTGTTCGATCAACCCGACCGCCAGACCGCGTGGTTCAAGCTCGACAACGCACTCGAAGAGCTCGCACGTGCCTCCGAAGCCGAGAGCGAGTCGCCGCCCGATGGCGAAGACAGCGACGATGCGGGCGCGCGCGCGAGCTTGAACGGCCTCGCCCGGCGCGCACGAGAGATGCGCGATGACCTCGCGACGATCGCCGAGCAGCGTCAGCGCAGTCACGTGTACTGGGGCGAGGTGCGGCCAACCGGCACGCTGCTCACCGCGTCACCGATCGAGGTCGGCGAGCTGGTACGCCGGCACATCGTGACCGCCGGGCCGACGCCGATCTTCACGTCGGCGACGCTCGCCGCCGCCGGCGACTTCAGCTATCAACGCGCGCGGCTCGGGCTCGAGCCCAACAGCTGCGACGAGCTGCTCGTGCCGTCGCCGTTCGACTACGCGACGCAGGCGTTACTCTACGTGCCGCGCGATCTGCCGCCGCCGGCAGATGATTCGTTCTCGGCGAGCGCAGCGCAGCGCACGCTCGAGCTGCTCGAGATCACGAACGGCCGCGCGTGT
>DATDCH010000047.1:0-9914 GCA_036524455.1 Kofleriaceae bacterium | reverse complement strand
ATCCTCGAGCACTACCTGGCGCGCACGCCGTATGGCCGCAACCTCGAGGGCATCGAGTCGGCGGCGTGGTCGTACTTCGGTCACGGTGCACAGCACCTGTCGCCGCTCGAGATCGCGACACTGCTCGCGGTGCCGCAAGGTCCGGCGCGCTACTCACCGACAAAGGCGAACGTCGAACGCCTGCGCACGCGCCGCGACGCGATCTTGACCAAGCTCGTCGACGCCGGCGTGTTCGACGCCCATGACACGCAAGCAGCCGTCGCCGAAGCGGCGGTGGTCGCACCACCGACGAAGATGCGCCCGATGCCGCGCAACGCGCCGCATGCCGCGGTGTGGCTGCGAGACAAATCGCCGAGCCAGACGCGCATCCGGTCGACGCTCGACGCGGGTGCACAGAAGCTCGCGGAGCAAGTCGTCGCGCTGCACGCGCACGACCTCCAGCGCAAGCACATCTACAACGCCGCAGTGGTCGTCGTCGATCACAAGACGCGCGAGGTCGTCGGCCTCGTCGGCAACCTCGATTTTACCGACTTCAAGCACGGCGGTCAGATCGCGATGTTCAAGCGCGCGCGCTCGCCGGGCTCGACGCTCAAGCCCCTGCTCTACTCGCTCGCGATCGATCGCGGCCTCGCCCTGCCCGAGCACCTCGTCGCCGACGTCCCCGTCGAGTACGGCACCTATCGCCCGCACAACTTCGACGGCGATTACGCCGGGCTCGTCACGCTGCGTGACTCGCTCTCCAAATCGCTCAACGTGCCGTTCGTCGAGCTGCTGCAAGACATCGGGGTCGAGCCGTTCATCGCCGACCTGCAACGATCGGGCGTGTCGCCGGCGCGTGCCAAGCACGGCGAGTACGGCCTGTCGTTGATCGCCGGCGGCATCGAGCTGACGCCGCTCGAGGTCGCTAGCCTCTACGCAACGCTCGCGCAAGACGGCGTGTATCAACCGCTGCGTGTGCTCGCCTCCGAGCAACCGCGCATCAAACACAATATTTACGGCGCCGCTGCCGCATACCTGACGCGCGAAGCACTGTCGCTGCGCGATCGCCCGGACTTCCCGAAGCGGCGCGACATGCTGCGCGGCGTGCCGCCGCAGATCCACTGGAAGACCGGCACGAGCTTCGGTTATCGCGACGCTTGGTCGGTGGGCTCGGGCCCCGCATACACCGTCGCGGTGTGGACCGGTAACGTCGATCAGCGGTCGAGCTTCGAGCTCGTCGGGACCGATGCCGCGGGCCCACTGCTGTTCGATGTACTCGAAGGCCTCGCCGATCGCTCGCGCAACGCGGTCGCGCCGAAGCCGCCCGCCGACCTCACCGAGATCGAAGTCTGCGCGTACTCGGGTCACGTGCCGACCGAGGCGTGCACGCACCGCACGAAGGTCCGCGCGCCGCTGCACTCGGTGCCGACCGAACCGTGCCCGTATCACCACGTGTGTCGCGTCGAAGGCAAACCGCCGCAGCCCTACGTCGGGTTGCCGAGCTCGGTGACCGCGTGGCTCGTCGAGCGCAACCGCGCCGTCCCCCCTGTACCGAAGAGCTGTGCGGTGGCGGTCGCAGCCGGCCCGCCGACGATCATGACGCCGAGCGAAGGACAAGTCGTCACGCTGATCCCGGGTGTGCCGACCACAAACCAGGTTGTGGCGCTGCAAGCCTCGACGCGTTCCGCGACCGTGTCGTGGTTCGTCGACGGCGCGCTCGTCGGCACCGCCGCCGCGAACGAACGAGTGTACTGGACGCCGACGGTCGGCAAACATGACGTCGTCGTTGCCGACGAGGCCGGCCGCAAGGCGCGGCGCAAGCTGGTCGTGCAAATGGGTGCGTCGCAGCTGCGCTAGCGATACAACGCCCGCATGAGAATCTCTTGGGTGTTGGTCATCGGTCTTGCGCTCGGCTGCAGCAAGAAGGAGAGCGACAAGGCGGCGCCTGCGCCGGCACCGGCCGCAGATGATGCAGCAACGACGGCGCTTGCCGCGGACGCCGCTGCAGCCGCACCGGCGAATCCGGGGTTGCCATCGCTCGGCGAGCCTCCGAAAGGGATGGACGTCGCAAAAGCGAAGGCATGCGATGCCGGCGACGCGGCCGCATGCGTCGCGGCGGCACACGACTTCTCACCGAAGGGCGCGTACCGCGTGAACCTCTCGAAGGACGAAGCCGACCGCAAAGAAGCCGGCACCGCGAAGTACGCCGAGCGCGCGTGCGAGCTGAAGAACGCGGAGGGCTGCTACCTGTGGGGCAAGTTCGGTCCCTACGCGAAGCGCGACGTCGGGATGTCGCGCGCGTGCGAGCTCGGTCATGGCGTCGCGTGCGCCGACCTGGCGACGAGCATGCTCGTCTCCGGGCGTCCTCACGAAGACCTCGTGAAGGGTCGCGAGCTGCTCGAGAAGGCGTGCCGCGACAAGGTCAGCGACGAGAACTATCTGCCCGGTGCCCACTGCGATCGGATGGCAAGCGAGTGGGGAAGCAAGCGCGGCAAGCTCAAGAAGGACGCGAAGAAAGCGGCCGAATTCCGTAAGCTCGCGTGCGAGCAGGGCTACAAGCTCGAGTGCCCGTGCAAGAAGGACGAAGACTGCGGCGTATTCGACGAGGTCGAGCTGTTCTGCCTCGACGACAAATGCGCGGCGCCGTCGGCGGACTGACGCTATTCTAGGCGGATGGGGAAGGACGCCGACGGCTGCTGCGAAGCGTGCAAGCAATTCGGTGACCAGACGCAGCTGGTGCCCGAGCCCGCCGCCCCGCCGCTGCGCGCGAAGCACGAGCTGGTAAAGATCGTCGTGACCGGCGGTCGCGAGACCTTCGAGGTCCTACCGACGCGCGAGCGCATTACGGTCGGACGCGTCAGCGACAACGACGTCGTGCTCAAGAGCGGCACGATCAGCAAGCGCCAGTGCCTCATCGAGTTCCGCGATGAAGGTGTGATCATCGCCGATTCGAAGAGCTCGTGCGGCACGTACATCAACGGCCGTCACATCAGTCAACCAACGATGCTGAAGGAAGGCGCCGTCGTGTACGTCGGCGACTTCCAGCTGCGCGTCGTTCCCCGGTAGAGCCTCGACAGCGAGCGTTCGAACGTCACCGCGAAAATCGCGGCGAGTCGCGGCAGCTCTGCGCGCTTTGTCGGCAGTGCGCGGGAAAGATCGAAAAAAATCGATCAGGCGCACGGCTTGCTGCGCACGCGCCCGGAGGATCCCATGCGCAGCTTGCTCGCCTTGGTGTTGCTCGCGTCTTGTCACGCGGGGATGCAAATGAATGCGGACGTCACCATCAGCGCGAGCGTCGGCTACGCGGCGATGGACGAGATTCCGGTTGCCGGAGGCGAGCTACGGCTCGTCGCGCCGCAGGTCGCTGTGTTCGAGGGCGTGAAGCAGGACGTCATCGGCTTCCCGCTCAAGCACACCGCGATCCGCGCGCACGTCGGCGGCATGATGGCTGTCTACGAAGTCGAGCAGACATTCGAGAATCCATTCCTCGAGCCGATCGAAGCGGTCTACGTGTTTCCGCTCGGTGACGATGGCGCAGTCTCGGGCTACGAGATCAAGATCGGCGAGCGCACGATCACCGGCGAGATCAAGACGAAGGAAGACGCACGCCGGATCTACACCGAGGCGAAGCACAGCGGCCACACCGCGGGCCTCGTCGAGCAGAACAAGCCGAACATCTTCACGCAGCACATTGCGAACCTCGCGCCGCGCGAGACCGTCAAGATCAAGATCCGCTACGTCGAGCTGCTCGACTACGACAACGGCGCCTACACGATGGCGGTGCCGCTCACCGTCGGCCCACGGTACCTGCCGGCGAATCGCCAGGGCCGCAACCCGGTGAGCGCGCAGTCGATGAGCTACATCGACTCGAGCCGCGCAAGCAGCACGGTGAGCTTCAACGCGCACATCGACGCCGGCGTGCCGATCGTCGGTGTCGAAAGTCCATCACACGACATCGTCGCGGCACCCGGTCCCGCGGCGACGCGCAGCCACGTCACGCTCGGTCGCAGCGACGAGATTCCGAACAAGGACCTCATCATTCGCTACAAGACCGCGGGCCCGCAGACGACGATCGGCCTACTCACCCACAAGACCGACAACGAGGGCTACTTCATGCTCGCGGTGCAGCCGAAGGCGCAATACCGCACCGGCGACATCATGCCGCGCGAGGTGATGCTCGTGATCGATCGCTCGGGCTCGATGGACGGCCAGCCGCTCGCGCAGGCCAAGGCAGTTGCGAGCGCGGTCCTCGACACGCTGCAGGATCACGACACGTTCAACATCGTCGCGTTCGCGAGCGGCGTCGAGGCGATGGCGGACAGGCCGATCCGCGGCGACAGCGCCGGCAAGCAGCGCGCCATGCAGTATCTGCAAGTGTTGCAGTCGGGCGGCGGCACCGAGATGGAGCAAGGCGTCGCGCGCATGTTGACGACAACGCCCGGCAGCGATCGCATCCGCGTCGTCTACTTCTTGACCGATGGCTTCGTCGGCAACGATGACGTGGTGGTCGGCGCCGCGAAGAAGTTTCTCGGCACGAATCGCATCTTCACCGTCGGCATCGGCTCGGCCCCGAACCGCAGCTTGCTCGACAAGCTCGCGAACGCGGGCCGCGGCTTCGCGAGCTACCTCACGCTCACCGAGTCGGCCGAGAAGCTCGCGAAGGACCTCGTGCTGAAGTCGGCGTATCCGTACATGACCGATGTGGTCATCGATTGGGGCGGGCTCGCCGTCGAGGAATTGACGCCGTCGATGGTGCCCGACGTGTTTGCCGGCCAGCCGTTGATCGTCACCGGCCGCTATCGCCGGCCCGGCACCTCGGTGATCAAGGTCAGCGCGACGACGGGCGGTCAGCGCGTGACGATTCCGATCGCGGTGGCGCTGCCTTCGGAGAACAACTTCGAGCCGGTCGCGTCGCTGTGGGCGCGGCGCAAGATCGAAACGCTGATGGACAACGCCGACGAGCAAGACGTGCGCAAGCCCGTCACCGAGCTTGGCCTGCGCTTCCACCTCGTGACCGAGTACACATCGTTCGTCGCCGTCGATCGCACGCGCGTCGTCTCGAACGGTCAGATCCGCGTCGTCGAACAGCCGGCGGTGATCCCCGAAGGCGTCAATCCCGCGACGACGGTCGACGGCGAAGACCCGCCCACGTCCTATCAGAGCTCATCCCGGCGCTCGCGCGGTGGCGGCGGTGGCGGCGGCGATGGCGGCGGCTTCGGCGGCTGGGGTGGCGGCGGGCGCTCGCTCGGCGACTGGTGGATCCTCGTGTTCTTCGGCATCGGAGCGCTATGGCTGACCGTGCGGCGATTCGTCTAGCCGTCGACATCGCGTTCGCGGCGGCCGTCGTCGCGTGCGGCATCACGGTCTACGCGCACACGCGCGCTGACGATATTCCCGACGGGCTGTGCGCGAGCACCGCGCCCGCCCCGCGCTACGACGAGATGCTCGCCGACGGCCGCATCACGATCGCGGCGGTGTTCGGCGAGCTCTCCGGCGGGCCCGCCGACACGAACGCATGGAGCTATCGCGCGTTCGCTGCGGCGCTGCGCGAGCGCGGCTTCGTCGAGGTTGCGCCCGACAAGCTCGTGCTCGGCACGATGACGATCGACCTCACACTGATCGCCGACGATCCCGCGCAATCGACCGCGGCGCTCGCCGGCGCCCTCGCGAGCCACGACGTCGTCTACTACACCGGCCACAGCCACGACGGCGACATCGCGATGTCACCCGGCGACGACTATCGGCTCATCGTGCTCGACTCGTGCTGGTCGACGCAGCACTTCGCAAAGCGCCTGCTCGCACCCAGCCGCGACGTGATCACGAACAGCGAGCCGAGCGTGACCGGGAGTATCGAGTCGTTCCTGGTTTTGATCGACGCGTTGCGCTCCCGCGAGGCCTGGCCGCTCGCCGAGATGAACGAGCTTGCCGAACAGCGAGCGATCCGGCGCGCCCCACTTTCCCGCTTCAAGGAGCCCGAACGCTACCGCCTCGATGTGCCGTGCCGCTGAGCAAGCGCTAGAGTTCGCGCATGCCCGAATGGCTGTCGTCTCCTGAGATCTGGCTGAGCTTTGCCACGCTCGCTGCGCTCGAGATCGTGCTCGGCGTCGACAACATCATCTTCATCGCGATCCTTGCAGGCCGCTTGCCCGAGCATCAGCGCGAGCGCGCGCGACGCATGGGTCTGGCCGGCGCGTTCCTCTCCCGGCTCGGGCTGCTCGCGATGCTGTCGTGGATCGTCAGGCTCGAGCGGCCGCTGTTCGAAATCGGGGGCAAGGGCTTCTCGGGCAAGGCGATCATCCTGCTCGCCGGCGGCTTGTTCCTCATCTACAAGGCGACCAAAGAGATCCATCACAAGCTCGAAGCCGCCGATGGCGACGCGCCCGCCACTCCAGCCGCACTCACGTTCGGCGCGGTGATCTTGCAAGTCATGTTGCTCGACATGGTGTTCTCGCTCGACTCGGTGATCACGGCCGTCGGCATGACGCCGCACATCGGGATCATGGTCGCCGCGAACGTCGTCGCGCTGATCGTCATGCTCGTGGTCGGCCGCGGCATCAGCGCGTTCGTCGAGAAGCATCCATCGATCAAGGTGCTCGCGCTGTCGTTCCTGTTGATGATCGGTCTCGTGCTCGTCTCGGAAGGATTCGGCGTCCACGTGCCGAAGGGCTACATCTACGGCGCGATGGGCTTCTCGATCTTCGTCGAGCTGATCAACATCCGCACGACCCGCAAGACGCGCGCGGTCCAGCTCAATCGCACACCGACAGTCGCTGACATTCCGCAGTCGTGACGCCCGCTCGCTGTCGCCCCGTGTCGCGCGGCAGGTGGGCTTGCAGCCATGGCCATTGTGCTGGCCAGTCGCTGGCGACTCTAGACCTATGAGATCGCAGCCGCGTCGCCGTGGCCCTGTCGTTGCAAAAGGCGCGCGGCATCATGCGCACCGCCCTATTCCTTGGATTTGTGACTTCGATTCTGGTTCCTGCCTGCGCCACCGAGCCGACCGACGAGCTCGGTGAAGAGACCGCCGCCGACGGCGAAGAAGGCAAAGGCGACGCCGCCGGCGCGTTCACGTTCTTCAACGTGATCGCCGATACCCGCGCGTGCAGCCTCAACTCGCCGCCCGACTGCGGCTCCGGCTTCTTCGTGTCGCGCGCGAACCGCACGACCACGCAGTGCGGCCGCGGCCCGGCGCAGAGCCAGTGCAAGCTCGACCTCTTCTACTGGCAGACCGGCATGCCCGCGTCGGTGTCGAAGGGCTACGAGGACCGCCTCCGCGAAGGCCAATCGTTGCTCGTGCGCGGCTCGATCCAGCCGGATCCCGCGGATCGCGGCGCGACGCTCGTCGTCAACGAGATCTGGGTCCCGAACACCACCGAGTTCGTCGACGGCGTGTTCACGCTCGTCAAGGACAACGGCGTCCGCTGCATCACCGCGCCGTGCCCGAGCCTGACCGAGCGCCGCCTCAACTCGAACCTCTTCGCCGACATCACCGGCATCGACTTCGACGCGTCGAGTGCCGACGCCGAAGCGATCGAGCTCGCGCAGAGCCAGCTCTACGGTGACGGCCTGATCGTCGTCGGTTACCGCGACTACGACTCGCGCGGCGGCAAGGTCCGCACCGCGAACCGCTTCTTCACGAAGGCGCCGGTTCCGCTGTTCTAACCAGGCGGCAGCCACGCGGCGCCGGTCTCGGCGTCGATGTGCTGCATCTTCACGCCGCTCGGCGTGATGTCGATCTTGCCCATCACGATCGGTAGCGCGAACCTGCGCGGGCCGATCGAGCCGGGATTGAACACCGTGACGCCATGGTCGCTGCCGTAGAACGGCACGTGCGAGTGGCCGCACACGACGAGCGATGCGCGCTCCGCTTTCGCCATGCGCGCGACCTCGCTACGCAGACGCGGTCCGTAAACCGCGATGTGCGTGAGCAGGATCCGCACGCCGGCGACATCGATCGTCAGCACGTCGGGAAGGTGCTTCGCGTTCATGTCGATGTTGCCGCGCACGGCGTAGACCGGCGCGACCTCGCCGAGCATGTCGAGCACGGCCAGATCGCCGATGTCGCCGCCGTGCAGGATTGCATCGGGCTCGAGCTCGGCCAGCCGCTCGGCAGTCTTCGGGTGCGGTGCCGAGTGCGTGTCAGAAACGACTGCGAGGCGCACCGAGGTGCCGGCCTCGATCGTCGCGTGCTTCTTGACGATGTCGCTCACTGCTACCTTCGTAGCACGAGCCGCCGACGGAGCTGGAATGACCTACTGAGGCTGATGTCACGCGGTTGCCGCCAAGTGACATCGGGGTAACACGCATTTTCTTGCTGCGACGCGCGTGCACCGCGTGCATCATCCGCGCGGGATGCAGGGAGAACGCCCGACCAGAAGGTCGATTCTCAAGGGTATGGCAGCGGGCATCACGCTCGCTGCCTGCAGCAGCACGAACCCGGGCGACGTCTTGCCCGACGCCGTCGACGGTGCCGACGCGCAACCGATTACACCGCCGGAATCGATTCCGGAAGCGCCCCACTTCGCGCTCGGTGTCGCGGTCGGCGATCTCGCCGGTGCGCGCGGCGTCGTGTGGACGCAGTACGCCGGTACCGCGCCGCTCGCCGCGTTCGTGTGGCGCATGGACGGCGACACGTACGTCGAGGAGCACGGGCCGTTTCCCGCGACGCCCGGCGACGGCGGCTTCGTGCACGTCGCACTCGAAGGCCTCGATCCCGGCGCGCGCTATCGCTACACGTTCGTCGAGCTGCAGGGCGACACTCGCGTCGCGCGCAGCATGATCGGCAAGTTCCGCGCGCCGATCGCCGATACCGCGAGCGAGGTACTGACGTTCGGCGCCGTCGCGTGCACCGAGAAGGGCCGGCCCGCGACCGTGCTCGCGCGCGCCGCCGAGCGCAACGACCTCGACGCGTTCCTGTTCGTCGGCGACAACGCGTACTGCGACGGTGCGGTCACCGTCGATGAATACCGCGCCGAGTACAAGGCGCATTTCGGCCGCGCCGAGCACCTCGCCGTGCGCGCGTCGACCGGCATGTACATCACGTGGGACGACCACGAGGTGATCAACAACTTCAACCCCGAGACGCTCGCCGAAGCGCAGCTGAACGCCGCGTTCAAGGCGTTCTTCGAGCACGCGCCGATCACCGAGTCGACGCCAAAGCAGCTGTGGCGTTCTGCGCGATGGGGCCACACGGCCGAGATCTTCGTGCTCGACTGCCGCAGCGAGCGCAAGCCGTCGACCATCTTGTCGCAGAACCCGCAGTACATCGGGCCCGCACAGATGGCGTGGCTCAAGACCGGTCTCGCAGCGAGCCCGGCCGCGTTCAAGATCATCATGAACTCGGTGCCGATCACGAACATGCCGACGGTGTGGGACGCGTACCCGACCGATCGCTGGGAAGCCTACGGCGCGCAGCGCACCGAGATCCTGCGCTACATCGACGACTCCGCGATCAAAGGCGTGATCTGGCTGTCCGGCGACTTCCACCTCGCGTTCATCAGTCACGTGTCGCCGAGCGGCGTCGGTTCGACGCAACGCGAAGTGCTCGCCGGTCCCGGCGGCCAGTCAGCGAACCCGCTGCTGTCGTCGCTCCTCGCGCCGCAGTTCTCGTACAAGACCGGCACGAACAACTACACGACGCTGCAGCTCGATCCCGTCGGCAAGAGCGTCACCGTTCGCTACCACGACGCCGCTGGCACGACGTTCCACAGCGAATCGTTCGTGCCGTAGCTGGGCCTTAGCTGGCCTTGCTCAGGCGCAGCTGCACGAGCGGCGGACCGGCGGGCAGCAGCATTTGCTCGCCCTTCTGCGACCGCCAGCCATCGAGACGGCTCGCGTGCCGCGCGTACGCGACCGGGCACTTCGCTGCGCATGACTTCGGCGCATTGAACCAGTAGCGAATGTCGTCGAGCGTGTACTGCGCGATCGGCGTGCCG
>DATDCH010000046.1:0-5139 GCA_036524455.1 Kofleriaceae bacterium | reverse complement strand
AACGACTACTGCGACGACATCACGTACGGCCTGTTGCCCGGCGCGACGGTCTACGTGCACGTCACCGAGTACCTCGACAACAGCGTGATCGACTTGTACGCGCTCGACATCGCGTTCCAGCCGGTCGTGTGCGGGGATGGTGCGATCGGCCCCGGCGAGCAATGCGACGACATGAACACGACGGCCGGCGACGGCTGCAGCATGACCTGTCAGATCGAGGGCGCCACGACGGAGATCGAACCGAACGAAGACGGCTCGATCTCGACGGGTGGCAGCGGGATCGCGGGCAACGACTACGCGAGCGCGAACGCGGACACCAATGGTGCGTTCAGTGCGTCGACCACGATCATCGCGTCGCTCACGCCGGCTGGCGACGAGGACGTGTTCAAGCTGACGAATACGTCGTCGACGGGCGTGATGGTCTCGATGGCGACGTGGCGACTCGCAACCGGATTCGGCATCGGCGTGTCGTGCGGCACGTCGACCGACAATGGCATCAACATCCGCGACGCGGCCGGCGGCCTGCTCGACGAGAGTACCGATCGCGCGAGCAACGACTACTGCGACGACATCACGTACGGCCTGTTGCCCGGCGCGACGGTCTACGTGCACGTCACCGAGTACCTCGACAACAGCGTGATCGACTTGTACGCGCTCGAGGTCGACTTCGCGCCCGTCGTGTGTGGCGACAACATGATCGGCATCGGCGAGGAGTGCGACGACGGCGGCACGACGCCCGGTGATGGTTGCAGCGCGACCTGCCGGATCGAGGCCGTGTGCGGCGACAGCACGCTCCAGCCCGGAGAGCAGTGCGACGACGGCGGCACGATGGCCGGCGACGGTTGCAGCGCGACCTGCCAGCTCGAAGGTGCGGTCACCGAGATGGAGCCCAACGAGGACGGCAGCGTCTCGATGGGCGGCAGTGGCATCGACGGCAATGACTTCGGGTCGACGAACCCAGACACGAACGGTGCATTCACGATGGGCACCACGATCGCAGGCCGCATCGGACCGGTTGGCGACGAGGACGTCTACAAGTTCACGAACTCGAGCGCTGGCTTCGTCAACGTGCGTTTCGATCTGTGGAACGCAGGTCCGGGTTTCGGCATCGGCACGCCGTGCGGTACCTCGATCGACACCGGTCTCCACGTGCGCGACGCGGCTGGGAGCTCGCTCGCATC
Organism: Kofleriaceae bacterium; assembly: GCA_036524455.1. Lineage (GTDB taxonomy): Bacteria > Myxococcota_A > Polyangia > Haliangiales > Haliangiaceae > JABFXX01. The sequence continues at coordinate 3,958 of DATDCH010000046.1, read as the reverse complement.
GAACGACGATCGCAACGGCGCGACGGATCGTTGTTCGGGCCTGGTCTATGGAATCCCGCCGGGCCAGAGCGTCTATGTCCACGTCGTCGAGTACGACGATGACGCGCAGATTCTGAGCTACGCGCTCCAGTCGACGTACACGTCCGTCGTGTGCGGAGACAACATGATCGGTCCCGGCGAGACGTGCGACGACGGCGGCACCATGTCCGGCGACGGCTGCAGCGCGACCTGCCAGATCGAAGGTACGACGCCGGAGGTCGAGCCGAACAACAACAGCATGCAGGCCGACGCCAGCACGGTCCAGATCACGGGTGACGCGCTCATCACCGGCGGCATCGGCGCGGCCGGCGACCTCGACCGGTTCCGCCTGGTGGTCGCGAGCCAGACCGCGGTGCGCTTCGAGACATTCACCGGCGCCGTTGGCGACTGCGACGCGACCACCACGCTCGATCTCCGCGTGTTCGACAGCACGAGCACGCAGCTCGTCGCCGACACGGAGGGTGCCGGTATCGCGGATTGCAGCGCGATTGTGTTCCATCTCGCCGCCGGCACCTACTACGTGCAGGTCGAGGAGGCAGGCAACGACGACCCCGTTCCGTCCTACTTCCTCGAGGTGTCGTATCAGGCCGACGTCGCGAACGAGACCGAGCCCAACGAGACGTACATGCAGGCCTCGGTCAACCTCGTCTCCGCGAACGACGTGTTCGTAAGTGGTGCGCACCTGATGAGCTCGGGGCCTGACTTCTTCGCGATCACCGTGCCCGCAGGGCGAGGGATCCGCGCCGAAGTGATCGAAGGCGATCTCACGGAGACGTGCGAAGCGAACGGCATCGACAGTCGACTGCGGCTGTTCGACGATACGGGTACCGAGCTGGCCAACGACGACGACGACGGCCGCGGCTATTGCTCACTGCTCGACGGCACCGGTACCTCGCCGCTCGACCCGGCGGCGCGTAACGCGACCACCACGACGAAGACCTACTACCTCGAGGTCGAGGAGTCGGCGTTTGCCGTCAACATGGACGGCAGGCAGTTCGTGTATCGCCTGCAGGTCACGATTCGCTGAGGCGGGCGTCGCGCATCGCTTAGTTACGGGCTTGGACGTCCGATTGCAGTTCTTCCGGTCATGGAATTCCTGATGATTTCCCCGGAAGAGCCGAAGCAGACGCCGCCGGACCCGGTGCGCAATCCCGAGCAGTCGCCAGACGAGCCCGAGCTGCCGCCAAAGCAACCGCCGCGCGAAGTGCCGGAGAGGAAGCCGCCGCCCGAGCGTGAGCCGGTGCGCCGCGATCCGCCGACCGAGCCGCCCGATCCGCGAGATCCGAAACCGACGAAGATCGACGATCCGCCGACGCCGGGCGCGCCGCCCGAGATCATCGCTTAGTCGCACGTTAGACGTTGCCGTGCTCGTCACGGGCCTCGAGCACGAGCTGGTGCCGGTACCTTCGCGTTAATCGCAGAGGCCGATTTCGGGCGCATGACCTGGCACGTACGAGCAGTGCGCGCAGTTCTGCGGCAGCACACCGCCGACAATGCACGTGCTGCGACACACACCGGTGACACAGAGGAGCCCTGCGCCGCAGTTGTCGTGTGTGCCTGCGTCGTCGGTGACGAGCGAGCACGTCTCGCCGACCGCTTGGGAGCCGATCGCTGCGCAGCCAAGGTGCGTGGCCAGCGGATCGACCGAGCCATAGATGCTCGTGCAGCGGCGGCCCATGCAATAGACATCGGGCGGAAAACAGTCTGGTCGGCAAAACCCATCGCCGACGCAGGCGCCGATCGTGTCGGCGTCTTGCATCACCGAACCCGTGTCCGAGCCAAAGCGCAGCTCGCCATGCGAGTACGCACACAGCGAGACACTGGTGTGAAGCGGAATGCCGGGCAGGTTCAAGCATGCGCGGTCCACGGTGACCGGAAAGCTTTCAACCACCAGCGCGCCGTGCCGCAGCTCGACAAGATGCTGCTGACCCTCCGCGTCCGCGAAACTGCCGTAGCTCAGCTTCAAGCTCATCGTTTCGATTCCGTCGATGAAGACCGCCGGCCGTGGCTCCACCTCCGGCGCTCCATATGGCGTGCTCCAGGTTGCCGACAGCCCGAATTCGAACGCCGGCTCGTCGCCCGGCTCGTTGGTGGTGGGCGGCTCGTGATCGGCACAGCCGGCCAGCAGGATGGCGATCGTCGCGGCTCGCACCTCACCAGTATGCGCCAATCGCGATAATCTGCGTCGGTAGTGACCGACCTCGTCATCAGATCGCAGCGCGTCGTGATGCCCGAAGGTATTCGCGCGGCCGCCATTTATGTGACCGCCGGCACGATCGAGCGCGTAGCCGCGTGGGACGACGTGCCGGCAGGTGCGCGCGTCGTCGATTACGGCGAGCTCGCGGTGTTGCCCGGCATCGTCGACACGCACGTGCACTTGAACGAGCCCGGCCGCACCGAGTGGGAGGGCTTTGCGACCGCGACGCGCGCGGCGGCGATCGGTGGCGTGACCACGCTCGTCGACATGCCGCTCAACTCGATTCCGCCGACCACGACGCGCGAGGCGTTCGCGGTGAAGCGCGACGCGGCGCGCGGGCAATGCGCGGTCGACGTTGGATTTTGGGGCGGCGTCGTGCCGGGCAATCAGCGCGAGCTCGCGGGCCTGGTCGCCGATGGCGTGCGCGGCTTCAAGTGCTTCTTGGTCGACTCCGGTGTGGCGGAGTTCGGCTGGGTCGGCGAGCAAGAGCTCTCACCCGCGATGCAGATCCTCGCCGGGCTCGGCGTGCCGTTGCTCGTGCACGCGGAAGTGGCGGGACCGATCGATGCGGCGACTGCGCAGCTACGCGACGCGGATCCCCGGCGCTACGCGACGTACTTGGCATCGCGGCCACCAGCGGCGGAAGAGCAGGCGATCGAGCTCGTCATGCGGCTGTGTCGCGCGACGAACGCACGCACGCACATCGTGCATCACTCGGCCGCGAGCGCGCTGCCGCTGCTTCGCGAGGCGAGGGCGGCGGGGTTGCCGCTGACCGCGGAGACGTGCCCTCATTATTTGCACTTCGCGGCGGAGGCGATTCCCGACGGTGCGACGCCGTTCAAGTGCGCGCCGCCGATCCGCGAGGCCGACAATCGCGAGGCGCTGTGGCGGGCGCTCGCCGAGGGCGTGCTCGATTTCGTCGCCAGCGATCACTCGCCGTGCAGCCCAAACCTCAAGGCGATGGAGGTCGGTGATTTTGTCGCGGCGTGGGGCGGCGTCGCGGGTCTGCAGCTCGCGCTGCCCGTGACGTGGACCGAAGCGGAGAAGCGCGGCCACACGCTCGTCGATATCGCGCGCTGGATGAGTGCGGGCCCGGCGCGGCTCGCCAGATTGACCGGCAAGAAGGGCGCGATCGTCGAAGGAGCCGACGCCGACTTCGTCGTGTTTGCCGACGCGGAGAGCACGACGGTGACGCCGGAGACCGTGCACCATCGCCACAAGGTGACGCCGTACGCGGGCGAGACGCTGCGCGGCGCGGTGCACGCGACGTATCTGCGCGGTCAGCTCGTCGCCGAACGTGGGCGCGCGCTAGCCACCGATCAAGGAGCGCTGTTGTGAGCGATTTTCTCGAGCTACCGGATCTCGCGTGCGAAGCAGTCGGCGGTGCCGCGATTCTGTGCAACGACGAGTTCTTCGCCGAGAAAGAGAGCTTGCTGCGCGCGCACGCCGCCGAGTGGAAAGAGCACGCGTACACCGATCGCGGCAAGTGGATGGACGGGTGGGAGACGCGCCGGTTTCGGCCACCCGATGGCCGCGCGCCCGGTCGCGAGAGCGACGTGCACGATTGGTGCGTCGTGCGGCTCGGCTTGCCCGGCGTGATCTGGGGATTCGTCGTCGACACGACGCATTTTCGCGGCAACTACCCCGACACGTGCGCGATCTACGGCACCACGATCGACGACCCGCTCGATCTGCGCGCGCTCGACACCGCGACGTGGGTCG
>DATDCH010000045.1:0-5690 GCA_036524455.1 Kofleriaceae bacterium | reverse complement strand
GGCGAGCGCACCGACGAACATGAGCGGCGCGGCGAGCGCGCCGTAACGCCAGATCGGATTGGCGAGGAAGTAGCCGGCGAGCGCGCTGCCACCACGCGGCGGAACTTTCGCGCTCGCGCGCATGATGCCGAGCGCCGAGCCCGTCTGGTCGATCGAATCGAGCAGGTGCGGTACGAGCAGCGCGATGAACACCAACCCCGTCACGATCACCAGCAGCGGCCGCTGTGCGATCGCGCGCGCGCCAAACCCGATCGCGGCGAGCCCGATCAGCACGATCGTCAGACAGCTGCCATAGCGGATGTAGAACGCAGCTGCGAGCAGCGGCGCGACCGCGAGCAGCCGATAGCGCGGACCGCCGTCGCGTGTGAGCTCGGCGATCAAGATCGCGAGTGCCGCGAGCATGCAGCCGGTGCTCGGCAAATCGGAGAGCAGCTGCGCGTTGAATTGCACGATCGAGTGCGTTCCCGCGAGCACGCCGACGGTCCAGTACGCCGCGTCTTCGCCGACGGCCCTGCGAGCGAACCGCCACGCGGCGAACAGGAACAACAGACCCGCGAGCATCGGCAGCACGCGCAGCGCACGCTCGTCGCCACCGGCGAGCACGCCGGGCAGCGCGATCCCATTCATGCCCGACGGCACGTAGATGTAGCGTTTGTCGCGACCATCGAGCAGCTCGCGCGTATCACTCGCGTAGCGCGCTTCGTCGTGGCCGAGCGTCACGCCGGATCCGCAGTGAAGCGCCGCATTGATGATCCACACGGCGATGCCGCCGATGAAGATCAGCTTTGCGAGCCGCACCTGCACCGCGCGTGACGACTAGCAACGAAGGTGCCACGCACGTGTGTGCCGGCTTGCGCGATCAAAGCCACGGCGTTGTGAGAAACGCACGTCGCGAAGCACGACAGTGATGTCAGCCGGGCTCAGAAGTTTGAGGTCAAACTACATTCCGCCGCCGATGCTCGGTTCTTGGAGCACGACGGTCGTGACTTTGTTTTCGACGAGGCCACCGAACGCGGCCAAGACCTGTCCGAACCGGGTGAACGTCGACTTGTACGGCGCGTCTTCCGAGACCCAGATGCCGTTGCTGCTCGTGCTCGTTCCGCCAAATGAGAGCCGGTCGGCGGACAGATACTTGACCGTGCATGGCGACGCCGGGCATGTCGGGTCGACCACGGCGTTCGGCACTGGCGCGAACGATTGATCGAGCACGATGCCGACGACGAGGCCCTTGCTCGGGAACTGCGGATTCGGGCCGTACAGCGCCCTCAGGATCGTGCTCAGCGTCTCGGGCTTGAGGCGCAGGCCGGTTGCGTCGAGCGGGTCCGGGAGCGGTTGCATTTGTGAACGACACGTCAGCGTCCGCGTCGCCAGCGGCGCGTCCTCGAGCACCTCGATGCAGTAGCTCGACATCAGCTCGAGCGGTACCGAATCGGTCCAGGTCGGCAGCGTCCCAGGCGCACGCGGCAGAAGGTGGGTCGTCGAGCTGTCGAGCACGTAGGTGTTGGGGCCGACTTGGCGAGGCTCGCCGATCGACACGAACAACCCGCTTGCGATCGCGAGATCGACCGACACCGGATACTCGAACTCGTTGACGGTCGCGATCACGTTGGTGCGCGTGGCACCGCTGCACGACGGTGCGTTGAGCAGCTCGAGCTCGGTGCAGCCGAGCGTGATGTGGGTCTCGGCATCTCCCGGGTGATAGAACGCGCGGCCACCGATCGCGGGCCGGGCCTCGCACGCGACTGGATCTTGGTAACAGTCGACCGTCTCCGTGACCGGCAAGCCATCGACGCCGAATTCGATGCGCGGGCAGTCGAGGTCGCCATCGTCGTCGAGGTCTTTCGCGGCGTCTCGCGGGAACACCGCCATCTGGACCTCGAGCACCTGCTCGGGGATCGGCTTGGCCGGCTGCGGCAGATCGACGCCCGCGATCGAGCACAGGTTTCGATTCCCGCGCAGTGGCTCGCACACCGTGACGTAGGGGACCTCGGGCCGATCGGGCGGCACGATGCGGATACTCAGCACCGCGTCGCACGTCATCGTGATGTCCTCGCAGTTCGTCGTCTCGTTGCCGGTGTTCTCGCTGATGCATTGCTGCGACGGACCGTCGGTCAGGCTGTAGCGCAAGGTGAGCGGCGGCGTCTCGCATGCAGCGATCACGAGTGCGAGCGCCATGAGCCTTTGCGTCACGGCATCTCCCACTGCCCGTCGCCGTTGAGCGGCGGCAAGTATTGATCGCGACGCGCATACAAGATCGCGCTGATCACACCGACGATGATGCCGCCCGCGATCGATGCCCGCACCCAGTTCTTGCGGTGCCACGGCGGGTCGACCGGAATGATCGGCGGTGGATCGGGATCGAAGTCCTTCTTGATCTTCAGCGACGGCGGCGCGAGCGGCGTGAGCAGGTCGATCGGTTTCTCCTCGCGGTGCACGCGCAGCGTCGAGAACCCGGGCTCGCGATTGCGCCACGTCTGCACGGTGAGCTTGTCGCCGTCCTTCGCGATCAACACGGCATCGCCGACGGCGAGCAGGCCCGCGAGCTTCTTCATCGCCGACGCGCGCTCCGCGGTGTCGCGCGATCGCGCGAGCACGAGACGCGCGCGCTTGACCTTGAGCTCCGCGGTCGCAGGTGCGGGCTGGATGTTCGTCGGCAGTGTCGACGGCACGAGCACGCGGTCGCCGCGCGTCTCGCGCTCGGGGCCGGTCAGCTGGACCAGGTGCCAGCCCTCGACGGTGTCGAACGACGTACCGGCGGGGCCTTGCTCGACGCCGTCGATCCACACCCGACCCTCGCCGGTGACGACCAGCTTCGCCGGAATTGTCGGTTTCCTCACCGCCGCCTTGAACGCGTTCGTGATGTTCGGCTCGTAGCGCGTCGGATCGGGATTGCGCCCCGGGTCGAGGCGATGCGCGAGCTGAAACGCGAGGCTCGCGTCGTTCGGCTTGCGCAACCCGACTTGCGCCTGGCCGTATGCGAACACGAGGTCGGCGTAGAGGCCGAGCATCTCCGACGTCGGTTGCACGGAGGCGAGCTCTTCCATGCCGCTGCGTGCGGCCCGCGCCGCGTTCGCGTCGTCGAGCTGGACCAGAAAATCTTCGGCTTCGCCCTTGAGTCGACGCGCACGCGTCAGGTGAGGGGCGTCTTCATCGTCGAACGCGCCACGCAGCGCGGCGGTGAAGCCCGGGTTATCGAGCGGCTTCAGATCGGCATGATTGTTCAGTGCCTGGGTCAGGTCCTGGGCGAGCAGCTTGGCCGGGTCGGTCGCCGACACGTCGATCACCGCGACCGGGCGGCGATCGGCATGGGCAGTCCCGGCGATCGCGAGTGCGAAAGCCGCGACCATCCGGGCCACCAAGCCGGGCGCCATTCCCTTACTATAGGCCACCTTGCACAGCGGGCCTACGCCCGCCATCGTGATGGAGTGGGTGTGGCGTGGGCCACGTCCAATGGAAGAGCCGCTTCAGAAATCTCTCGAACGCTACGACGTGCTGGACCGCATCGCGGTAGGCGGCATGGCCGAGGTGTTTCTTGCCAAGGCCTACGGAGCCCACGGCTTCGAAAAGACCTTGGCGATCAAGCGGATTCTCCCCGAGCTTGCGAGCGATCCCGAGTTCGCGGCCCGCTTCATCGCGGAGGCCAAGGTCGCGGTCAAGCTGTCGCACGCCAACGTGGTCCAGGTCTTCGACTTCGGCCGTATCGGCGAGTCGCTGTTCATCGCGATGGAGTACGTCGACGGCCTCGACCTCGCCGCGCTGTGCAAGAAATACAAAGACGACGGGCGCCACATCCCCCTGCCGGCCGCCCTCCACATCGCGATCGAGATCATCCGCGGCCTCGACTTCGCCCACCAGCACAGCGTCGTGCACCGCGATGTCTCGCCGTCGAACATCCTGATCTCGCGCGCAGGCGAAGTGAAGCTCGGCGACTTCGGCATCGCGGTCGCCGCCTCTCCGCACCGCGCCAACCGCGGCACCGGCCCGCGCAAGGTGATGGGCAAGTGGCGCTACATGTCTCCCGAGCAGGCGCGCGGCGACACGCTCGATACGCGCAGCGATCTGTTCTCCGCCGCTTCCGTGATGTTCGAGCTGTTCACGGGCCAGAAGTTGTTCCCGGGCGACGAGGCCGAAGAGATCATCAAGAACATCGAAACGATGCAGATCCCGAAGGCGGTCTCGATTCGCCCGGGACTGCCGTCGCGCCTCGACGACATTCTCGCCGGCCCGCTCGCGCGCAAGCCGATCGATCGCCCGACTCGCCCGGCCACCGTGCTGCGCCAGCTCATCGAGCTCTCGTACGAGTCGAGCATCATGGCCACCGCGCTCGACGTGTCCGAAGCGGTCGCGTCCGTGCTGCCGGCCAAGCGCATCTCCGGTCCGGGCCAGCACCTCGACGATGTCATCCGCAAACAGCTCGGCGCCGCCGAACGCGAGCGCTCGGTCGCGCGCCGCACCGCCGTCACCGACGGCAAGCCCGCATCGACCGCAACGCTCGAACGCGGCGAGCACTCGACCGGCATGATCCGCCGCATCGGCGTCGACGGTCTGTCGCGCCTCGACGAGATCGAAGCCGAAGTCGATCCCACTGCCGTCGCGGCACCACGCGCCAAGCGAGCTTCGGAGTCAGGCGGCGTCAAAGCGCTGTCGCAAGACTCCGAGATGTACAAGCTCGTCGACGCGCACTTCGATCCCGACCGCCACACCGAGGTCGGGGGGCCGCCAACGGGTCAGGTGCCGAGGAGCGACGCGACCTCGAACCCACCGAAGAGCGTGACCACCGCGATCACCGATCGATCGTCGCGCACGTGGATGTGGGTCGTGCTCGTGCTGCTCGTGGTCGGCGGCGGTGCGTTCGGCGTGTGGAAGCTGATGCAGGGGTCGTCGAACGTCGTGACCACACCGGGGCAGCGCGACGCCGGCGTCAAGATCCCGACCGGCACACTCGAGATCGATCCGAGCCCGGAAGGCGCGACCGGTTACATCGCCGACGAGCACGGCGTCCCCTCGGAAACCGGAAGGTTTGGTCCGACGTCGCACAAGACGCCGGTCCGGCTGGCGGTGGAAGCCGGCAAGACGTTTCGCGTGCACATCGAGCTCGAGGGCTACGAGCCGTTCGATCAGGTACGCAAGATCAAGGCGGACGAGACGCACGTGATCGCCCCCGAGCTGCGCAAAGCGAAAGCGACGCTCAAAGTCACCACCACGCCCGAAGGCGCGCAGGTCTCGCTCAAGGGCAAGCTACTCGGCGAGACGCCGCTCGACCGCAACGATCTCGCTGCGACCAAGGGCGAGCTGGTGATCAGCAAACCGGGCTTCGAGCCGTACAAGCAGAAGATCGAGCTCGTCGCCGGCAAGACCGTCGAGATCACGCAGACGCTCAGGGCGGGCGCGAAGTACGGCACGCTGCGCATCCTGTTCAAAGGCGGCGGCTGGGGCGATGCCTACTTCAAGGGCACGTCACTCGGGCGGGCGCCGCGCGACTTGCTGCGCGTGCCGATCGGCGTGCAAACGATCCAGCTCGTGAACACCGGCAAAGAGCCACACAAGAAGTGGACCGTGAAATGCGAAGTCTCGGAGACGGAGACCAAGACCTGCATGACGGCGCTGCCGTAGCGGCGGAGCGCGTCACTTCTTCTTCTTGCGCACGATCTCGATCGTCACATCACCCGCCACACGCGACCGGCACGACA
>DATDCH010000044.1:0-4672 GCA_036524455.1 Kofleriaceae bacterium | reverse complement strand
GGCGTGCGCGCGACGACGACAGCGCGCGGCGGCTGTGGCAGCTGAGCGAGCAGCTGTGCGGCGTGACGTGGGCCTGAGCTAGCGCACGCCCGACGCCACGACCTCGCACTTGCGCGTGGTCTCGCCGGGCGTATAGACGAGCGCGATCTGGCACATCTCGTCGTCGGCGGTGAAGCCCCAGTGGACGTCGGTCGTGCCGGCGTTCTTGTAGTGGCACTCGAACTCGAAGCCGGCGCCTTGCGGAACGTGAATCGGCGCGGCGGTGAAGTCTTGCAGCGGCGGCGCGTGCCAGTCGGTGTTCGTGTACATGACGTCGCCGGTAGCGGTGCCGTTGAAGCTGCGGATCACGGTGCGCTCGGCAAGCTTGTGCGTGTGCGACGACATGAACAACACGTCGACGTCGGCGTTCATCGTGCAGCGCGTCCACTCGACGTGACCGCTCGCGCCTGCAGGCACACTGATGTCGAGGTCGCGCACCGCGCCGCCCCAGATCGTCCTCTCGACCTGCTCGGGCGGATATTTGTACGCGTTGATCTTCGAGAACGCGGTGACCGTCTCTTCCGTCGAGTTGACGTAGTGGATCTCGTGCATCACCCGCAGCCGCGGCAGCAGCTCGGCGGCCGTACCCGGCGGCAGCTGGATATGCTGCTCCGCTTGCTGGCTCGCGTAGATCAGGATGCCGTCATCCATCAGCCGCGGGTACTGCGCGTAGACGTCGGCGCAGTCGTACTCGCCCGGCTGCAGGTCGGGCGCGGCGAGCGCGACCGCCATCAGATCCATGTGGTGGACGGAGTCGTTCTGCACCGACTCGACGCGGTTGACGGCGAGCCACTCGGTCGACGCCAGATCGGTGACGTTGCACTTCCACAGCTCGCTGCCGGGCTCTGCGACCGCGCTGTAGCTGAGCTGGATTCCCTCGCCCGCTGCCGGCGGCGGAAAGTTGTCATCGTCCGCCTCCGCGCCACACGCCGCTGTCAGCCCGAGCCAGAACATCACCACAATTCGCATGGCGCTCCTGCGAGCAATGCCGATGCCACGCGTCGCGCCGTTCGGCTTCGGCTACTTGACTCAGAGTCAACAAGCCGACGCGGGGCAGACCTCCACGATCTGGCGTCTGCACTAGCCACTAAGGCCGATTCGGCGCAGCCTAGATGCGGTGCACCGGGTCGCCACACGCATGCTCGCGCTGGTCGCGATTGCGGCGTGCACACCGCAGTCATCGTCATCGGCGCCGGCACCCGAACGAAAACCGCTGCGCCCGCTCGCGAGCGGCGAGAGCAACATCGCACGCGCCGACTACATCGGGCCGAACGCGTGCGGCGAGTGCCATGCCGTGCAGTTCGCGGCGTGGACGACGAGCCTTCACCGCGTGATGAACGCGATGGCCGACGATGCCGGCGCGATCATCGGCAAGTTCGACGGCGCCGTGCTGCGGTACGCGGGCGGCGAGGCGCGATTCGATCGCGATCTCGCGGGCCACACGATGACCGTGCGCAAAGGTGATCGGGAGACGCGCTATCGGATTACGCGCACGATCGGCAAGCGGTACTTGCAGGAGTACGTCGGCATCGAGGACGGCCGTAGCGAGGAAGTGCGACTGCCGTTCGGCTGGTGGCCACGCTACGGCGGTTGGGTCGCGCAGCCGTATTTCGATCCATGGCTCGACGAAGCCGCCTTCGACGCGTATGCGCCGGTCCGCGAACCATGGGCCGAGCGGTGCCCGTGGTGTCACTCGACGTATCCGTTCGCGCAGCGGATCGCGCGCGCCTCGGGACCGCGTGCGGTCGGCCACGGCTTCGAGCAGTACTTCACGGCGAGCGCAGGCACGGATCGGCTCGCGGTCGCCGAGCAAGTCTCGACGGGGATCAGCTGCGAGAGCTGTCACCTCGGCGGTCGCGCGCACGCCGCCGGCGCGACGATCGATTTTCTGCCGCACGGGGCAGCGCGCGGCGCCGATGCACCCGCGTGGCCCGCGACGTTCGCCGCGCAACGCAAAGACGCGAGCGTCGTCAACGGCGTGTGCGCGCAGTGTCACTCGGGACCGTCACCGCGGCTCGCCGATGGCACCGCACTGCGCAACTCGAGCGAAGCGCTCGATCTCGCGGCGTCGGACTGCAAGGCGAAGTGCACCGACTGTCACGATCCGCACGCGGGCGGCGTTGACGAGGCGAGATCGATCGCAGCGTGCACCGGCTGTCACGCGACGCAGGCGCAGCCCGCGCATGCCGGCAGCGCGCATGCCGTCATCGGACCGGCGGCGGCTCCGGCGCAGGCGGCATCGTGCCTCGACTGCCACATGCCCCGCATCGTGATGGGCATCGACCGCTACGTGCGCACGCATCGCATCGGTTCGCCTACGAACCCGAAGCTCTACGCCGAGGCCGCGCCGAACGCGTGCAACGTCTGCCACCTCGATCGCACGATCGAATGGACGGTGGCCGCGCTGCGCGACGGCTGGGATGTCGTGCTGCCGCCGCAACTCCCCGCATACGGCGACGACAACGTCGGCGACGTGTGGCTCGCGAGCAAGTCGCCGGCGTTCCGGTTGATCGCGATGCAGGCGTACGCGCGCTCGTCGCTCGGCAAATTCGCGCTCGCGCGGATCGACAAGGCCGCGAGCAGCGATCCCGCGGCGTACGTGCGCGCGTGGGCGAAGTTTGCGGCCGACGAGATCAAGCGGCGCAAGTAGTGTTCTCGACCGTACAGTTCGAGCAGATGCACAGCTCGAGCAGAATGTTACAGGCGCGCGCCGCCGAAGATTCGTGTCGACGCGTTCGGACCACGACGCTAGTGTCCAGCCGCTTTGCGAGTCGAGTCGACGCCATGCCCCGATCCCGAGCACGTCGCAGGGTTCGTCGCGCGCACGCTAGGCGCGGACGGCATCGCGCAGCTCGACGCGCACATCGCGGACTGCACGGCGTGTCGCAAGCTCGTGTTCGCGCTCGCGCATGAACCGGCCGGCGTCGTCCACGGGCCCGCACTCGGTCCCGACTCTACCGGCGTCGTCCACGCGCCCGCATTCGCTCTCGACTCTGCAAGCGCCCTCCACGTGCCCACGCGGCTCGGCCGCTTCGAGATCCTCGACGTGATCGGCCAGGGCTCGATGGGCATCGTGTATCGCGCGCGCGATCCCGAGCTCGATCGGATCGTCGCGATCAAAGCGCGCCGCGATCGGTCGAAGCTCGCCGCCGCCGCCGAGGAACGGCTGCGCCGTGAGGCACGTGCGCTCGCGCGGCTCGATCACCCGAACGTCGTCAGCGTCCACGAGATGGGAACCGATGCTGGCGTCGCGTACCTCGCGATGGAGTACGTCGAAGGTGTCACGCTGGCCGGTTGGCTGCAGACGGCACCATCGCGCGCCGCGATCGTCGAGCTCGTGGTCGCTGCGGGCCGCGGGCTCGCGGCTGCGCACGCGCGCGGCTTGATCCACCGCGACTTCAAACCGAGCAACGTGCTGGTCTCGACGACCGGCGTACCGAAGGTCGGCGACTTCGGCCTCGTGCGTGTCGACCGCGTCGTCGAGGCCGCGTCGAGTGGCGACCACGGCGAGCTGACGATGACGTCGGCCGGATCGCTCGTTGGCACGCCTGCGTATATGGCTCCCGAGCAGCTGCGCGGTGCGGTTGCCACCGAGGCCAGTGATCAGTTCGCGTTCTGCGTCACGCTGTACGAGGCACTCTACGCGCGGCGCCCGTTCGCCGGCGATACCGTCGCCGAGCTGGTCGCGGCGATCGAGCGCGGTCCACGGTTTCCGGCAGCGCCGCGCGTGGCGGGGCGGATTCGGCGCGCACTCGAACGCGGACTCGCAGCCGATCCGGGTCGGCGCTTCGCGTCGATGGACGCGTTGCTCGCCAAGCTCTCGACGCGGTGGAACCGGGCGGCGTGGCTCGGCGCGGTCGCGGCGGCGGGTGTCGCGGTCACCGCGATCGCGCTCGCGAGCGGTGCCGGCGGCGGCGTCGCGCCGTGCAGCGGAAGCGACGCGCACGTTCGCGACGCATGGAACGGCACGCGCGCGAGCGCGGCCGAGCGAGCGTTCGCTGCCACGAAGTTGCCGTATGCCGGCGCGACCTGGGCACAGGTAAAGGCGGGGCTCGACGGTTACGCTGCCGCCTGGAGCACCGCGCACGAAGGTGCATGCCTGGCGGGCAAGCGCGGCGAGACTTCGCCCGAGGTGCTCGACGCGCGCATGCAGTGTCTCGATCATCGGCTCGACGAGCTGCGCGCGTTCGGCGATGCGCTCGTCGTCGCCGATCCCGCCGTCGTGCGCCGCGCGACGCGTGCGCTCGGCTCGCTCGCACCGATCGATCGCTGCCTCGATCTCGACGTCAACCTCGCGCGACTCGCGCCGCCGGCAGATCCGGCAACGCGCGCTGCCGTCGACCAGCTCCGGCGCGACCTCGCCGGCGCGCGCATCACGCTCGACACCGGCAAGCTCGACGCTGCGCTCGCCGCCGTGACGCCGCTCGTCGCCAAGGCGCGCACGCTCGGCTATGCGCCCGTGCTCGCGGAAGCGCTGTTCGTGCTCGGCCACGCGCACACCGAGCTCGAGCAGGGTGCCGACGCGCGGGCCGCTCTCGATGAAGCAGCGCGGACCGCGTATGCCGCACGCCACGACGAGATCGCGGCGCGCGCATGGATCGATCTCACGTACGCCGCGTACCAGCACCGCGAC
>DATDCH010000043.1:0-4718 GCA_036524455.1 Kofleriaceae bacterium | reverse complement strand
GCCCCGACGATGGACGACATGCTCGACGTTCAGGGCGCGGGCTCGACGGACATCCTGCAAGACCTTCCGGACCTGCCGGTGGACTGGTGTGGCACGGGCTCGACGGGCCTGTGGGAGGACTGCGACGGCGATGACTCCGCGCAGCCGACCGCGAATGCGGATGACGAAGTCGACGCAAAGGACGATGTCTTGGCGGAGCCGATCATGGGCAACATCGTCGAACAGGTGTACGCGCCGCCGACGGTTCGTGATCACCGCGCCGCGAGCATGGCTGCCGCAAGCGCTGCGGCGAACGCGCCCGAGGCGATCATTCGCGATCACCGCCCGGCCGTTGATGCCGCGAGCGATGCGTCTCAGCCCATCGTTCGTGACCAGCGCTAACTGACCTCCCTATCACTAGGAGGACTCCATGCCGCATCCGATTCCAAACGGTACCGTGATTCACGCTCGCTCGCTCGACCTCGACGAGCAGACGCGCGTGCATCGGCGTCTGTCTCTGGAATCGGATCCGGACACCATTGTCCTGCGCCGTCCCGAGCGGTGGGCGACCGGATCGTCGCCCCAGCTCGACGTGCGCACCAAGCCGGCGCCCCCGCCCGAAGCGCGCACCCAGCCGGCGCCCCCGCCCGAAGTGCGTACCAAGCCGGCGCGCGAGCTCGCTCCGCCGCCGCCGGAAGTGTTCGCGTTGATCCGCCGCATCGCTCTGCAGCGCGATCTGCCGAACGCGGGCGGCGTCCTGCACGCCGGCCTCGGCGATCTCGTCGCCGCGCAGGTCGTGCTCGCGCAGATTGTCGAGGGTGGCAAGCTCACGAGCCCGGTCATCGCGGACCTGCGCGAAGCCGCGAAGCACGTACCGTTTGCCGGTATCTTCGAGACGCACAAGCGCCGTCAGCGCTTTGTCGCGGAACGGCTCGTGATGGTGCCGCTCGGCACCGCGAGCCCGACGGTGCTCGTCGTGTGGCGCACGCCGCGCCAGCCCGCGTTCGACGAGCTCGCGCTGCGCCTGCTCGGTCAGGCCTGCGCGCGGCTCGGCGTGCTCGATCACTTCTTGGTCCTCGCGAATCAGCACGCGGTGCAAGCCGCTGCCGACCAAGACAGCGTGTTTCGCGCCGAGGCGCTTGCCGCAGCACGCGGTGACAAACGCGAATGCGAGCTGGTCGATCTCTCGCCGCGCACGTTGCGTGCGTCGATCCCGCTGCTCGTGCTGACCGCCGGCGTGCTCGTCGCACTTGCAGCGCTCGTACAGGTGCCGACGTACAGCCGCGGTGCCGGCGTCGTGACGCTCCAGGGCGTCAACGTGATCTCGAATACGACCGGCGCCGTGACCACGAAGTTCGTCGAACCGGGCCAACAGATCGCCGCTGGGGATCCGCTCGTCGCGCTGGACACGACGCAAGAGCGGCAAGCGTACGAGCAGATCAACGCGGTCTATCGCGATCAGCTCTCGAACTTCCTGTTCGATCTCACCGACGAGTCGGCCGCACAGTCGCTCGGCACGATTATCGCGCAGCGCAAGACCGCGATCGAAGCCGTCAATGCCAAGACGATCCTTGCGCCGGTCGACGGCACGATCGGCGAATGGTTGGCCCCGGATCTCGTGCAGGCCGGCGAGCAGGTGGTGACGGTCCTCACCGCCGACGCATCGCCAAAGGTCATCGCATATGTCCCCGGCATCGATCTCAAGCGCATCCAGCCCGGCATGATGATGCAGATCGAAGTGATCGGGCATCCGGACTCGCGGCGCACCGCCGTGATCACCGCGGTCGGCAGCGAACCAGTCTCGGCATCGCAAGCGCGCAAGACGTTCGGTCAGAAGCTCGGCGAATCGGTTTCGCTGCCGCAGAGCGGCGTGCGCGTCGAAGCCGCGTTGCCGGCGGATGGCTTCGCATCGGGCAACAAGACGTACCAGTACTCCGACGGTCTCGAAGTGCTCGTCGAGATCAAGGTCGACACCAAGAGCTTCCTCTCGGTCGTGATCCCCACAGGAGACTAGCCATGACGCGCCCCCTCATCGATCGACTCCCCGCCGTCGGGCGCTTGCGTCAGAAGCGGGAGATTCCGTTCGTGCAGCAACTCGAGTGGAGCGACTGCGGCGCGGCCTGCCTCACGATGGCGCTGCACCTGCACGGCAAGGAAGTCGACATGCGCGAGGTGCGCGCATCGCTCGAGGTCGGACGCGATGGCGTTACCGCGCGCACGATCGTCGAGGCGGCACCACGGTTCGGGTTGATCGCGCGCGGCGTCAAGGCCGATGTCGATCAGCTCGGCTCGCTGCGCCGCGGCGCCATCCTGCACTGGGAGTTCAACCACTTCGTCGTGTTCGATCGGTTCTTGCGCGGCGGTGGCGTGCGCATCGTCGATCCGGCGCATGGCCTGCGCGAGATCAGCGCGGCCGAGCTGCGCCGCAAGTACACCGGCATCGCGATCGATCTCGAGCCGAGCGGCAGCTTCAAGAAGGAGAAGGCGAACAGCAAGTCGCGCCCGTACCTCGCGGCGCTGTTCGGTCAGCGCACGCTGCTCTGGCGCGTCGTGCTCGTCTCGCTCGTGCTGCGCGTGATCGGCATCGCCGTGCCTCTGATGACCGGCATGATCGTCGACCGCGTCGTGCCGCGGAAGGACTACACGATGCTCGCGGTCACGATCGGCGCGATCACGGGTCTCGTGCTGTTCCAGGCGCTGAGCGCGTGGGTGCGCTCGCACGTGCTGATCCATCTGCGCACCGTGCTCGACGGCAAGCTGACGCTTGGCTTCCTCGATCACATGGCGTCGTTGCCGGTCGGCTTCTTTCAGCGGCGTTCGACCGGCGACCTCATGCTGCGCGTCAGCAGCAACTCGCAGATGCGCGAGATCGTCACGTCGCAGACGCTCTCGGCGATCGTCGACGGCGCGTTCGTCATGATCTACGCGTTCGTGATCATGTGGACGAGCAAGTTGCTCGGCATCGTCGCGCTGTCGCTCGCCCTGTTGCCGGCGCTGCTCTACATCGCTGCGCGCGGCAAGAACATGCGGCTCACCGGCGAGGATCTGAGCGCTCAGGCACGCTCGCAGAGCTACCTCAACGAGCTGCTCGGCGGCATGGAGACGCTCAAGACCGCAGGCGCCGAGCGCGCCGCCGTCGAGCGCTGGGCCGGCTACTACTCCGAGGTGATGAACGTCGGCATCCGCCGCGGTCGGCTCCAAGCGGTGGTCGACTCGCTGCGGGGTGCGATCGCTCAGCTCGCGCCGATGATCATCATGGCGATCGGCACGCATGCGGTGATCAGCGGGACGATGACCGTCGGCACGATGCTCGCGATGAGCTCGCTGGCGATGGCTCTGTTCGGGCCACTGTCGCAGCTGATCGAGAGCCTGATGCAGATGCAGCTACTCACCGGCTACGCCGCGCGCGTCGAGGACGTGCTCAAGACGCCGGCCGAGCAAGACCGCGACACAATCGCGCCACCGCCCCAGCTGCGCGGCAACATCCAGCTGCGCGGCGTGACGTTTCGCTACAGCGCGGATCGGCCGCCGGTGTTGACGAACGTCGAGCTGGCGATTCCCGCGGGGGCGAAGGTCGCGCTCGTCGGACCGTCGGGCTCGGGCAAGAGCACGCTGCTCAAGCTGCTCACCGGAACGCTCGTGCCGACCGCGGGCACGATCGCGTTCGACGGCCGCAACCTGCACGAGATGGATCTCGAGTCCGTGCGCCGCCAGCTCGGCGTCGTGCCTCAGCATCCGTTCGTGTTCGGCTCGAGCGTGCGCGAGAACATCGCGCTCACCGCACCCGATGCGCCGCTGCCGCGCGTCGAGCGGGCCGCACGCATCGCGATGCTGCACGACGACATCGCCGCGATGCCGCTTAGCTACGACACGCCGATCTCCGATGGCGGCGCTTCGCTGTCGGGCGGCCAACGCCAGCGCATCGCGATCGCACGCGCCGTGCTGCGCGAGCCGCGCGTGCTGCTGTTCGACGAGGCGACCTCCGCGCTCGACAACGCGACCGAAGCGGCGATCGTCACGAACGTGCGCGGCCTCGGCTGCACGCAGGTCACCGTCGCTCATCGCCTGTCGACGATTCAGGGCTACGACCTGATCGTCGTCATGGACAAGGGCCGCATCGTCGAGCAGGGCAACCATGACCAGCTCGTTGCCAAGGGCGGCCTCTACGCGAAGCTCGTCGCCGCTACTCGCACCACGAAGGAGCCGTCCCATGTCGAGAATCGCACCATGCCTGCTACTGCTGGTCGCGTGCAGCGCGGACCCCAGCCCGGCCCCCATCACGCCGGCCGTCCCCGCGTCGCGTCCAGTTAAGCCGCAGCCGGTCGAGACCTACGCGGGCGTCATCACGTCGCACGAATCAAAGCTCGTCACGGCGGAGGTCGATGGCCGCATCGATCAGCTCCTTGTCCAGCCGGGCCAGCGAGTGACCGCGAACACGCCGCTCGCGATCTTGAATCCGGGCGAGGTCCAGAAAGCACTCGATGCCGCGCGCGGTGCGGAAGAGGCATCGCTCGGCGAGCTGCGCCGCAGCGAGAGTCAGCGCGCGGAGGCGGGCCGTCAGCTCCGCCAGTTCCGCGGCCTCTTGCGCGACGGTGCGGTGTCGCGCGACCAGGTCGCGAGCGCGCAGACCGCGTACGTCGTTGCCGACGCCCAGGTGCAGACCGCGCGCGGCGCCGTGACGCGCAACCGCGCCTCGCGCGAGCAGGTCGAGCAGCAGCTCGCGAAGACCACGATCGTCG
>DATDCH010000042.1:0-2636 GCA_036524455.1 Kofleriaceae bacterium | reverse complement strand
TTCGTCGCAGCGACCGCGCGGACGCCGGGTAACTTCGCGGCGCGCAGTGTCCAGCTGTCGCCTTGCGCGCTGACCTCGACGACACCCGCGATCATCTCGAGCGTCACTCGATCACCACCGCGCAACGAGCGCACCACGTGTGCACTGCCGAGCGTCGGGTGACCCGCGAACGGCATCTCGAACCCCGGCGTGAAGATCCGCACGTGCGCGGTCGCGCGTTCCGACGGCAGCACGAACGTGGTCTCCGACAAGTTCAGCTGGCGCGCGAGCCCCTGCATCTGCTCGGTCGTCAGCCCGCGCGCATCCTCGAACACGCACAGGGGATTGCCCGAGAGGCGGTCGCCGTCGACGGTGAACACGTTGACGATGCGGAACGATAAGCGCATGCACACGCTGTACGTGCGAATCAGTCGCGCCGCAACTGTCCCGGCGCTACACCGGGTCGCCAACACGGCGAGCACAGCCGGCCGACGCGAGCGATGCTAGAGTCGGTGCGTGCCAGCGACGGTCGTCGACGCCGTAAAGACGCCGTACCCGTGCGTGTGTCAGTGCCACGACACGCTCACGTACGGGGAGCGCGTCGCCGGCATCGCAGCGCTGTATCGCTTCGACGATGCGATGCGCGGCTTCGGTCAGACCGTCGTGTGGGATCTCGCAGCGCCGACGCTGTGGCGCGTGCAGCAGCAGCTCGGGCAAGTGCGCTGGGTGGTCGTGCGCGACGGCCCGTGCATTCACAGCCGCCTGCTCGGCTTCTGCGTGCACGAGCTGATTCACGCGATGTGCGGCGATCCGACGGCGCCGAACTGGGGCACGCCGGTCGGTTTGCCCTACGGTGTGCCGGCGGCGATTCCGCCGACCGAAGAGGCAGCGTACCTGCATCCGTTCAACCAGCACGAGGCGCGCGCGTGGGTCGGGCTCGGCGCCGTCGCGTTTCGCGTGTTCGGCATCGAGTGGACGCTGCTGCCCGCGCGCGATGTCGGCACGTACGGGTTTGCCGGCGGCAACGCGCTGTGCGAAGTGCCCGAAGGCTATCGCGCGGTGCCGCACTACGATCATCAGCACCACACGCGCCGTTATCTCGCGCTCGCGCGCAAGCTCGAGGACGAGGCGCGCGATTGGTTCACCGCCGAGAAGCTCGACGAGATCGCCGCGAAGTTCGAAGCGGCCGAAGCGATCGGTCGTGCGCAACGCCCGGGCGCGTTCCCGTCGCCGAAAGAGCTGGCGCGGCTGCGGCCGAAGAAACCGGGCCGCAACGATCTGTGCGTGTGCGGTTCGATGCGCAAGTGGAAGCAGTGCTGCGGCGCGCTGGTCGCCGACTAGAACGGACAGAGCGTCGGTCCGCCGCAACAGGTCGTGCCGCATTGATCGGGTTCCCCGAGCGCGGCCTGACAGGTATCTCCGCTCGTGCAGCGAATGCCGCCGTTGCACCGACACACGCCGCCGTCACAGGCCTCGCCGCGCCCGCAGCACATGCCGTTGCACGACGGGCCTTCCGTGCAGCCCTCGTCGGGATCGGGTGCACAGCGGCCGGTGCCGGTCATGATCGGAGGCGCACCGATACACGTGAACAGCGTCTCGCCCGTCATCGAAACGCCAGAGCGCGTGATCACGCAGAGCGACATCGAGTTCGCGACGCAACCGACCTTGACCTCCACACGCACCGGCAGCACGGCGTGATAGCCGTTATCGATCGCGGCGTCGAGGAAACCGATGCTGACGTCTGGCGCCATGGCGGACTCCCACGACAATTGCGCGCTGCACGGCTGCGCGAAGCTGTCGATCCGTAGCTTCGCCTCGCCCACGTGCATCGAACCACCGAAGCTGAGCGGCGCGCTGCCGTCTGCGAGCTGCAGCGTCTTGCATTTGCGCGCCGTGCCTTCGAGCAACGGCATGCCATCGATCGAGAGCGGCGTGCTGTCGCAGCGCTGGTAGCTCTCGCTGACATGGATCACGCACTTCATCATCGGGATCGTGCCGCCCGCCGTCGCGTAATCGAGCAGCTGGCGCAAGCACGCCTCGGGGTCGCTATCTTGAGCGCACTGGCAGAGATCCGCGGGTGTGCAGTACGGCGTGTCGAGCGCGACGCACGTATCGAGTGGCGCCGTCGAAACCTCGGTGCAGGCGGGACCTCCGAGCTGGCAGACCGAGCCGCCGCCGTTGTGCGGTCCGAACAATACGCAGTCGGCGTCGGCAATCGTCGGCGGTGCACCGGCTGCGTTCGGGATCCACGGCGCGCATTCGATCGCGTCGGCAACCCCGTCGCAATCAGGATCGTCCTTCGGGCCGAGCAGCTCGCGGTTGGGGGTTGACGAGCCGCTCCAGTGTTCGAGCAACAAGCACGACGGATGTCCCTTCGCGTCGCGCCAGTCCTTGATGCGCTCGGTGCCGGCCGGTTGGGGCTCGAGAGTGGCGCCGATCGGCACCGTCGGGACGAGGTTGATCCGCCAGCGCTCGCCATCGCCGTCGGGAATCTCGACCCCGTGCTTCGACCACGACCAACGGATCTGATCCTGCGCGTCGTAG
Organism: Kofleriaceae bacterium; assembly: GCA_036524455.1. Lineage (GTDB taxonomy): Bacteria > Myxococcota_A > Polyangia > Haliangiales > Haliangiaceae > JABFXX01. The sequence continues at coordinate 113 of DATDCH010000042.1, read as the reverse complement.
GCGACGATCACGAGGATCGCGAGCTGGGCATCCGTTGCGCTCTCGATGCGAAAGCCGGCGACGCCACCTTCGAATGCGTTGTCGAGCACCGTGAACGGTTTGGGATCGATGAC
>DATDCH010000041.1:0-7651 GCA_036524455.1 Kofleriaceae bacterium | reverse complement strand
TGATCGCGGGCTCGTACCTCGCCTCCGGCGGTGTCGGTAAGCTCGTCGTACCGAGCGCGAACGACGCGCAAACTGCGGAGCTGCAGGCGCACGGCGCCGACACGAAGGTGGTGGGCGAAGGCGATGGCCGCGAAGTCACGCTTTCGCCGCGACCGGCGTGGTGGCCGAGCGCCGACGCCGACACGACCGCGCTCGCGTTCTGGCGCGGCGGCATCGCGGCAACGCTGTGGATGGCCGACGCTGTCCAGCGATGACGACGCGCGACGGTTCGCCGCCCGCCCGATCCGATGCCGCGGCGATCGCGATCCCGAAGTTCGTGCTCGCTACGATCTACGACCACGCGCGCGCGACATTTCCCGACGAGTGCTGCGGCTACCTCGTCGGTTCGCAGGACGGCGCGAGCGTCGATGCCGCCGTGCTGTGCGAGAACGCGCAACGCGACGGTGATCACCCCACGCATCCCGACCGCGGTGCCGATACCGGCTTCGTGATCGCCGGTGCCGAGCTGCTCGCGTTCGCGCGTTCGTTCGGCGGCGATCGCCCCGCGCGTGTCGTGTATCACTCGCATACGAACGGCCGAGCCTACTTCTCCGAGGTCGACCGCGGCGTCGCCGCTTCACCCGAGGGCCCGCACTACCCCGTGCAGCACCTCGTCATCGGTGTCACCGCCGAGGGCCTGACCGAGGCTGCGCAATTCGCCTGGTCCGACGAAGTCCGCGATTTCGTCGAGCTTGCCCGCTGGGCGATCGACATCCGCCCGCCCCTGGTGTAGATGCTACGCTCGTCGCCATGTCGTCGAAGCTAGACGCGCTCAGCGCCACGCTGACCGGCTACGGCCGAGTCGTCGTCGCGTTCTCGGGCGGTGTCGATTCGGCGTTCTTGCTCAAGGTCGCGGTCGACGCGCTCGGCGAGCACTGCCATGCAGTCACCGCGGTGTCGCCGACGATGGCACGCTCGGAGATCAAGGGCGCGATCGAGCTCGCCGCGCAGCTCGGCCTCGGCGCGCGCCATCACGTTGTCGAATCCCACGAGCTCGAGGTGCCGGGCTTCACCGACAACCCGACGCACCGTTGCGCGCTGTGCAAGACCGAGCTGATGGACGTCGCGGTGCCGATCGCGCAGTCGCTCGGCGACGCACCGGTCGTGCTCGGCACGAACCTCGACGACCTCGGTGACGTGCGGCCCGGCATCGCGGCCGCGCGTGAACGCGGCGCGAAGATGCCGATGGTCGAGGTCGGCCTCAGCAAAGCGGAGATCCGCGAGCTCTCGCGCGAGCTCGCGTTGCCGACGTGGGACAAACCGCAGCTCGCGTGCCTGTCGTCGCGGTTTCCGTACGGCACGAAGATCACGCCGGACCGGCTGCGTCGCGTCGACGAATTCGAAGATGGGCTGCGCGAGCTCGGCTTCCGCCAGCTCCGCGTGCGCTTTCACGACACGATCGCGCGACTCGAGATCGACGCGGATGATCTTGCGCGCGTCGTCGCGCCGGGTATGCGCGACCGCATCGTCGCGCTCGGCAAGCGGCTCGGCTTTTCGTATGTCGCGCTCGATCTCGCCGGCTTCCGCTCGGGCTCGCTAAATGAAGTGTTGCCCGCGGAGGCGCTCATCCAGTTGAAGAGGAGCTCGTGAAGCTCGCGAGCATCGCGCTGGCGTTGCTCGCTTTGACCTCGGTGGCCGCCGCCGAGGCGACCTATCAACCGAAGAAGGATCGCGCTCGACTCGGAAAATCTACGAAGCACGGCGCGTCGCCGGCGCCGGGCACGAAGCCCGCGAAACTGATCAACCTCTACAATATGTGGACGCATGACTGGCTCGCCGTCGATCCGACGAGCCCGCCGAGCCTCTCCGAGATCAGTCTGTTCCTGCGCGATCACTTCACGAACGAAGCGACGAAGATGGAACCGAAGCTAATCGAGACGGTGGTCGGTGCGGCGCAGCAGTTCAAGAGCGACGTCGCCAACGTGGTCTCCGGTTTTCGCCATCCCAAATACAACCTGATGCTGCGCAAGAAGGGCCGGCAGGTCGCGCGCGACAGCCAGCACACACACGGCAACGCTGTGGACTTTTCGATTCCCGGTGTCACGACCGAGAAGCTCCACGAGTGGGCAATCGCGCAGAAGCTCGGCGGCGTCGGTATCTATCTGAGCAGCAAGTTCGTCCACATGGACACTGGCCCGATTCGGTTCTGGGAAGGCGACTGATACAATCGCCGGATGTCGATCTGGGGTTGGCTCGGCATCGGGCTGGGCTCGTTCTTGGTGTTGGTCGCGATCTATGACCTGACGCAGAAGCGCCACGCGATCCTGCGCAACTTCCCCATCGTCGGTCACTTCCGTTACTGGCTCGAGACGATCGGTCCCGAGCTGCGCCAGTACATCGTCACCGGGAACGACGAGGAGCGTCCGTTCTCGCGCGATCAACGCCGCTGGGTCTACGCGTCGTCGAAGAACGAGAACAACTATTTCGGTTTCGGCACCGACAACGACTACGACCGACCCGGCTACATCCTCGTGCGGCACGCGGCGTTCCCGGTGCACGTGCCGCACGCCGGCGAGCCCGGCTACGATCCGACGTACAGCGTGCCGGCGATGCGCGTGCTCGGCGGGTTTCGCGGGCGCAAGCACGCGTTCCGGCCGGCATCGATCATCAACACGTCGGCGATGAGCTACGGCTCGCTGTCGGGCCCCGCGGTCGAAGCGATCAACCGCGGCGTCGCACTGTGCGGCGCGATGCAGAACACCGGCGAAGGCGGCATCGCCGACTATCACCGCTGCGGCGGCGACATCATGTGGCAGATCGGCACCGGCTATTTCGGCTGCCGCGACGAGCACGGCAAGTTCTCGATCGACCGTGCGCTGGAGAGCATCGCGACCGCGAAGGTGCGCGCGATCGAGATCAAGCTGTCGCAAGGTGCGAAGCCTGGCCTCGGCGGCGTGCTACCTGCCGCGAAGATCTCGCCGGAGATCGCGCGCATTCGCGGCATTCCGATGGGACGCGATTGCGTGTCGCCCTCCTCGCACACGGCGTTCTTCGACGTGTCGAGCATGCTCGACTTCATCGAGAAGCTCGCCGACGCGACCGGCCTGCCGGTCGGCATCAAGTCCGCGGTCGGCGATCTCACGTTCTGGCGCGAGCTCGCTGCGCAAATGGACAAGACGAAGCGCGGTCCTGACTTCGTCACGATCGACGGCGGCGAAGGCGGTACGGGCGCCGCGCCGCTCGTGTTCAGCGATCACGTCGCGCTGCCGTTCAAGCTCGGCTTCACCGAGGTCTACAAGGTGTTCGCAGAAGCGGGCGTGCATCATCAGACCGTGTTCATCGGATCGGGCAAGCTCGGCTTTCCCGAGGCATCACTGCTCGCGCTCGCGCTCGGCTGCGACATGGTTCACGTCGCCCGTGAAGCGATGCTCGCGATCGGCTGCATCCAGGCGCAACGCTGCCACACGGGTCACTGCCCGACCGGTGTCGCGACGCAGAACAAGTGGCTGATGCGGGGCCTCGATCCCACGCTCAAGGCTGCGCGCCTCGCGAACTACATCACCACGCTGCGCAAGGAGCTGCAGAGCCTCGCCGCCGCGTGCGGCTCGAAGCACCCGGCGCTCGTGCCGATCGACCACCTCGACATCGTGGTCAGCAGCATCGAGACGAAGCCCGCGCGCGTGGTCTACGGCTATCAGCCCGCCTGGGGGCTGCCGCCTGCCCACGAGGCCGACGCGTCGCGCGAAGTCGTCGCAGCCTGAGCGCAGATCGAACCACGCGATGGTGTAACGTGCGGCCCCATATGGCTGGCCCCGACGTTCTGGTCTGGCTCGACATGGAAATGACCGGTCTCGATCCCGAGCGCGAGCGCATCATCGAGATCGCCACGATCATCACCGACGGTCAGCTCACCGAGCTCGCGACCGGTCCCGAGCTCGTGATCCATCAGGCCGACGAGGTGCTCGCCGCGATGGACGATTGGAACAAGAAGCATCACGGCGCGTCGGGTCTCATCGAGCGCGTGAAGACCTCGACCGTCACCGAAGCACAAGCCGAGGAGCAAACGATCGCGTTCATCAACGCGCACGTGCCGGCGAAGGAGCGGCCCGTGCTCGCGGGTAATTCGATCCACCAGGATCGCCGGTTCATCCGCCGCTTCATGCCGGCGCTCGAGAAACGGCTGCACTACCGGATGGTCGACGTGTCGACGATCAAGGAGCTCGCCAGGCGCTGGTTCCCGTCGCTGATCTCGAAGCAGAAGCCGAAGAAAGAGACGCATCGCGCCCTCGACGACATTCGCGAGTCGATCGACGAGCTGCGTTATTACAAGCAGCACGTGTTCGTGGCCCCGCCCGAGCGGCCCTCAATGCCGCCGGCGCCGGTGACGCCGACGTCGTAGCCGGCTAGTCGAACCGCCAGCGGCCCGCAAGCGCGTGAATCGCCACGGCGATTGCGCGGATTGTCCGGGCATGGCCGTTGCTCGGACGTCCGCTATGCGCACGACCGCCCTGTTTGCTGCAACTGCTCTGACCGCCGGGCTCCTCGGCTGCACCGGTGGCGAAACCGGCGACCCCGAAGACAGCATGTTCGTCGACGACAGCAAGGCGGACGACTTCTTCAGCACTGCGGCGGCCGAGTACATCCTCGAAGGCAAGTCGACCGTGACGCTCGACGCCTCGATGGCCGGCGCGACGGCAGCCGCGAAGCTCGCAGCCGCCAAGCAGCTCGTCGCGTACAAGCAGATCGGCATCGCGTGGTTCCTCACGCAGTACCTCGTCAGCAAAGAGCACGACGCGTCGAACGCATCGTTTGGCGGCTTCTCGGGGATCGCGAAGGCCGGCGCGTATCAAGACCTCGGCATCACCGCGCGCGCTGACGGACTGACCTACGACTTCACGTTCCGCCAGCTCGCGGCGGCCGGCAAGAATCTGATGACGCAGCTGCCGATCCGTACGGTTGCCGGCAAGCCGACATTCGATCTCGAAATCGGCAAGCCGACGAACGCCGAGCTCGCGCAGCTCGAGACCAACAACGAGTGGTATCGCAGCGCGCCGTGGAGCGGCTGGAACCCGGCGACCGTCAGCGCCGACAAGAAGGAACCGATGCAGTTCGCGATCTCGCGCGAGCGCGCATCGAGCGACGGGTTCTTCGATCTCGCGCGGCTCACCGCCGACGGCAAGCTCGACATCGACATCTACTTCGGCTGGGACTACCACTCGGAGTACCACCTCAAGCACTCGCGCTCGTTCTTCACGTGGCTGAAGGACGAGGGCTTCACCGCGCCGGTCGCGAGCTGGGCCGACATGACGAAAGACACCGGCGCGTTCAAGCGTACGGTCAAGGCCGACGGGCGCAGCGTCACCGTCGAGGTCCGCCTGTACTTCGGCAAGCCCGGCACGGCGACCGACCCGGATACGGATGCGGGCGGCAAGGTGCTCGAGGATCTCGCGCGCGCATCGCTCGCGACGCGTGACGTCGTCGTGTACTCGGGCCACTCGGGTCCGTTCTACGGCTTCGCGCTCGCGAACTGGAAGAAGACGTCGGAAGGCGACCTCGACGACAGCGAGATGCGCACGATTCCGATGCCGGCCGACCGCTACCAGGTCGTACTCGCAGAGGGTTGCGACACGTACCAGATCGGCGAGGCGTTCAAGGAGAACCCGGCGAAGGCAGGCAAGAACGTCGACGTGATCACGACGATGTCGTTCTCGAACGCGTCGTCGCCGGCGACGGTGCAGAACTTCATGTCAGCGCTGCTCGCCCGCGATAGCGCCGGCAAGCTGCGCCCGCAACCGATATCGAGCCTCCTCACCCGCCTCGACGGCGAGTCGTGGGGCTTCCAGCCGATGTACGGGTACCACGGTATCGACGACAACCCGAAGCTGGTGCCGTTCGCGAAGACCGCGAACTTCGGCAAGACCTGCTCGGCAAACGCGGATTGTGGCGGACCTGGCAACCTGTGCGTCACGAGCACGGCCGGAGGCAAGAAGTGCACGGCGGCCTGTGCGTCGGACCCCGGATGCGGCACCGGCTACGCATGTCGCAGCGTCGCGAGCACCTCGTCGAGCACGATTTACGGCAAAGCCTGTATGAAGCTCTGACGCTCTTCGGCTGGCGTCTTGCTACGATGAGCTTCGGAGGACCGAGGCTTGAAAGATACGCTCGTGATGATCATGGCCGGCGGGAAAGGTTCCCGCCTCGGTCCGTTGACGATCCACCGCTCGAAACCGGGCGTGCCGTTCGCGGGTCGCTACCGGATCATCGACTTCGTCCTATCGAACTTCATCAACTCGGGCTACCGCCGCATCTACGTGCTCACGCAGTACATGTCGTCGAGCCTGATCAAGCATCTGTCGCGCAACTGGCGGCTGTCGGGATTTGGCGAGTACATCGAGGTCGTGCCGGCGCAGATGCGGCTCGGCGAGTTCTGGTATCGCGGCACGGCCGACGCCGTGTATCAGAACCTGAACCTCGTGCGCGATGCGCGTGCGGAGCACGTCGCGGTGTTCGGCGGCGATCACATCTACAAGATGGCGGTCGATCAGATGGAGGAGCAGCATCGCGATCGCGCGGCGGACCTGACGGTTGCTGCGTTCCCGGTGCCGGTCGAGGAAGCCAGCGCGTTCGGCATCATCGATGTCGACGATCGCGGCCGCATCGTGCGGTTCGTCGAGAAGCCAAAGAACCCGCCCGAGATGCCGGGTCGACCGGGCTGGTCGCTGGTCTCGATGGGCAACTACATCTTTCGCCGCGAGGTGCTCGAGCGCGCACTCAGCGACGTCGGCAACGGCGGACCGCGCACCGACTTCGGCCGCGACATCATCCCGAAACTGATCGCCGACGGAGCACGCGTGTTCGGCTATGACTTCGCGCAGAACCGGATCCCCGGCGAGCCCGAGGGCGTCGGTCCGTACTGGCGCGATGTCGGAACGCTCGATTCGTACTTCACGTCGAACATGGAGCTGCGCGCACGCGTGCCAGCTCTCGATCTTTACAACCGGCAGTGGCGCATTCGCAGCGCACAACGCGACTACCCACCCGCGCGGTTCGTGCGTGCCGGCGAAGGGCTGCCCGCGTCGGAGATCGACGACAGTTTGATCTGCGAAGGCTCGATCATCGCGTCGGGTACGGTGTGTGAATCGGTGATCGGCTACGACTGCTTCGTTCACGCGAGGGCAGTCGTGACCGATTCGATCATCTTGTCGGGATGCGACATCGGCCGCGAGGCGCGGCTCACGCGCGTGCTGCTCGACAAGAACTGCAAGATCGAGCCGGGCTGCGTGATCGGCGAGGATCCCGAGGAGGATGCGCGACGGTTTCCGTTCGTCACCGAGTCGGGCATCGTCGTGCTGCCGAAGGGTACGCTCGTGCCGGCGCGCGGTCCGTGCGTGCTCGCGAACGACGTCGCCGACCTGATCGCCAACGACCCCGAGCTCGCCGACAAGCTCGAGCCCGGCACGTTCGTGGTCTCGATGCAGAGCCGCCACAGCTACGACTCGGCCGGCCCGCGCTTCAAGAAGTACTCCGGCGAGGCCGATCCCGCCGATCCGACCGGTCGATTGAGCAGCCAATCGATCGCGAACGAGCTCGGTCCGCGCCGCTAGGATTGCGATATGCGCGTCGTACACGTGTCGAGCGAGGCTGCGCCGTTCGCGCAGTCTGGTGGCCTCGC
>DATDCH010000040.1:0-3686 GCA_036524455.1 Kofleriaceae bacterium | reverse complement strand
CTCCTCGAGCGAGGCGACATTCTCGGCCTCGAAGAAGTCGTTGTCGCCGGTCTTCGTCGGCGTGCCGGTCATCGGCGCCAGCCAGTACAGATCGTCGTCGGCGACCATCCGCAGCGTGAGGTCTCCCGCGTCGAGCTTGGTGCGCAGCTTGGCGACCAGCTTCGAGTGGCCGAAGCGGTGCGCACCGAGATCGATCGCGGCGGCATCGTCGATCGGACCGAGCAGGTAGCGCTCGGCACGCTTGCGATCGTCGCTGCTCGGGATGAAGAACGACTTGATGTCGGTCTCCTCGAGCGCGGTGATGTCGGCGCGGCACTCGTTGAGCGACGTCCGGTACTGCGCGCGGCCCGACGACGATTCCTCGCCGACCTGCGCGTTCATCAGACACAGATGGTTCTGCGCGAAGTAGGTATCGCGAGCAACCTCGATGAAGTGCCAGTTCTCGTGATGCGTGACGACGCCCGACGACATGTTGCCGCTCGAGAACGTCATCCGCATGTGATCGGAATCGGCGTCTGACGGACCCGGACCGTTCGGGTTGATCAGGATCACCTTGTTGTGCGCGTAACCGATGCTGCCGGCATGGCCGCGCAACAGGATCGTCGCGCCGCACTGCTCGAGGCGATCGGCCTGCGTCGAGCGCGAGTCGAGGACGAACGTCACCTTCGCGCCGCGCTGCGCGGCCTCGCACAGCTTGTCGGACACGGCGACGTTCGAGAACGACAGGTACGCCAGGAAGATCTCGTCACCCGCGCCGAGCGGCGTGACCCACTCGACGAGCCGGTTCTGCGGGCTCTCCGGTCGCGCAGCCGAGGCGGCGACGTCGGTGAACGAGCAGTACACGTTCTTCGGCTTCGCGGTCAGCGTGTCGGAGCCATCCGCGGTCGCGACCGGCGACGCGTACTTGTACTCGCGGCACAGCGGATTGGTGAACAGGACGTCGTAGCTCTTGTAGCGCAGCGAGACTGCGTCCTCGTCGGCCTTGCCACCCGGGTGCCAGTCCTCGTCATCGATGGTGCTCTCGGAGCCCGCACAGGCGAACAGCGGAAGCGCGAGCAGAGTGAACCGGATACGCATGGGGCAGCCCTTTCGAGAGGAGGCTAGGCGAGTAGCCGGAGTGGGGTCATTTGTCCGGCGCAGCCCCTTCGAGCACGAGCAGTGCCAGCACGATGCCCGCCGAAGTGATGAAGATCGCGCGCGAGTCGCTGGTCACTGCGTTGTCCGGCGGCCAGCCGGCTGTCCGGCGCGGTACACCTTCGCCGTGCTGCTCCGCGAGACGTTTCCTGCCGGTGCCTTCGAGTGCAACTGCACGATCCTCGCGTGCGGCGACACCAAGGACGCCGTGGTGATCGATCCCGGTGGCGAGGTGAAGCGGATCGCGGAGATCGTGGCGCAGTACGATCTCGCGGTGCGCGCGATCGTGCACACGCACGCGCACCTCGATCACATCTACTGCACGCGCGACATCAAGGAAGCGCACGGCGGAGAGATCTGCCTGCACCGCGGAGACGCGTTCCTCTACGACGGCTTCGCGATGCAGGCCGCGATGTTCGGCTGGCAGGTGCGGCCGACCACGCCGGTCGAGCGCTGGATCACCGACGGCGACGAGATCGCACTCGGCAAGCGCACGCTCTCGGTGATCCACACGCCCGGCCACACGCCCGGATCGGTGTGCTTCGCGGTCGACGATGCGGACGCGGGCCGGCTCCTGTTCGCGGGCGACACGCTGTTCCGGCGCTCGATCGGCCGCACCGATCTTCCCGGCGGAGACAGCGCCCAGCTCGCGCGGTCCATACGCGACAAGCTGTACACGCGCGACCTCGACACGACCGTGATCCCCGGGCACGGCCCGACGACGCAGCTCGGCGAGGAAGCGCGCGGCAATCCGTTCGTGAAGGCGTGACGGCTGATTACTTCGGCACGCCCGACAGATCTGGCTTCGCATTGACGTCGCACCGCGCCGGCTGACAGAGGTGATCCGGCCGCTGCATCAACGCAGCCGACGGCTTGTCGATCGGGATCGATCGCCCGTTCGCGTCGTGATCCATCGCGTACGAGAACGTGCCGTCCTTGGTGCGCCACGAACGCGAGATGCCGACGACCTTGTTCTGCTTGTAGTAGCCGAGATGCGAGACCCGGCCGTCGGGCAGGCAGGTGACGCTCAGGCCGTGATAGCGGTCGCCGTCGACGTCGGTCCACGACTCGAGCCGGCCTTCCTTGTCGAAGTGGAACACGCGGCCGGTCTTCTTGTGGTTCTTGTAGTTGGCCGCGAAGCTGACGCGGACCTTTGCAGGGTCGCGCTCGTTCGAGTCGCGCAGGAACAGCGCCGGGCCCTGGCGCTGGCTCCCGGACCAGTGCTCGCCGGGAGCCTGGCCGCGGTTGGGCTCGGTGACGCGGCACGCCCCGTTCTGGACCGTGGCTCCCGGCGGGCAGGTCAGGAACGTCTTGAAGTCGCCGAGGCAAGCCTGGGTCGTCGGCTTGGGATTGGCCGACGCGGTGACCGCGACCAGCGAACAGGTGACGAGACCGAAGAGCGAGATCCTACGCATGTGTCCTCCTGCGGCCTGGAGCCGGAGGGTCCCGGTTCGTCGCGCGAAACTTTCGCGAAGTTTTCGTGCGACGGGCAGTCCGGCCGCGGCTCCAGGGCTGGCGCAAACCGCGCCACCAGGAGATTTCATGCGAACCATCTATGTACTGAGCGTTTCTCTTCTCACCTCCAGCGCCGCGTTTGCGGACGACGCCGGGCCCGTCGCGATCACGAAGAGCAAGACGATCGGGATCGACGGCGGCATCGCGATGCCCACCGGCGACTGGGGCGACGCCGCCGGCTTCGGCTTCGGCGCCCTCGCCCGGCTCGAGATCCCGCTCCAGCCCAAGCTCACGATCACGGCGCGTGCCGGCTACATCCATCACACCAGCAAGGAGGCCGAAGCCGGTCCGCTCGGCGGCGGCGGCGACAGCACCACGAGCGAGATCCCGTTCTTCGGCGGCGCGCGCTACGCGTTCTCGCAGTCAGCGACGAGCGAGATCTACGGTGCCGCCGAGCTCGGCCTTGTCATGTATCGCGTGAGCTTCGATTTCGACGGCGAGTCGATGTCCGAGAGCGACACCAACCTCGGCATGACGCTCGGCGCCGGTTACCGGACCGGCAAGCTCGACCTCCGTGCGGGTCTGTTCTTCCCCGATGTCGGCGAGGTCGGCGACGCGATGGCCCTCATGGCGACCGTCGGCTACGACATCACGGCGTTGTAGCCCACGGGTCGTCGCTGCCCGCGACGCCGGCATCGTCGGCAGCGCCGGCGAGCCAGCGATCGATCGCGGCAACCTCGGCGGTGCGCCCGGCCCCGGCGTACAGCGTGCGAGCCGATTCGGCGTGCGCGCGGGCATCGCGTGGTGAGACGTTCGGATCGCGCGCGAGGTCCCAGTGGAGCTCTGCGATCGCGGGCGGTGGCGCGCCGGCAACGGTCAGGATGTCGATCGCCTGCACCACGTCGTGTGCGACGTACGGGTTCGGACGCTCGCGTCGATCGCGAACGTTCGCGAGCAGGTAGCGCACGCGGAGCGGCGCTTTCGGGTGCAGCTTGTCGAGCGCCTGCTTGGCGTCGTAGCAGGCCGCGCCGGCCTCGTCGACGAGGGCCTCGATCTCGCAGCGGAGCACGAGCGCCTCGGCACGCTCGCCCGCGGTC
>DATDCH010000039.1:0-3594 GCA_036524455.1 Kofleriaceae bacterium | reverse complement strand
GAACGACCCTAACTGCGTATACGGCGCGCAAAAATAACGTCGCGAAGGCTGAGCCGCACCTGTCACCGTGACGCGGCAGCCTGTCAGCCCGGATCGCTTTACGCGGGCGCTTTCCCTGGGTATGAAGTCGGGACCCATGCGGATGCCCCTCCTGCTCGCCGCCCTCCTTCTGGTGCCTGCTGCCGCCGGTGCCAAGCCCAAAAAGGCTGAAGCCCCTGCGAAGGCCGGTGGCAAGCCCGCCTGTGGCGCCAAAGTGCTGCCGCTCGTGGTCGGCCACCAGTGGACGTACAACTCGATCGCGGCGCCGCTCCCGCCCTCCGACGCAGTCCGACGCATCGCGCCCGCGCAGCCCAAGGCGATCATCATCTCGGTGAAGTCGGTCGAGGCCAAGGGCGGCGAGACCGTCGTGACGCTCGAAGAAAAGGTCACGATCGATCGCACGCGCGATCCGAAAAAGCCCGAGATCGACGAGTACGCGTACGAGTCGACGATCACGTGCACCGACAAGAAATTCGACGTCTCGCCGAACAGCTTCTACTTCGCCGGCGAGCCGGGCGGCTACATCGGCCTCGAGATCACGAAGCTCGATCGGCTGAAGGGCACGAGCATCCAGCTCACGAAGGGCGGCATCGGCGAAGCGGTGTGGCGCGAGGATCTCGCGATCGCGTGGAAGCGCGTGCCGCACGAGGGCTCGGGCGCCAAGCTCGGCAGCGGCAAGGTCGAGCTCGAGCGCCAGTTCACCCCACAGGATCCGGAAGCCGTCACGACGAAGTCCGGAATGATGTACCGCGCCGAGAAGATCGGCCTCATCACCACCGGCCGCGTCACGCTCGACAATCCGGGCAACCCGAAGCACGCGCCGTCGGAGCTACCGGCTGGCTGGGTCTCGACGCTGTGGTTGGCCGATAACGTCGGCGTCGTGCAGGCGCTGAACAGCTACGGCCACATGTATCAGCTCATCGATACGACGGTGAAGTGAAGCGCACGCGGGGTCACGCTCCGCGCACGCCGAGCGAACCGAGACCGAGACCGCGCGCACCTGAACCGCGCACCGTTCAGCCAGCGCGCGACGCGGAACGCCCAGTGCGCGACGGTAAGCGCGCCACGCTGCGCGTGACTAAGCCGCTGCGCGATGCGATTCGCGCGGGTCATCCGTGGGTTTACGATCGAGCGCTCGCACCGGCGAAACAGATCGCAGTTGGCGAGCTCGTCACGCTCGTCGACGACAAGGGACCGATCGCGACCGCGCTTGCGGATCCGAGCTCGCCGATTCGCGCGCGCATCCTCGACGCGCCGGGTGCCGCGTGCGATGGCGCGTGGGCGGCGGCCCGCACCGAAGCGGCGGCCGCGCGACGCGCCCGCGATCCGTTGCTCGTCGGCTGTACTGGCCGGCGGCTCGTGCACGGCGAAGCGGATGGGTGCCCCGGCCTGGTCGTCGATGCGTATACGGATACGGCGGTGATCGTGTTCGACGGGCCGGCGGCAGCCGCATTCTGGCGCGCGCGCATTACCGACGTGCTCGCGGGACTCGAGAGCGGCGGCGCGACGATCTCGCACGTGTGGCTGCGCGGCGAGCGCCGCGATCGCACAGCCGGTGAAGCGTTGCGCGGCGATCCAGCGGCGGAAATCGTGATCCACGAAGACGACGCGCGGTTCGGCGTCGACGTGCGCAGCGGGCAGAAGACCGGGTTCTTTTTGGACCAGCGCGACAACCGCCGAATGATCCGGCGCCATGCAGCTGGGCAGCGGGTGGTGAACCTGTTCGCATATACCGGCGGCTTTTCGCTGCACGCGGCACTCGGTGGCGCGACGCGCGTGACCAGCGTCGACATTGCGGCGCCCGCCATTGCGGCGATCGAGAAGAACCTGTCGCTCAGCGGCCTGGCGACCGACGCGCACGAGCGGGTCACCGCCGATGCGTTCGAGTTCTTGGCCCGCTCGGCGGCGCAGGGGCGGCGCTGGGACCTCGTGATCGTCGACCCGCCGAGCTTTGCGCCGAGCGAACGGGCGAAGGCCGGCGCGCTCAAGGCGTACGAGCGGCTGGCGAGCGCGGCGCTCGCAGTGGTCGAGCCCGGGGGCCGATTCGCCCTGGCGTCGTGCTCGAGCCATGTGACGGAAGTCGACCTCCTGGGCATCGTGGCCGGCCTCCCCGCGCCTAACCTTCGCTTGCGATCGTCCGCGGGCGCTGCCAGCGATCACCCCGTGCTCCCAGCATTTAGCGAGGGCCGGTACCTCAAGTTCCTGTTTTTTGACGTTGGCTAGTCGCCTAGCCACTGCGAACGATCATTTGCACCCGAAAATTAAGCACTTGACCTGGTGTCACACACTTGGATACAGAGCTGGCTTCACGCTCGGAGGCATGTTGATGCGCTCGCTACTAGTCTCGGCCCTGGTTACTGCGTTGGTGTCGCTCGTAGCGGCGTGTAGCGGCGACGACGGGGGTGGCAGCTTCAACAAGCCGCCGTGCAGCGACGAGCAGGACAACGACGCCGACGGCGACGTCGACTTCCCGGACGACCTCGGTTGTGACAGCGAGGAAGACGACACCGAGGACAGCCTGCCGAACCCGCAGTGCAAGGACGGCCGCGACAACGACGACGACGGCAAGCGCGACTTCCCCAACGACCCGGGCTGCTATGCAGCGCACCAGGACGACGAGATCGACGACTGCCCGGACGGCCCGGGCTGCCCGCAGTGCTCGAACACCATCGATGACGACATGAACGGCCAGACCGACTGGCCGAACGACGCGCTCGGCTGCGCCGCCGCCTCGGATACCGACGAGTACACGCAGAACCCGGTCGCGTGCGGCAGCAACGTGATGATCAAGAAGCTGCCGTTCGACGGTCATGCGATGGGCATGCTGGCGCCGGCCCAGGCCTCGAACTTGGTGTCGATGTGCGGCGGCACCGGCGTCGAGGATGTCTACGAGCTGCGCGTGATGTCGCCGAAGGTCATTGTCGCGACGAGCGACAGCCCGATGACCGCCGCGAACACGGTGATGTACCTGCGCGGCGCCGACTGCGTGAACATGGCGAGCGAGCTGACGTGCAACGACGACATCTCGACCACGAACAACAAGTCGAACGTCACCCGCTCGATCACGATGCCCGGCACGTACTACCTCGTCGTCGACTCCAAGGATGCGACCGGCGGCACGTACGACGTCACGGTGAAGTTCCTCACCGGCGAAGGCGAGACGTGCAGTGGCGCCGATGATTGCGGCCCCGGCCTCGAGTGCCGCATCCCGGGCGGCGCCACCCAGAAGGTGTGCACCAAGGCCGTGTGCGAAGACGCGATCGACGACGATATGGACGGCAAGCTCGGTTACCCGACCGACCCCGGTTGCACGAGCCCGCTCGACGCAGACGAGACCGATAGCTGCCCCGGCGTTGGCCCGAACTGCCCCGAGTGCGGTGACGGCGTCGACAACGACGGCGACGGCCTGACCGACTACGGCACGACCGGCGACGTCACGTGCCTCTCGGCGGGCGACGCGAGCGAAGCGTGCGTCAGCCGCGAAGGCGTCAGCGCGATCACCACGGCGATGACGATGGGCATGACGACGGGTGCTCTCGACGACGCGAAGCCCTT
>DATDCH010000038.1:0-2032 GCA_036524455.1 Kofleriaceae bacterium | reverse complement strand
GTTCGTCGAGACACGCCGCGCGAAGATCGAACAGCTCGTCGGATTGCTCGCCGCGCACCTTCGTCGCGACGCAGCTCGCGCGGCGTGTGTCGGCCCATCGCGCTGGGACTGCGCGCAGGCTCTTGATCACATGCTCGGCGGCAAACTCGGCGTACGGCCTCTTAGAGGCCGCAAAGGCGGCGCGGATCTTCTGTTCCTGCTGCGCGGTCATCGCCGGCGTCCGCGTCGGACTGAGCGCACAAGGATCTGCAGCGGGGCTGCCTGCGACTCGCACCGTGATGATCGATGCACCGGCGATCAGGACGAGGCCCGCACCGATACCGAGCGCGATCTTGCCGCGAGGGACGAGGGCCGAACGCAGCGCCGGTAGCAACGCGCCGATCGTCGGCGGCCGCGCCGCGGGATCGGCGCGAAGCCCCGCAGCGAGCATGCGGCGCAGCACCGCCGGGAGCCGCGGCGTGCGCCCGAGCTCGAGACCACTTCGCATCTGCTCGCGGAGCGCCACGACCGTCGTCGCTTCGTAAGGACGGCGCCCATAGAGCGCCTCGTACGCCATCACGCAGAAACTGAAGACATCGCTGCGCGGATCGCCGAGCTGGCCGTCGAGAACCTCGGGCGCGGAGTACGCGGGCGTGCCGACGACGACTCCGGTGGCGGTAAGCCGGGCGGCGACATCGTCGAAGTCTTCCGGCGACGACGTCCGCGCGGCACCGGCATGATGCGCGAGACCGAAGTCGACGACCTTCGCGCGGCAGTCGCTTGTCACCATCACGTTCTGCGGCTTGATGTCGCGATGCACGAGCCCGGCCGCGTTCGCGACCGCAAGGCCTTCGGCCGCTTGAAGCAAGATCTGGACGATCTCTCGCCACGTTCGCTGGCGCTCCGCGAGCCACGTCGCCAACGAGACGCCGTCGATCAGCTCCATCGCGAGGTAGACCTCGTCGTCTTGCGTGCCGACGTCGAAGATCGAGACCACGTGCGGATGCGCGAGACGAGCGAGGCCTTGCGCCTCTCGCCTCAACCGCACGGCCGCGTCGGGGCGAGGCGGTGACGGCCCCCCGCGCAGCAGCTTGATCGCGACGTCCCGTCGCAGCGCGGGATCACGCGCCGCGTACACGATTCCCATCGCGCCCTCACCGAGCTGGCGCATCACGACGTAGCGCCCGATCCGGTGAGCATCGGATCGCGGCGTCTCCTCGGGTGCGAGCGCGAACACGAGCCGCCGACACTCGTTGCACTGATCGAAGTGCGCTTCGAGTGCTACGGCCTGATCCGGTCGAAGCCTGCGCGCCACGAACGCGTCGATCTCGTCGTGCTCCGGGCAGTTCTCGACGCCTACGTGCTCCACGTCGTCGTCGATTCTAGCAGCACGCTAGGTGTGGCGGGCATCGACAAGCCGGCTCGATGGTCGTGTACCTCGAGCAGTAAGCGCGTCGACGAAACAAGCACCCACACCGGAACGAGCGCGTTCGCTAACGGTCGAGCTTCAACTGGTGCTTGACGGCTAGAGCGTCGACCTCAGCGAGCGTCCCACCCGAGTACTGCGTGAGGCGTCCATTGTCGAAGAGCTTCACGGACCAGGTCCGGCCGTTGTCGCCGGTTCGCGCTTCGATGCTCTTCTTGTCTCCGCTGTATCTTCGAATCATCGACGCTCCTGTCGTTGTGGTGCCGGGCGCGCGGACTGGTCGTCGTAGCGCCGCGCTATCGCAACAGAGTGTCACGATCCTTGATCGTGCAGGCGAACCTTTTACCGGGTCCGGGCGAAGAGACCCGCCAACTCGTCGAGACGACTGCAAGGCCACGCAACTCATGGTCGTTTGGCATCGCCTCGCCGATCCAAATCGCATCCGCTCGTTATCGCTCGCTGTCGAGGTGCGCCATCTGCTGCGCGGGGTAACGCTCGCCCACGATCGCCTCGGGGTTCACCTGGCTCTCGAGCTCGGAAACCTGCGCCGGCGTGAGCGACCTGGAGAGGCTGCCGAGCGCGTCGTCGAGCTGCGCGGCCGTGCGCGCTCCGATGAGCGGCGTGAAC
>DATDCH010000037.1:0-5031 GCA_036524455.1 Kofleriaceae bacterium | reverse complement strand
CGTCGGCGGAGTAGACACGCGTGCCGCGCTGCGCGAGCTCACTCGGCGTGAGCATCCGGGGTTGCATCATGGTCACGCACGAGGTCAGTGCGACCGCGATGACGAGGACGAGGTAGGACTTGTTGTGCTTCATGATCAAACCAGACGAAGGTGGAGCGCCGATGTCGCGCGGTCAGGGACAACCGGCAGGTTTCAGCGTCAACGTGTCGAAGAAGAAGTTCGTGTTGTTCGTGGCGTCGTTCATCGAGATCAGCCGGAGCCAGGCCACGCCCGCGGGCTTGGCGATCGCGACTTGAAAATCCGTCCAGATCACGCTGCTGCTGCCCGGGCGCGTCTCGTCGACGTTCGATAGCGTCTTTGGCGTCAGCAGCACGGTCTCCACGTTGCCGAGTAACTGGACGAGCAGGGTGTCTTCTGCGTACCCGGCCGTCGACTCGGTCCCGACGAATACCTTGCCTCGGAGACTCAGCATGGCGACGGACTCGGGCACTGTGATCTTCTGCTGCAGGCTTCGCGTTGCAGACGGCGCGCCGCCGAGCCACGCAAAGTAATTCCCGGAGTGCGCGCTGAGCTCGACGGGCAAGCTGCGGTCGTCGACGATGACGTCGGTCGGTTTCGCGACCCACGACCCCGTGCCGCTATCGAGGTCGCCGTTCGCGAGCAAGTTATCGCAGCTCAATTCTTCGTCGGGTACTTCCCGAGGATCGTCGTGGTCCGGCAAGTCGGTGCAGCCGGCGAACCCGATCACGAGCACAGTCACGATTCGCTTCATGGTCATCTCCTAGAAACTGACGCCGAGGCCGATGGGCTCGAGCCACGTGGTCGAGCTGATCAGGCGTAGGCCGCTGGTCAACCGCCAGCGCCCGAGCTCGAGCGTCGCGGTCGCGCGAAAGTGATCGACGACGACATCGGACTGCGTCGTCGACATCGCCATCAAGTCTTCTGCGGACGCGGAGTAGTACGAGGGCGCGATGCCGCCGTAGAACTGCAGGTAGCGCGAGCGACCGAGCCCGAAGCTCACTCCCATGCCGGCCTCGAACGCGACGAAGCTGTGGCGCAACGAAATCGTTTGCGGTGAATCGAGCGTGACGCTCGCCGCGGACACGCCCCACGCGAACAAGAACCCACCGCGCGTGAGCGTTTGCCGGAGATCGAGCGACCCGCCCCAGCCGCCACCCGCCTCTTGATTCTGGCGCTGCGCCGCGAACACCGATAGCGACCAGCTACGCCGCGCGCTGCCGCTCACGCTCACGACCGAGCCTGGTAGATACGCCGCCGTGACGACAGCGCCGGTGTGCAGTCCCGACTCGCGGCCGAGCGCGACGCCGACGAAACTCGAGCGGCTGCCGACCGTCGCGTCGAGCTCGCGGCCGCGTTTTGTCAGTCGGATCGACGTCGTCTCGAGGTCGCGCGCGAGCGTGTGCGCTTCGGGCTCGCTCAGCGTGCGAGTGCCGATCGCGCGTACGCCGCCATAGCGGACCGCCAGCGACGCGTTCCACAACGTGCCGGCGACGTAGACCAGCAGGTCGGCGTCGTCGATGCGCCGCGCCAGCTCGTCGATCCGCTTGTCGAGATCGCGGTGCTCGAACGTCTTCTTGAAGTCGTCGGCTTCCTTCACCGACTGCAGCGAGCCTTGCCGAACGAGCTGGTCGACGACCTCTGCGCTCATCTTGTCGCGGGTCGACACCGCGCGAACGTTGCCGCCGGCGATCGCTTTGTTCGCCTCGGCGACCGCCGTCTTGAGTGTGGCGACCGGCACGGCCATGCCGATGCCCTGCACGCCCTTCGCGACATCGCCGCGCGCGACGACGAGCCCGACGACCGCATCTTTCTCGTCGACGAGCGGACCGCCCGAATTGCCGGGATTCAAATTGATGTCGAGCTGCAGCTGACCATCTTCGAGCTGACCCGACACGATGCCTTTGGACGACTGCGCCTGCGTGCGCGACGGATCGAGCGGATAGCCGACCGCATACACGGTCTGCCGCACGCGCAGCGATCGGTTATCGGTCTGCATCCGAATCGGCGTGAGCGACGCATTGACGTGCAGCACCGCGACGTCGGCATCCTTGTCGGCGAACACGACGCGTGCCGGCAGGAAGCCGCCCTCTCCGGGCAGCCGGACCACGACGTGGCGCGCGCCATCGACGACGTGGTTCGCGGTCAGGATCAGCTCGCGCTCGACGGCGAATCCGGTGCCGTGACCCGACTGCGGCTCGGCGACCTGCACGCTGAACCCGTGGCCTTGAATCGTCGCGACGCCGACCGTGCCGACGGCGAACACGCGCAAGGTCGAGGCGTCGACGCTCGTGAAACTGACATTCGTGGCGGAATCAGCCCACGCGGGACCGCTGTAAAGCCCGGCGAGCACGATAGCTAACGGTAAGAAACGTCTGCCCATGGCCAGCTAGACGAAGGTCGCCGGGCCAAGTCGCGCGCCGTCGCGCAACTATCTGCGGGCTAGACCATCGCGTGCTCGCGGAACGGCTGGGTGTGCATCCCGTGGAACGGATCACGCGTAGATCGTATCGACCGCGATCGCGAGACCGTGGATCACGATCGTCTCGCCTGCACCCTTGGTGTCCGTGTCCCAGTTGCGACCGACGCGGCGCCGGACCTCGATCCGTCGCTCGTCCTGCGAGATCAGCACGTACTCTTCGAGCGATTCGAGCTGTTGGAACAAGGCGAATCGCTCGTTTCGATCGCGCTGCTCCGTGGATTTGGACAGCACCTCGACGACAACGCGTGGGTTCGTGATCGCTTCACCCAGGCTCTTCCCGTTCTTGTCTTTGGCTCCCCGCGTCAGGATCGCACCACACACGATGCTCGCATCGGCGTACGTCGAGTGCTGCGCCTTCTCGATGTAAAGCAGCGTGTCGGACGAGTACACGCGGCAATCCGCCGTTTGCGGTAGGGCGCGCACGATCGCTGCGGAAAGCCGGCCGTGCTCCGGCGTGCCGCGCGACATCGCATAGATCAGTCCGTTGATCCACTCGTGCTTGGTGTCGCTGTGCGCTTCGAGCTCGAGGTACTCGTCGAACGGCGTGAACAGGATCTGGGCCGGCGTCGGCATGACGTCTTGCACCGAGTGTACCCTGCGAGCGAAGGTCGTCCGAGTGCAAACGTCCATCGGATCAGTCGAGCACGGTGGGGCTGACTCCGGCCACGCAACACGACTGCACAGTGCGGCTTAGACCATGTCGTGCTGGCGGAACCAGCCGAGCGCGTCGGCGATGGCCGGTTCGAGCGGACCGTACGCGTAGCCGAGCTCCCGGCTCGCCTTCTGCGACGCGAACCGAAACGTGTCGGTATACGCATAACGGATCTGCGTCGAGTTCACGATCGGTTCCTTGCCGCGTGCCTCGATCGCATCGCCGACCTTGCCGACCAGCTTCGCGATCGGAATCGGAATGCGAAACCGCGGTGGCTTGACGCCGGCCACCTTCGCGATGCGCTCGAACACGTCGCGATACGTCATGTCGTGGCCGCCGAGAATATAGCGCTCGCCGCGCCGGCCCTTCTCGGCAGCTAGCAGCATGCCGCGCGCGACATCGCGGACGTCGACGAAGTTGTTGTAGCCCTCGGTCCAGCCCGGCACCTTGCGCTGCACGATCTTGATGATCATGCCACCCGACGATGGGCGCGCATCGCGCGGGCCGAACATGTACGTCGGATTGACGATCACCGCGTCGAGCTTGTCGCGCGCTCCTTGCACGAGCTCTTCGGCCTGATGCTTCGTGATCGCGTACGCGTCGAGCAGGCCCTGCTGATCGAAGTTCCACGTCGCGGTCTCGTCGCACGGCACGCCGTTCGTGGTCAGCCCGATCGCGACCACGCTCGACGTGTGCACCAAACGCTGCACGCCCGCCGCGATGCACGCGTCGATCACGTTCGCCGTGCCGGTCACGTTCGTCTCGCGCATCTCGCGCGTCACTTCGCGCTGCACGCCAACCGCAGCCGCGCAGTGAAACACCCAGTCGACGCCGGCGAACGCCGCGGTGAGCGATTCCTTCGACGCGAGATCTGCATCGCGCCACTCGATCGGCAGATCGGCGAGGTGTGCGACTTTGGTCGCTGCGCGCTTCGTCGCGATCACGCGATATCCCGCCGCGATCGCTTCCGCTGTTAGATTTCCACCGAGTAAGCCGCTTGCCCCTGTGATGGCGATGCTACGCATGGCGGGTCACTCTAAGCTGGGTTGTCGGCTTTCGCGGCACCCTCGCGGGATTTCCCCACGGTTTGGCTGGCAGGCGGCTTGCTGAAACCCAAGTCGGCCGCCGTTGTCGTCCAAGGAAACCCAATGCGTTCGACTCACTTGCTCGTGTGTTCACTATCACTGGTCCCGGCACTCGCCTTCGCCCAAGAACCCGCATCGCCCTACGCACCGCGTCCGCGCCAAGGTCTCGAGCTCGCGCTCGGCCTACAAGGCGGCGAGATCCAGTGCGAGAGTCAGATGGGCCAATGCGACGGCTTCACCGAAGCAGGTGGCGCCAATCTCAACGCGAGTTACTTCTTCTCGCCGACGTTCGGCGTCGCGCTCGATCTCTGGGCGATGTCTCACAGCAACGACGGCTTCACGTTCACGCACTACGTGAACACGGTCGGCGCGCGCTGGCGTCCGCTGCCGATCCTCACGCTCAGCGCAGGTATCGGTGAAGCGCACGCGTCGCTCAACCACGACAACACGAACCTCGCGGTCGAGAGCGACGATGGCGTCGCGGTGATGGGCGCCGCGTCGATCGATCTGATCCGCAGCCGGCGTTGGGCACTCGCGGTCGAGGCGCGCGTCGGCGCCGGCTTCTACGGCGACGAGGACGAGGACGGCATGGCCGATGTCGTCGGTCGCAACGTCGGTCTCGGCGCGCACTTCGCGGTGTTCGGCTTCTGAACTGGCTACTTGGCCGGCCAGCGTGGCGGTGGCCGGCAGCCGGACGCGCCAGTGAACGCGTCGTGATTCCGCGAGCTTGACGCGGCTTATGGCTTGCTTTGTCCGGGGCCATGAAGCGCCTCCCCTTAGCGACCGCACTGATT
>DATDCH010000036.1:0-9378 GCA_036524455.1 Kofleriaceae bacterium | reverse complement strand
CCACCCGAGCTCTGGTGCGGACTGCGCTTTGAGCACCGGGAAGCTCTGCGAGGCCCGCTGCACGCGCTTGCGCGCCTTCGCGCATGCGTTGCAACCGTCGGCATGCCGCTCCATCGCGGCGAGCTCTGTCTCCGAGAGCTTGCCCGCAAAGGCATCTGCCCAACGGTGCGGCGCGACGTGGCGGCTCGTTGGTTGCCTCATTCGTCGCCTCCGCTCGCGCCTTCACCCGCCAGCACGCGATAGAACTCGCGACGCGCGTAGAACAGCCGGGTGCGCACGGTCACTGGATTCGAATCGACGAGGTAGGCAATCTCTTTGAGATCGAGTCCCTCGATCTCGTGCAGGTAGAGCACCATGCGCTTCTTCGGCGCGAGCTGCTCGAGCGCTTGGTACACGCGTTCGCGCTCGCGCTGGCGCTCGAGGCTCTTCTCTGGCGTTTCGGGACGCTCGGTCAGGCTCGGATCCGCCGCCGCGCCGTCGAGATCGTTGACGCCGATCGCGGTCGGTCGGCGCCGCCGCGTGCGGATGCGGCCGAGCGCGACGTTGACGCAGATGCGATAGAGCCACGTCGACAGCCGCGCGTCGCCGCGAAACTTGTCGAGGCCGCGAAACGCGATCACGAACACCTCTTGGACGAGGTCCTCGAGATCGGTGCGATCGCCGAGCACGCGATACAGGTTGCCGGCGACCTGGCGCCGAAACCGGTGATAGAGCTCGTCGTGGGCGGAGCGCTGATCGGCGCGGCAGCGCTGGATGAGCTCGGCCTCGTCGGCCGGTCCCAGCGCGGCAACGCTGTCGGTGTCCCGCTTCACTAGACGGAGCATAGGAGGCTCAGGGCATTAGTGCCCGACCATCTACTGGGCGTTCACGCACACTCCCAAGGAGTTTTCGTGTCCGGGGACACAAATACCTACTCCGGCGCGACGAAGTTCTTCCACTGGGATAGGTACTCCGCGAACCGGGGGGACACGGCGCGGTCGCCGAGCTCGGCGCGCGTCAGCGGCGGGCGGCGCGGGATCTCGCCGGCCGCCACCGTGCGCGGCCAGTCGGGGTTCACGATCGCGGACCGGCCGAGGGCGATCACGTCGGCACCGAGCCCGAGCATGCGTTCGCCGTCGTCGCGCGACCAGATCTTGCCCGCCACGATGGTCGCGACATCGGCGGGCAGCGCCGCACGCAAGAGCGGCAACGCGTGCGCGTCGGGTCGCTTCGCGGTCATCCGCGCGACGTCCCACAGCGATGCGTGAATGTAATCGACGCCGTCGTCGGCGAGCCGGCGCGCGACCTCGAGACTGTCGTCGAGATCGAGGCCACGCGCTTGCGCGAAATCTTCGAGGGAGAGCCGCACGCCGACGACGAATCGCGATCCGCATGCGGCGCGCGTGCGCTGCGCGATCGTGCGAATGAGGCGCGCGCGATTCGCGAGCGAGCCGCCCCACTCGTCGGTGCGCGTGTTCATCGTCGTCGACAAGAACTGCGACAGCAGATAGCCGTGCGCGCCGTGCAGCTCGACGCCAGCGAAGCCGGCCGTCTTCGCGCGCATCGCGCCCGCGATGAACTGGTCGATCACGCGCGCGATGTCGTCGGGTGTTGCGGCACGCGGCGCCAGCTTGCCGTCGGTCCACGCGCTCGCGCTCCACGGCTGCTCGCCGATCAGCGCGGGATCGGCGCGCGCGCCGCCATGGAACAGCTGCACGAGCGCGATCGCCCCGGCCTCGCGCACCCGGGCGGTCAGCGTGGTCAGCCCCGGTATGCAGGCGTCGCGGTCGATCCCGAGCTCGCCGTCCCACCCCTTGCCGTCGGCGGCGACGTAGGTCGCGCAGGTCGTGATCGTGCCGAATCCGCCCTCGGCGCGGCGCGCCAAGAACGCAAGCTCGTCGGAGCCGAGCAGGCCATCTACCTGGGATTGCATGTTGGTCAGCGCGGCGAGCGCGACCCGGTTCGGGAGCGTCACACCACAGCGGAGCTCGAGCGGCCGGAGCAGCATTTCGTGCAGCTTAGCCTGCCGGCCTATGCCGGATTGGAAGGTGAAACATTCGCGGGGCCCCCGTGCACTATTGAGGGTATGAGGCTCTCCGTCTACGGGCTCACCGTCGCCCTCGCTGGATGCACGATCGACACCGGCTACGAGCCGCCGCCACCACCGCCGTGGGGTGTGCCGCTGACCGGCGGCACGATGACCGTGACACGCGACGGCAGTCGCGTGGTCGTCGCCGATCCAGATCGCGATCGCGTCGTGATCGCAAATCTCGATAGCGAGCGCGTCGAGCAGATCATCGAGCTCGGCGCCGGCAACGAACCCGGCCGCGCGATCGAGGACGGCGCCGGCCGCATTCACGTCGCACTGCGCGGCAGCGGCGAATTGCTCACGATCACCGGCGACGCACACGAGCTGCGTTACGTGTGCGGCGAGCCGCGCGGACTCGCGTGGACCGCGACCGATGATCTCGTTCACGTCGCATGCGCGACCGGCGAGCTCGTCAGTCTGCCGCCCGGCGGCGGCGCGGCGACACGCGCGTTACGCATCGAGCGCGATCTGCGCGACATCGTCGTCCTCGCCGGTGACCGGCTCGCCGTCTCGAAGTTCCGCAGCGCAGAGCTGCTCTCTCTCGACGAGCAAGGCAACATCCTCGTGCGCACGGCGCCGGCGCCGGTGCAGCGCTTCGACTTCTCGGGTGGCTTCAGCGCGACGGTGCCTGCGAATGGAGCGGTCGCGTGGCGCACGCTCGCACTGCCGAGCGGAGCCATCGCGATGGTGCACCAGCGCCGCCTCGGCACGACGCTGCGCATGATCACCGGCGGCTATGGCGGCACGTGTAGCAAGGCCGCCGAGTCGTCACTGACGATCATCGGGGCAATCGGCAACCCGCCGCTCGCCGTCGCGCTGCCAACGGTGCTCGGCGCGCTGCCGATCGACATCGCTGTGCATCCGACGACCGGAGACTTCGCGATCGTGTCCGCAGGCGACGAAACGGTGACGGTCGTCGCCGCGAGCCAGACGACGACTCCTGATCAGGGTGGTTGTTCGCAGAGCTCAGGCGCGAGCCGGCAAATCGTTGGTCACCAGGTCGGCGCGCCGAGCTCGGTCGCGTACCGCCCGAACGGCCAGCTCCTCATCTACTACCCGGAAGCTGACGGCATCTCGATCGTCGACGGCGCGTCACCGCGCGGCATCTCGTTCGGCGGCCGCCCGCAGACCGATGTCGGCCGCACGCTGTTCCATCAACAAACGCAGAGCGGTCTCGCGTGCGCGTCGTGCCATCCCGAAGGCGGCGACGACGGCGGCGTGTGGAAGTTCGACAAGCTCGGTTTGCGCCGCACGCAAAACCTCGGCGGCGGGTTGCTCGCGCGCGCGCCGTATCACTGGAGCGCCGACATGCCGACGCTGCACTCGCTCGTCGAGAACGTGTTCACGCAACGCATGTCAGGCGACTCGGTCGCGCCCGAACAAATGGAGGCGCTCGGCAAGTGGCTCGATCGCGTGCCGGCACCGCGCGGCATCGTCGTCGACGCCGCCGCGGTGACACGTGGCGAAGCGTTGTTCAACTCGAGCGAGACCGGCTGCCGCACGTGCCACACGGGTGCGCTCTACACGAACAACTTGATGGCGAACGTCGGCACCGATGCGACGTTCAAGGTGCCGAGCCTGATCGGCGTCGGTGGTCGCGCGCCGTTCATGCACGACGGCTGCGCGTCGACCTTGCGCGATCGCTTCGGCGCGTGCGGCGGTGGCGATAGTCACGGTCACACGTCGCAACTGACCAGCGAGCAGCTCGACGACCTCGTCGCGTACCTCGAATCGCTGTAGCGCGACTTTTTTCGGCGACCCTCCCACTGTAGGCGCGTGAGGGCGCTATCTAGCTTTGTCGTCGCCGGTCTTGCGGCCGGCTGCATCATCGGAACCGAACCTCAGCTCCCCGAGGAGGAAGAGGAGGAGGAAGAGGAGCTGATCGACCCGTGGGGCGTGCCGATCACAGGCGGCACGATGCTCGTCACGCGCAATGACCTGCACGCCGTGGTCGCCGATCCAGATCGCGATCGCGTCGTCACCGTTCACCTCGACTCCGAGCGCGTGATCGGCACGATCGAGCTCGCGGCAGGCAGCGAGCCGGGCCGCGTGATCGAAGACGGCGCTGGACGCATTCACGTCGCGCTGCGCGGCAGCGGTGAGCTGCTCACGATCACCGGCGACACGCACGAGCTGCGTGCGATCTGCGGCGAGCCGCGCGGGCTCGCGTGGCAAGCTGACACCGATGTGGTTCACGTCGCGTGCGCGACGGGTGAGCTCGTCAGCGTGCCGGCAGGCGGCGGCGCTCCGACGCGCACACTGCGGATCGAGCGCGATCTGCGCGACGTGATCGTGCTCGCGACCGGCAACCTCGTCGTCACCACGTTCCGCACCGCCGAGCTGATCGAGCTCGACGCGCAAGGCGTCGTCGTCGGCCGGTTGCGTCCACCCACCGTGACGCGCGTCGAGCGCGAGAAAGACGGCGGCATCATCTTCGCCGTCGGCGATGTCCACAATGCAGTGCCGTCGGTCGCGTGGCGCACGATCGCGCTGCCCGATGGCCGCATCGCGATGCTGCATCAGCGTCGCGTCGGGTTGACGCTGTCGCTCGAGCCCGGCGGTTACGGCGGCATGTGCAACAAGCCGGTCGAGAATGCGCTCACGATCATCGGAACCGATGGCGTGCCATTCGCCGTCCGTCCTCCGTCGGAGCACTCCGTGCCCATCGACCTCGCGGTCGATCCGACGTCGGGCAACCTCGCGGTCGTAACCGCGGGCGCGCCGATCGTATGGATCGTGCCGACGACGGCGCTGACCAAACCCGACGACGACGACTGCGTGACACCGCCGGATGGTACGCACCGCCTGCAGACCGACACTGCAACGTCCGCGGCGTACCGCGCGAACGGCAAGCTGCTCACGTATCAACCGGCAGCGGGCGCGATCCAGGTCGACGACCGTCACATCTCGCTCGGCGGCAACGTCGGGATCGATCCAGGCCGCGAGCTGTTTCATCGCGAGACGTCGGCGGGTATCGCGTGCGCCTCGTGTCATCCCGAAGGTCGCGACGACGGCGGCGTGTGGACGTTTGAAGGGCTCGGCCAGCGCCGCACGCAGAGCCTCGCCGGTTCGATCCTGTCGCGCGGGCCGTATCACTGGGGCGCAGACATGGATTCGCTCCCTGCACTCCTCGACGACGTGTTCACGATGCGCATGGGCGGCGGCTTCGTCGAGCCCGAGGTGGCAGACGCACTCGGCGCGTGGCTCGACCGGATCCAGCCGCCGCGGGGTGTCGTCGTCGACGCTGGAGCGGTGGCGCGCGGCCAAGCGTTGTTCATGGCCGAGGCGCAAGCGTGCACGAGCTGTCATGTCGGTCCGCTCTACACGAACAACCAGGTCGTCGATGTCGGTCACGGCAAGGTCAAGGTGCCGAGCCTGCTCGGCATCGGTGGACGCGCGCCGTTCATGCACGACGGTTGTGCGGCGACACTGCGCGATCGGTTCGGCGTGTGCGGCGGCGGTGACAGCCACGGCAAGACGTCGCACCTCAGCGAGGCGCAGCTCGCGGATCTCGTCGCGTACCTCGAATCGCTCTAGCGTCGCGTAGGCAACACGGTGAATTCGAGATCGCGATCGATCGTGCAGCGCAGCGCGTCCTCGTCGCGCGCTTTCTCGAACACGCACGGCGCTTCGTCCTTGACCGTGGCCTGCTTGCCCGGCGTCGGCAGCGTCAAGATGATGCCGTCCTGCTCGGTGCGCCACGTGCCCTTGAACGTCTGACTGGCCACGCTACCGCGGCACACGCTCTTCACGCGCACCTTGACCGTACGGTCGCGCAGCACGGTGAGCGTCACTTCCGGCGCGTCGCACGACGTGCCGGTCTGCTCCCACTGGCCGCCGAACCCCATGATGCGCTCGTACGGCGTCTGCGCTTTGCGATCGAGCCCGACCGCGGTGCGGAACTTGGTGTCGGCGCGCAGCGCTGCGAACGATTTGTCGTAACGCGCTTCGACGAGCCACTCGATCGCATCGGCGCGCGTCGACTTCGCGAGGCTCTCGAGCGCCGCGATTGCATCTGCATTTGCCTTCGCCGAGCTCTTGAACGCGGCGATCCGGTACTGCGCTTCGCTGTGGTCCTTGTCGATCGCGAGCACCGCCTGCCACGCGGCGAGCTGCTTCGCCTTCGGCGCCTTCTGCGCCGTCGTGACTGCCTTCGTCAGCTTCGGATCGGCGGGCGGTGCGGGCGTGGTGACGGTCGGCGTGGTCGGCGGCGTCGTAGTCGGCGGCGTGGTCGGTGTGGTTGGTTTGATCGGAGTGTCGCGGCCGGTGGTCTTGATGAGCTCGAACGCGACGACCTCAGTAACTTCCTTGCCGAGCTTGCGCATGGTGTACGCGACCGCGACGCGATCTTCGTACTGGCTCGCGTAGACCTCGACCACCTTGCCGATGGGGTCGACCGCGTTCCACGTCACCGCAGGATCGCCGCTCGCCTTCTTCGTGACGGTCAGCGTCTTGCCCGATGCGGTGGCCGCGAACGTCGCCTTCGGTCCGCGCTGCGCGATCGGATCCTTGATCGAGAGCTTCGCGATCACATCGGCGGTGACTTCCTTCTCGCACTGCGGGGCCCCCGCCGCCTTGCCGTCCTTCACCTCGAGCGGGTGGCAGATTCGATCGCGATTGACGAGGTACGGCGTGTCGACCCCCGAGAACCCGCCGAACGTGTCGGCCGCAGCCGGAGTAACGGCAAGCACCAGGGTCAGCGGGATCGCGCTACGCATCGCCATTTCGACGTGATAGCGCGATTTCCATTCAGATGCTCAGGGTTACGAATTGAGGTACGGTCAACAGGTGCGTTCCATGTTTACCCGGGCAAGTGCGGCACTCGATCGCAGCGTCGTGCGGTTCATGGAACGACGCATGTCGCCAAGGACTCCCAAGGTCCATGCCGCGGACGCGCGCGACAAGCTACTCGCGATCACGCGGGCCTACAGCGAGGGCACGCTCGGCGCGCCGAGCCGGTTCTTTCCCGATCCGACGCACCCCGAGGTCGTCATGTCGCCGCAAGGCGATGGCCCGCTCGGCACGCAGATCGTCGACCTGAGCTTCGCGTCGGACTACCAGCCATTCCATCCCGACGCGCGCGACATGTACCTCGCGAGCACCGAGAACATGACCGCACACGCGCGCTGGTGGACCAGCGATCGCGGCCGCCCCACGATCGTGATGATCCACGGCTGGGGCGCCGGCAGTCACTGGATGAACGAGCGCGCCTTTCAAGTCCCGTACTGGCTGCGCCACGGCTACGACGTCGCCGCGTTCGTGCTCCCGTTCCACGGCATCCGCTCGATGACCGGATCGCTCAATCCGATCTGGCCCACGCCAAACCCGCTGCGCATGAACGAAGGCTTCGGTCACGCAATCTACGATCTGCGCGCGCTGTCGCTGTTCCTGCGTAAGCGCGGCAGCTCCGCGGTCGGCGTGATGGGAATGAGCCTCGGTGGCTACACGACCGGGTTGTGGACCAGCGTCGCCGGACCGAGCGACGCCGGCGGCGTCGACTTCGCGGTCGCGATCATTCCTGCGGTGTCGTTCGCGCGGCTGATGTGGCGCCATGGCGAAGGCACCTCCGCTCAGAAGCGCGCGGCGAATGCCGGCATCACCGAGGACATGCTCGTCGATGCGTTCGCGGTCCACGCCCCGACCACGCGCCCTCCCCGTGTGCCGCGCGATCGGCTGTACGTCGTCGCCGGCAAGGGCGATCGGATCACGCCGCCGGACCATGCAAAGGCGCTCGCGAAGCACTGGGGCACCGACGTGATGTGGTTCGACGGTGGTCATCTCGCGCAGCTCGGGCGCGGAGACGTGATGCGTGTGGTACGACGCTCGCTCGGCGCGCAAGGGTTCGCAGGCCGCGCCTTCCGAGGCTCATGACCATCACTGATAAATCCCTCGCCGAGGCGCTCGCGAGTGGACCGCTGCTACTCGACGGCGCGATGGGCTCGCTGCTCTACGAACGCGGTGTGCTCCACACGCGTAGCTACGACGAGCTCAACCTGTCGAACCCCGAGCTGATCCACACGATCCATCACGACTACGTGCAGGCCGGTGCCGAGATCATCGAGACGAACACGTTCGGCGCGAACCGCATGGCGCTCGCGCGGCACGGCCTCGTCGACCAGTGCACGGCGATCAACCGCGCCGCGGTCGACCTCGCGCGCAAGGCGGCCACCGACCGTGCGTACGTCGCAGGCGCGGTCGGCCCGACCGGCGTGAAGTTCCACATCGCCACCGCCGCCGAGCGCCGCCTCGCGCGGTTCGCGCTCGCCGAGCAGATCGACACGCTCGTGCTCGCCGGCGTCGACGCGATCATCCTCGAGACATTCACGTCGATCCTGGAGATGGAGGAAGCGATCCGCGTCGCGAAGGAGCGCGGCCCCCGCGTGCCCGTGTTCGCGATGATGGTGTTCGACGGCAACAGCCGCAGCGACGGCGGCCTCGGCCCGGCGGAGATCGCCGACCGCATGATCGCGGTAGGCGCCGACGTCGTCGGCGGCAACTGCGGCATCGGCCCTGCGGAGCTCTATCAAGTCGTCACCAACATGGTCGGCCGCGGCAAGCCGGTGATCGCGCAGCCGAACGCAGGTCTGCCCGCGTCGGTCGAAGGCCGCACACTCTACGTCGCGAACCCCGAGCACTTCGGCGTGTTCGCGCGCCGCATGCTCAAGAGTGGCGTGCGGCTCGTCGGAGGTTGCTGTGGCACCACGCCGGAGCACACACGCGCGATGCTCGGCGCGGTCCGCATGTTGCGCGGCGAGAAGATCGACGAGCGCGGCGGCAAGAGCTCGCCGACGATCCAGATCTCGCACGGCCCAGCGCCCGCGGCGAAGTCGTTGCTCCCCGATCGCAGCCGGCTCGGTGCGCGGATCGCCCGCGGCGAGTTCGCGGTCTCGGTCGAGCTCACCGCACCGACCGGTACCGACATCAGCAAGACAAAAGCCGCCGTCGAGGCGCTGATCGAAGGCGGCGTCGACATCGTCAACATCGCCGATGGCCCGCGTGCGTCGGCGCGGATGGCGAACATCGCGGTGTGCGCGCGGCTCGCCGCCGAGACCACCGTCGAGCCGATCCTCCACGTGTGCGCGCGCGATCGCAGCTTCCTCGGTCTCGTCGCCCACCTGCTCGGCGCGAGCGGCCTCGGCCTGCGCAACCTCGTCATCATCACCGGCGATCCGCCGAAGATGGGCGACTACCCGTTCTCGACGCCGGTCTACGACGTCGACTCGGTCGGCCTGCTCCGCATCGCGGCCGGGCTCAACGCCGGCGTCGATCCCGCCGGCAAGGAGTGCGAGCCCACCGCGTTCGTGCTCGCC